>NZ_JBYVYM010000003.1:0-341770 GCF_058148225.1 Pseudomonas sp. DF5
TTTTTTTTGCCTGAAAGTTTTGTGCTGTCTGGTCGGGCCTCTTCGCGGGCAAGCCTCGCTCCTACAAAGTTAGTGTCCTATGAACGTATGAACGTATGAACGTATGAGTGTAGGAGCGAGGCTTGCCCGCGAAGAGGCCATCAGCAACGCCTCAGCTATCAGTTCTCCAATGGAATCAACACTTTCTCATCCGGGGCCAACACCATGAACACCAATAGCTTGGCAGGCTTTGTGGCGCTGGCATTTTTCGAGACCAGATGTTCCGAGCCGGCCGGTTCGTACCAGAATTCACCAGCCTTGTAGGTGGTCGCTTTTTCTCCTTTGACTTGAGAAGTGATCTCTCCCGACAGCACGTAGGCCATGGCCGTGCCCTGGTGTTTATGGGCGATGGACGATTGGCCCGGCGCGTAATCGACTTCGATCATCAACGCCTTTTTGCCGGGGGCGTTTTTTAGCATCTGGTCCTGCAGGACGGTGACGTTTTCCGAAGGGGCGGCGGTTTTGTCGGCGAATGCCGAGGCTGAAACGCTCAGCGCCAGGGCGGTGAGAGAGGCGGCAAAAAAGCGAATTGCATTCATGGTTGATTACCTGTGGTGGTGAGTCGTCAGGGACCACAGTAAGCCGCGCTATCGGCGAATCAAACGGCCAATTTTCCGGAAGGTGAGGGGACCAATCACTGATGTTACGTTCCCTGTAGCAGCTGTCGAGCCTGCGAGGCTGCGTTCGGCTGCGAAGCAGTCGTCAAATCAGAACTCGCGGTGCGTCAGACAGATCGCGTCAGCTGGACTCACGACTGCTTCGCAGCCGAACGCAGCCTCGCAGGCTCGACAGCTGCTACGGGGCTGCGATCTTTTGATCTTGTTTTAGACGATAGGAAAGCTGTTGAAGTCGACGGCGTTGGCCAGTCGGCTGTCGATCAGGCCGATAAAGCCTTGCACTTCGGGGCGATTGAAATGCGCTTGCATGGCCGCTTCCGATTGCCAGCGGGCGCTGACCGTCCAGCGGGTGTCGTCTTCGGGGCAGCGGTCGACCATATAGCCGTCACAGCCCGGAAGTTCGCGCAGGGTGTCGACAATCTTTTGCAGTTGCTTGCCCAGTTCGTCCGAGCGACCGGCGGCAGCCTGCACCTTTACGGTGTTGAACACTTGGTTGGACATTACTCACACTCCTGAATCAGGCCGGACGAATCCTGCTCATTGAGGGATAACGCCCATTCAGGATAGGCCTGCACCCCCGGACCGCCAATAGCCAATCACCGGATAAACCCGCAGACCAATCCCTCAGGCAACCTGCTGCAGAATGTCGCGCAAGCGGTCCAGGGCGATGTCGATGTCCAGGGTTTCGATGGCCCCGAATCCCAGGAAAAGCCCGGCCCGTGGCGCTTGCTGGTAAAAAAAGTCGTCCAGGGTATAGAGCCCCACTTCGACTTTTTTCGCGAGTTCGATCACCAATGGAATATCGACCGGCACCTTGCACAGTACTGCCATGTGAAACCCGGCCGTGGTCGGCACCGCCTCGAACCATGGCGAAAGGTCGCCCGCCATCCGCGCCAGGATCCGTTCGCGGCGCCCGGCGTAAATCGTATGGCAACGCCGAATGTGCTTGAGCAGACAGCCTTCGGCGATGAACTTGGCCAGCGCCCATTGGGGCAGGGTGGAGGTGTGCCGGTCGGTGAGCTGCTTGGCACTGATCACCGCTTCGAGAATCGCCGGCGGCAAAATCGCGTACCCCAGCCGCAACTCCGGCAACAGGGTCTTCGAGAAGGTGCCGACGTAGGCAACGATGCCGCGCTCGTCCAGGCTTTGCAGCGAGTCGGTGGGCCGGCCTTCATAGCGGAACTCGCTGTCGTAATCGTCCTCGATGATGATCGCGCCCAGTTCGTGGGCCCGTTCCAGCAACGCCAGCCGACGCTCGTGGCTCATGGGCATGCCCAAGGGGAACTGGTGGGAGGGGGTGACATAAATCAGCCGCGTGCCGTCGGGAATGTGCTCGACCTGAATGCCTTGCGCATCGACCGGTATGCCGACCACCGTTGCGCCATGAGTCCCGAACAACAGGCGCGCTGGCGGGTAACCGGGGTCTTCCATGGCCACGAGGCTGCCCGGTTGGGTCAGCACCCGGGAGATCAGGTCCAGCGCCTGCTGCGCACCGTTGCACACCACCACGTCTTCGTCCTGACAATTGACCCCGCGGGAAAACGCGATATGCCGCGCAATCGCATTGCGCAACGCCGGCAGGCCTTCGGGCAGACTATAGAAACCCTTGGAACCGGCGATCTGGCGCAAGGCATGGGAAGTACAACGGCGCCAGTCGTCCTGCGGGAACTGGCCCTTGCTGGTAGCGCCACCGATGAAATCGTAGCGTAGCGAGCCTTCCAGTGTCGGGTGGCGCAAGAACGTCGGCAACTTGCGCCAGCTCTCGATGACGTCAAAGCTGGCCAACTCCGAATGGCTCTGTTTAAGGACGACTTTTGCCGCCCGGGCATTGACGTAGGTGCCTTTGCCGATCACCCCGGTGAGGAAGTTTTCGTAGGTCAATTGCGCATAGGTGTCGGAAATGGTCTTGCGCGAAATCCCCAGTTGTTCAGCCAGCAAACGGCTGGGCGGCAATTGTGTGCCGGCTGCCAGACGCCCGGATTCGATGGCGCTGCGCAGTTGCCGGTACAGCTGGCCTGCCAGATCCTTGCGGCCGTTGATGACAACATGAAGTTCCATACCGGCGAGGCTCCTGGGGCGATTGTGAGGCGACTGTACGTCGCGCCAGATTACCCGCATGAACGGCTGTGCAGAAGTTGCGTGGGTGAAAAACCTGCGATTGGCCTGCTACCGGGCGGTCCATGGCTTTTTCGCTGAATTGGCTCTGTAACGCTCGTGCATCAGCGCCTAACGTGGAGATACCGATTCGCGCCACGAGGCCGCCGCCATGACCGTTCGCCTGGATTACTACAGCGCATCGCCCAAGGCGATGAAAGCCATGATCGCCATGGAGGCCTTGACCCGTGATCTGAGCATCGAACCGGCGTTGCTGAACCTGATCAAGATCCGCGCCTCGCAGCTCAATGGCTGCGCCTTCTGCACGGACATGCACTCGGTGGACGCACGTCGTATCGGCGAGACCGATCGGCGGCTGTATGCGATCGTGGTCTGGCGTGACAGCGGCTTTTTCAGCCCTCGGGAGCGGGCGGCCCTGGCCTGGACCGAAGCGGTGACCCTGCTTGCGCAAAGCCACGTGCCGGACGATGTTTATGCACTGGCCCGGGAGCAGTTCGGTGAAGGGGAACTGGTCGACCTGACGATGGCCATCAGCGCCATCAACAGCTGGAATCGCCTGGCGGTGAGTTTTCGGCAAACGCCCAGCAGTTGATTATTGGTTTGGTTTTTACCCGTTTGTCACATCAGATTCATGAACGATCAGCAGGATGAAACGGTCAAGGACAGATCGACAGGGAGTCATCGATGTCATTCATGGAATCCGCCGGGCGTCAGGGCGTGGCCGAGTACCGTTCGCCCGTAGAACACAGCAACGCCTCTCACGCACGGATAGCCGGAATCGATCCGGTGTTGCTGCAGGCTTTCAGGGTCAGCGCCCGCTGTGGCTGTTTCATGCAAGCGGCCCGCAGTCTCAACATCAAGTCGACCCAGTTGCGTAAACAATTGGCGCAACTTGAAGCGCAACTGCAGCGCTCGCTGTTCTGCCATTCGGGCAATGGCTTTGCCCTCAGTCGTGACGGGTTGCAGCTTCAGGCGCAGTTGATGGCCTTGGCCCGTGAGCGCGATTTGCCAGTGATCGAACAGCCGTTGGTGCGCCTGGCCGTTGCCGAGTCGATCCTGCACGACATCCTCGGTCGCGACCTGGTCGCGCTGCTGCGGCGCAACGCCAGTGTGCGCCTGGACATCATCTCCCTCGATAGCGAGTTGTCCCTACGGGCGATCAGCGCCGATGTGGTGGTGTGGCTGGCGGGCACCGATTCGCCATCGCCCGGCCCCAGTTTCGCCATCAGCGAGCCCCAGCGTCTGGCACGGCTGGACTATCTGCCGCACATTGCCAAACGTTACTCGCGGGTCGCGGCCCGCCCGGACAGCCTGGGTGACCTGACCGATTTCATGCTGGTGCAATGGCAGCACGACCGCCAGGTCGACAACTTTCTACCGTGGAATAGCTTGGTGGAACAGCGTCTGGCGGGGGTGGTGCAGTTGCATTCCTATGAATTGATGCTGGAGATGATCCGTTGCAGTGCCTGCATCGGTTTGCTGCCGCACTACATGAGCCGATTCGATCGAGGGCTGCTGGCGTTGCCCGGGCTGTTCAACCAACCGATGCAGCGCCAGGTGTGGATGGCGGTTAATGCCGACTCCCGAAATGAGGCCGAGGTGCAGGGGATCGTCGAGCTGATCCGCAACACCTTCAACGAGCGGCGGGAGTGGTTCGAGCAGCTCGACTGAGCTTCTGGCAAGAGTGCGTTTGTGGCGAGGGGCTTGCCCCTGGCCACAGTGCCTGGGCGTCGACCTCAATCCCGCGCCCGAATCCGCCGCCCCAGCACATCCATCACATCACAACCATCGCGCAACAACATCGCCGCCGCGTGCGCCAGTTGCTGCACGTCGGCGCCTTTGGCCTGAGTGATATCAAGACTGGCCAGGCTTTCCATCATCTGCGTCACCGCCAGAAAGCGACTGGCGGCACTGCGGTGCAGCAGATCCAGTGGTGGCTCGGTGGCAACCAGCAGCACCGGCATGTCGCCGTCATTGTGGGTCATTGGCATGTGTGGGTTCATGCTTCACCCCCTGCTTGCGCGCTGTGCAGACCGTCGATGGAGGCCTGCACCAGAGACCGCGCGGTGCCGAGCATTTGCTGGCTGGCCCAGCGGAGTGAGGCGCTGTGCTCTGGGCGGGTGGCGCTGGGAGCTTGATGGGCGAGGGCTTCGGCGCAGCTGAGGTAGACCGCGGCGTGTTCCAGGGCATCGAGTAGCGGGATGCCGGGTTGTACGGCGAAGAGGTGGTGGTCGACGTGATCGCAGGGGGCGAAGGGGGTGGATTTTGTGGTTGGTTCCGTCATGGGTGTAGCTCCGTGAGATTCAAAAGAGCTGCCACGAAAATCGCCGTCAAACGAAATTGGGTGGCAACTGTGCGTGGGTTGACGGACCGGTCTCACGAACCCGGCGCACCCGAAGGTGCCCCGCGCACAGTCGCCATAAAGAAATGCAACGGGCACAAAAGTGCTCGAGCAGAGAAAGGCTATGCACGTCGTAAGAAAATTCGAGCCGTCAAACCCGATCACGAATGAGTCGTGACAGGCGCGAGGATAGGGAGTGAGGGCAGGGCAGTCAACCGCTGAAGCGCTGCTTTGCGTGTAGGTCTGTGTCGGTATGAATTCCACTCGTTCTGCCTTCTACAAGCGGCAGACCCGGTTCCAGAAATGACGCAGATCCCTGTGGGAGCGCGCTTGCTCGCGAAGGCGGTTATTCAGTCGACCTGGATGTTGAATGACACACCGCCTTCGCGAGCAAGCCCGCTCCCACATTTTAATCTCGCCACTCATGGGAATGGCGGTTTAGAGTGATCGGCCACATCTCGATCAAGGATGAACCCACCATGCCCGACCACGACCCGGCCATCCATCTTGAACGTTTCAACGAATCCCACATCGAGGGTGTCACCGCCCTCTACAACGACCCGGCTGTGGCCCGTCAGGTGCTGCAAATGCCGTTTCAGTCCACCGAAGTCTGGCGCCAACGCCTGATGGCGGACAATGAACGGGCGGTGAAACTGGTGGCGCTGCACCAGGGAATGGTCATCGGCAACATCGGTCTGGAACAGTTTTCGCGTGTTCGCCGCAGCCACGCCGGCAGCTTCGGTATGGGTGTGGCCGTGGCTTGGCAAGGCAAGGGGGTCGGTTCGAAGCTGCTGGCAGCGGCGCTCGACGTCGCCGATAACTGGATGAACCTGCAACGGGTCGAACTCTCGGTGTACGCCGACAACGAAGCGGCCGTCGGCCTGTACCGAAAATTCGGCTTCGAGACCGAAGGCCTGTTCCGCGACTATGCTGTGCGTGACGGTCGGCTGGTCGATACCCTGAGCATGGCGCGCCTGCGTCGCACGCCCAAGGCCGATTGAGTCAGTCGCCCAAGGCAAACGCCACCGCCGCCTGCGCGTGCAGTTCGGTGGTGTCGAACAAGGGCAGGGCGCTGTGCTCGGGTTTGATCAGCAGCCCGATCTCGGTGCAGCCGAGGATGATCGCCTGGGCGCCGCGTTCGGTCAGCGCTTCGATCACCCGTTGATAAACCTGGCGCGACGCCTCGCTGATTACCCCGACGCACAACTCGTCATAGATGATCCGGTGCACCGCCCGACGTTCTTCGGCCTCCGGCACCAGCACCGTCAGGCCTTTGGCCGTCAGACGTGCCTTGAGAAAGTCCTGCTCCATGGTGAATGCAGTACCGAGCAGGCCCACCCGCAGCGCACCGGCATCCAGCGCCGCCTGAGCGGCAGGGTCGGCAATGTGCAGGAACGGAACATCTATCGCGGACTGAATCTGCCCGGCCACCTTGTGCATGGTGTTGGTACACAGCACCACGCAGTCAGCGCCGCCAGCCTCCAGGCGTTGCGCGGCATCCACCAGAATCGCCGCCGCATCGTCCCAGCGCCCGGCATGCTGGGCCTGTTCGACAGGGCCGAAGTCGACGCTGTACATTAGCAATTTCGCCGAACGCAAAGGCCCGAGGCGATCGCGTACCTGCTGGTTGATGAGGCGGTAATACTCGGCGCTGGACTCCCAGCTCATGCCGCCGATAAGGCCGATGGTGCGCATGTCGTACTCCTGTGAATGGCAAACCCTTGGGGGAGAGTGTCCAGTGGATCATTGTTCCGATCTATCAGGAAATTTCACATGCCCGGTGTGCTGAACGAGAACCTGTTGGGCGGCAGACTCTGCCTGCAACTCTTGCCTCGTGCGCCTTACAGTGCGCGGGATCCGGCGCAGTCGCAAACCCTCGGGGTGACGCTGGAACGTCAGCAGGGCGTGCACGCGATCGATTCTGACCGGCGGACGGATTTCGATACCTGGCCGGGCGTATTGGCGTACACGCCGGTCGGCGTGGAGGTGTTTTCCGAATCGGCCTCTGGGGGGGAGTATCTACTGATGCGGCTGGACGAGCCGTTCGCCAGCGAACGGTTACCGGCTGTCGCTCACCGCATGCAATCTTGCGGCAATCGGCGTGCGCTGACCCTGGCGCGAGATATGCGGCGTCAGTTGCTCGCCACGCAGCCCGACCTGCTGGCGCTTGAGCAATCTGCCGTGGCGCTGGTTGGCGTCGCGGGTTCGATAACCGATACAACGCAGCATGCCACGTCCAAGGCCTTTGCCCGAGTCATGGAACAGATCGCCGAGCAGTTCCAGCACCCCCTCACGCTGGAACAATTGGCTGTCACCTATGGGCACAACGAACTGCGCTTTCTGCGTGATTTCACCCGCACTATCGGCCTGACACCCCACGCTTACCTCGTTGAAGTGCGGCTTCAGGCCGCACGCAGGCTGATCGAGCGCACGGCGCTACCCTTGGCCAGCATCGCTCTGGATGTCGGCTTCGCCCATCAGTCCCACATGGGCAGTGCCTTTCGCAAATACCTGGCCATGACCCCCAGCCAGTACCGCTCGCGCTTTTAGTCGTACGCCGGCAGCGCGCATCTGCCATGCTCAAAGTCCGCAGCAGCGCTTCAACCAAAGGAACACCGCAATGGACGATGTACAGCAACTGGGTGAGATGCTTCGCCACTACGCAGAAAGCGAAGCGCACAAGAAGCAACAGTTTGAGGCGCAATCGGCCGTGTGGGCGACGCGCATTGGTGAGTTGTTCGATCAGATCCAGCAGTGGCTGGCACCGGTCCTGGCGCCGAACCTGCTGGAAGTGAGCCGCGAGGCCTATGTCGCGTCCGGGCCGAGCGTGCCGGTGGAGACGTCGACGTTCAAGACCGAAAAACTGAGCATCGTCATCGCAGGGAAACCGGTTGAATTCGTGCCGGATGTGATGGGCGCGGGTGGGCAGATTTCCCTGGCCGTGATGGGGTTGACCGCGGCGCGCTATGGCAGCATTTCGCTGGTGTGCCTGCCACCGTCCAGCGCTTGGCAATGGCGCAAGACCAATGGCCTGAAAGACCCGGACACGTTTGCCTTCGATGCGAACTTTTTGGCGCAGCAACTGCAGAGCCTGATTCCCCGCGAGCGCAACTAATCGATACTCAACCCTGTGGGAGCGGGCTTGCCCGCGATTGCGGAGTGTCAGTCGATACAAATGTTGAATGTTAAGCCGCCATCGCGGGCAAGCCCGCTCCCACAGTGGATGGGGTGTACCTCAGATTTCGAGGTTGCCCCAGCCCGGCTTCGCCTCTTCCGGGGCGATGGCATTCACTTTCTTGCCGGTGGCCAATTCCACCCGCCGCGCCACCTCGGGGTCATCCGCAAACGGTATCAGGCTGGCATCGTCCAGGCTCTCGTTTGTCTGGTGTTTGAGGCAGTATTCGATCGCCAGCCAAAGCCCCAGCAGACCCAATAAATTCAGCGCCATCTCGATCATGTCGGGCTCCTTGCCTCAGGCATACTGCGCTTCAAGTTCGGCCATCTTCACATCTGCAACCCGCACCGTACGCCACACGTTATAAGCCATCAGCAGCATGCCGCTGAGGAAGAACACCCCGCCGACAAACCGCACGATGAAGCCCGGATGGCTGGCCTGCAACGCCTCGACGAACGAGTAGGTCAGCGTGCCGTCGTCGTTGATCGCACGCCACATCAAGCCCTGGGTGATGCCGTTGACCCACATCGAGGCGATGTACAGCACGGTGCCGATGGTCGCCAGCCAGAAGTGCAGGTTGATCAGCGGCACGCTGTGCATTTGCGTGCGGCCAAAGACTTTCGGGACCATGTGGTAGATGGCGCCGAAGGTGATCATCGCTACCCAGCCGAGCGCGCCGGCGTGCACGTGGCCGATGGTCCAGTCGGTGTAGTGGGAGAGGGCATTGACCGTCTTGATCGCCATCATTGGCCCTTCGAAGGTCGACATGCCGTAGAAGGCCAGGGATAGCACGAGGAAGCGCAGGATCGGGTCGGTGCGCAACTTATGCCAGGCGCCCGAGAGCGTCATCATGCCGTTGATCATCCCGCCCCAGCTCGGCGCCAGCAGAATCAGCGACATCGCCATGCCCAGAGACTGCGCCCAGTCCGGCAACGCGGTGTAGTGCAGATGGTGCGGGCCAGCCCAGATGTACAGGGTGATCAACGCCCAGAAGTGCACGATCGACAAGCGATAGGAATACACCGGCCGACCCACCTGTTTCGGCACGAAGTAATACATCATCCCGAGAAACCCGGTGGTGAGGAAAAAGCCCACCGCGTTGTGGCCGTACCACCACTGCACCATCGCGTCGGTGGCCCCGGAATACACCGGATACGACTTGAACCAGTCCACCGGAATCGACAGGTGATTGACCACGTGCAGCATCGCGATCACCACGATGAACGCGCCAAAGAACCAGTTGCCGACGTAGATATGCCTGGTCTTGCGGCGCACCACGGTGGTGAAGAACACGACGGCGTAGGCGAGCCAGACCACCGTCATCCACACCGCGCCGGAGAACTCGATCTCGGCGTATTCCTTGGTGGTGGTGTAGCCCAGCGGCAGGCTTATCAGCATCACCACAATCACCGATTGCCAGCCCCAGAAGGTGAATGCGGCGAGCTTGTCCGAGAACAGCCGTACCTGGCAGGTGCGCTGCACGGCGTAGTAACTGGCGGCGAATTGCGCGCTGCCGGCAAAGCCGAAAATCACCAGGCTGGTGTGCAGCGGGCGCAAGCGGCCGAAGGTGGTCCATGGCAGGTCGAGGTTCATCTCGGGCCATACCAGTTGCGAGGCGATCCATACCCCCATCGCCATCCCGACGACGCCCCATACCACAGTTGCCACGACGAATTGGCGGACGACCTTGTAGTTATAGGCCAGTCCGATTGTTGCTGTGCTCATGGTCAGTTCTTCCACGGTTGCAAAGTCTTGCCAGGCCACCCGGTCTGGCATGCCATGAACTGTAGAAACCCTGCCGGAAACAAAACAGTCTCAGGAAACTTTCATTTATACGGATCAGATGCGGGGCACGCCTGCGGCCATCAGTCGCGTCCTGATACGGTTTTTTAGTGTTTAGCTGAATCTGTAACGTACTGCGCTGTTGCTTCATAGTCATCACCACAAACATCCGAAACCCCGTAGCAGCTGCCGAGCCCGCGAGGCTGCGTTCGGCTGCGCAGCAGTCGTGAAAGCTAACGACGCGGTCTGTCAGGTGAACCGGGAGTGCAGGGTTTGCGACTGCTGCGCAGCCGAACGCAGCCTCGCGGGCTCGGCAGCTGCTACGGGCGATGCGGCGCCGCGGGTAGCGGGTGAGAACTTTCCTGATGAGGTAGCCACATGTATCAATACGATGACTATGACCGGGCCCTGGTGTTCGAGCGTGTTGCGCAGTTTCGCGATCAGGTCGAACGTTTCATGGCCGGCGAATTGAGCGAAGAAGAGTTCCTGCCCCTGCGTTTGCAGAATGGCCTGTACATGCAAAAACACGCCTACATGCTGCGCGTGGCGATTCCTTACGGCACCCTGAGCGCCAGGCAAATGCGCACTCTGGCGAGCATTGCCCGGGACTACGATCGTGGTTACGGCCACTTCACCACCCGGCAAAACATGCAGTTCAACTGGATCGAACTGGCTCAGGTTCCGGACATCCTCGAACGCCTTGCCCAAGTGGAAATGCATGCGATCCAGACCTCCGGCAACTGCGTGCGCAACATCACCACCGAAGCCTTCGCCGGCGTTGCGGCGGACGAGCTGATGGACCCGCGTCCGCTGGCGGAGATCCTGCGGCAATGGTCGACCATCAACCCGGAATTCCTGTTCCTGCCGCGCAAGTTCAAGATCGCCATTTGCTCGTCGAAACAGGACCGCGCGGCGATCATGATGCATGACATCGGTCTTTATCTTTATCGCGACGACAGCGGGCAAATGCTCTTGCGGGTGATTGTGGGTGGCGGGTTGGGGCGTACGCCGATTCTCGGTCTGCAGATTCGCGAAGGCTTGCCGTGGCAGCATTTGCTGTCTTATGTCGAGGCGGTGCTGCGGGTCTACAACCGCCACGGACGGCGTGATAACAAGTACAAGGCGCGGATCAAGATTCTGGTCAAGGCGCTGGGGATCGAAGCGTTCGCCAAGGAAGTGGAGGAGGAGTGGCAACACCTCAAGGACGGCCCGGCGCAGTTGACCGACGTCGAGTATGAGCGTGTCGCCAGTGCCTTTGTGCCACCCGATTACCGTTCACTGGCCGGCACCGACCTGGACTTCGGCACACGCCTGGCCGAGCACCCGGCGTTCGCCCGTTGGGTGGCGCGCAACGTTCAGCCGCACAAGGTGCCGGGGTATGCCAGCGTGGTGCTGTCGACCAAACCGGGCATCGCCGCGCCGCCGGGGGATGTCACGGCCGAGCAAATGGAAGCGGTGGCGCAGTGGTCCGAGCAGTTCGGTTTCGGCGAAATCCGCATCGCCCATGAACAGAACATCGTCCTGCCGGATGTGCCCAAGGCCGATCTTCATGTGCTGTGGTGCCTGGCCTGCGAGCAAGGCCTGGGGAGTGCCAACATCGGCTTGCTGACCGACATCATCGCTTGCCCCGGCGGCGACTTCTGCGCCCTGGCCAACGCCAAGTCGATCCCCATCGCGCAAGCGATTCAGGCGCGTTTCGACGATCTGGATTACCTGCATGACCTGGGCGACATCAGCCTGAACATCTCCGGCTGCATGAACGCCTGCGGCCATCACCACATCGGCAACATCGGCATCCTTGGCGTCGACAAGAACGGCAGCGAGTGGTACCAGATCACCCTCGGCGGCGCCCAGGGCAAGAACAGCGCGTTGGGCAAGGTCATCGGCCCGTCCTTCAGTGCCGCCGAAGTGCCCGATGTGATTGAACGGATCATCGGCACGTTCGTGCGCTACCGCGAGAGCGAAGAACTGTTCGTCGATACCCTGGCGCGCATCGGTCTGGAGCCATTCAAGGAGCGGGTTTATCCGAAGGTGCTGGAGGTGTCGGCATGAACAATCTGGTGCGTTTGCGAGAGGGCGGTGCCGAGTGGGTGCGCGATGACCCGTGGCAGTTGATTCGTGAAACGACCGGTGAACTGCCAACCGGGCCGCTGATCCTGCCATTACCCCAGTGGCTGGCGCTTAACGCCGATACCACAACCGCGCTCGAAGGTGTCTGGCTCGGTCCAGACGATGAAGTGACAAATCTGATTCCGTGGTTCCCCGACCTGCCGCTGATTGCCCTGGACTTCCCGAGTTTTCGCGACGGACGCGCTTACAGCCAGGCCTATCTGTTGCGTACGCGATTCGGTTGGCAAGGCGAATTGCGCGCGATTGGCGATGTGCTGCGCGATCAACTCAGCCACATGCGCCAATGCGGCTTCGACAGCTTTGCCGTGCGCGAAGACAAGTCTGCCGAAGATGCGCTGAAGGGATTGGCGGGGATGAGCGTGTTGTATGGGCGTTCGGTGATTGAGCCGCGGCCGTTGTTTCGACGGCGTTGAGGCTTGCCCCGATGCCAGTGAGCTAAGCGCAATTCTTGTGGGAGCGGGCTTGCTCGCGAAGGTGGTAGATCAGTCAATTTATTTGTTAAGTGACACACCGCACTCGCGAGCAAGCCCGCTCCCACAAGGACTGCGTTTTAACTCGCCGACTTGAATCTAACCCCTTGGCTACAGGGATCTTCCTTGTCCAGGTCTTTTTGCTTGGGCCACTGATGGCATTTTGGTAGAGTCCGCGTCTCTTAAGGAGCTGGTGAAGAAAGGAGTCTGGTTTGGGCGCGGGCAAGAAGATTTTAGGGTTGATGGCGCTGTTGCTGATGGCGGCCCTGTGGGGCAGTTACTTTTATGTGTTCAAAGAGAACCGTAACGGCCAGCTCGGGGATGCATTCGACAGCTACGCCTGGTGCGGCACGCCGCCCGCCAGCGATAGCAGCGGGCAGGGCAAGGATCAACTGTCGCTGCGTATCACCAACAACGTTCACGGCGAGTTCATGCTCTCGGGGGCGGTTGTCGTGTCCGAGCGCACCTTTGATCGCTATGACCTGGGCCGCAACGAACTGCGGCTGCGCATGGAGCCGCTGCAGTGGTCCTACGGCGTTGCGCCGATTTTCATGGAACAGGTCAAGATCAAACCCCTGAGCCGCAATCTGTCTTCAGTCAACAAAAGTGCCTACGCCGAACTTGAGTCCCGGCCCATCGACGTCCAGGGGCGTGCGACGGATTTTCCATTCGACACCTACCGCTACGGCTACAAACCGGTGCTGTACTACCTCAAGGGTAACGAGCGCGTCGACCTGCGTTTCAAAAACGTCACCACCAGCATGCAGATGTCGAACACCTTCACTCCGATCCAGAAATACAACCGTGCCGAGTACATCAACGAGAAAAATTCGTTGATCAGCGAGCAAGACTATAAGCCCTACGGCGCCAACGAATGTGCATTCAGCGTCGAGCGCAAAGGCTCGTTCAAGGTGATTGTGTTGCTGTTGTTGCTGGTGATGTGCCTGCCGCTGCTGCACGTGTTCTATCGCGACGAGCCGGGGATCGACTTTCTCGCGACGCTGGTGAGTATCGGCGCGATCCGGGTGTTCCTGGTGGGGCCATTGAACGACTTCCAGCTGTACACCATCGACTTCCTGTTCGGCGCGGTGATTATCCTGGTGGGCACGGTGTCGTTGATCAAGGCGATGCGGGCCAATAGCCGGCGGGAGTTGGCAGCGAAAAGCGGGTCTTCGTGGTGAACCGGATTCGGGGACGCACGAAGCGTTCGTTGCCCGTGAAGGGGTCTTTGAATAGTGCCGCATTGTAATTTTCGATACAAAAACGCCGAGCATTAGCTATACCTGTAACTCCCGTATGCAATACCGTGGCCGTCCTTCTGACAGGAGTTAAAGCATGAAGCTTGCGTTAATGATGAGCACACTGTGCGTCGCCTCGATCGGGGTAGTGGGTTGCGCCAGCAAAGTCGTCGAGCCAGACCAGTACTCCGGCTTTCTCAAGGATTACAGTCAGCTCAAGGAAGCCAAGTCGCCATCGGGCGCCGTGGTTATGCGTTGGGTCGATCCCAAGCTCAATGTCAACAAATACACCAGTGCCTACATCGAGCCGACTCAGCTCTACCCCAAACCGCAACCGACAGCGAAAATCCCTCAGACAACGCTGAACGGCATTACCAGCTACTACGATCAGGCGCTCAAGCGCGAACTGGGTAAATCCCTGCCACTGGCCAGCGGCCCCGGCCCGGGCGTGATCGTGGTGCGTGCGGCGATTACCGCCGTCAGCAGCAAGACCGAAAGCCTCAAGCCTTATGAAGTGATCCCGATCGCCTTGGTGGCGGCGGCCGTCAGCACCGCGAGCGGTATTCGCGATCAGCAAACCGATCTGGCCACCGAAGCGGTGTTTCTCGATGGCAGCACCAATAAAGTCATCGCCCAGGTGGTGCGCAAGGGCACCGGCAAACCGCTGGAAAACGAAGATCAGGTGATGAAGGCCGATGACGTGAAAAACGTGATCGATGGCTGGGCTTCGGACATGAATCAGTCGTTTGTAAAGTTCAAGTCCAAGTAACGCGGGTTTATTGCTCGCGCAAGATCGTTCCCAGGCATGGGAACGATCAATCCCCCTTGGCTATTCCCCCAAGATGTCGGCCTGTATGACAGTGAGCGCAATCGGCGCTGCATGACTTTGCATTGTCTGGGCACCGACACCACAACTGGCGAAAAGCGCCATCAGGCTGAATCCCGCGACGCGAAGCAAACCTTTCATAGACGTTTCCTCATTTTCCGACGATGACATTCGGTCTGGCCTGCATGAAGGCTTTTTTTACTCTAGCAGGTGGTTGTCGCGTCAACTGTCTAATCATGCTGCTCTTTTGTCGACCCAATCCCTTTGAATGTCGAACCTCGCGTAGGAGCTGCCGAAGGCTGCGATCTTTTGATCTTGCTCTTTCCGAGCGAGCCAACAACAGGATCAAAATATCGCAGCCTTCGGTAGCTCTTACGGGGGTGTCAGGATGTGCTTCAGTGTTTCTTTATCGGCTCTCGCGATCTAAATCCACACCTATAACTATGTACCGCACCTGACTGCGGCTTGATCGACATGCTGTGCCCTACAGACAAGGAGTGGCTGTATGGCACAAAACATATTGAACGATGAATCGACAGGAGAAGTTGTCATCAGGCCGGGACCATCATCCTCGGGCAGCGTTTTAAGCGTCGGTGGAGGGGTTTCAGGCGGATTCGGTGGTACGAGCAGCAAGAAGAGAAAAAGGGCCCGAAAACGGACGCTGAAACGTCGTTGGTGGTCGCGCAAACACAACTCGCTGATGAGCGCTATCAGCAAGGAGTAGGGCCGACTCAGGCGTCCGGGCTGTTTTTTGCACCGCTTGCCTTCGCCGATGCGCGACCGGCTATTTTCCTGGATAGCGGCCTTTCGCGACCCTTGGAAATCCATCGGGTTGCGCTGCAAAAGGCCATACGTTGATCGTAAGGTCACTCCGTTTCCATGAACAGCATTGCCCCGAGTGGTTATGTGAGTCCCGCAACTAGTGTTCCCTTAGGGCCTGTGGTGCTAGTAAATGAAACTCTTTGTCCTTCCTTGAAATGCGGCTTTTCAGATCTAACCGTGACTTCATTGGAATTGCCATCGACAATAACGACGACATCGTATTGTCTTGGAGGGGTATAACCTCCTGAGGAGGGGTAGCTGAAGGAAGTAACGGACTTGATGACCCCGTAATATGTCGTGGTCACTATTGGCGTTGGCATGCTGGCTCTCCTTGCTCTAAAAAGCTTAAGGTTTTTGCGCGCTAAAGAAGCTTATCGCTGCCAAACCGATGTAACTCCGTGTCTTCAAGGATTGCTACTGACATATTTGACAGGTTGAACGTTTTTAGAGAGCGAAAGCGCTACCGATCGTCGTTTTGTCCAAGTGAGTTGTTCGCGGGCCCAGAAAACCGCCTTCTCCTGTGTTGGAAAAAGCGGGTCAATTGGCCAATGTTTCCGGGATAGCTAGCAATTACGCGATACGATGTAGTTCCTATCTCGGAACTGATCAGTTTTTTTTCATTTGCTCGCGTATCTGCTCTTCCTGCTCGCGCAGTTGCGGGGTGAACTCCTCGCCGAAATCCTCCGCCCCATAGATCGGGCGGATCTCGATCTCTGCTTCGGTGCCCGGCATCGGATTCGGGCAGCGTTTAACCCACTCGATCGCTTCCTCTTTCGACTTGACCTCCCAAATCCAGTAACCGGCGATCAGTTCCTTGGTTTCAATAAACGGACCGTCGATCACCGTGCGCTTGTCACCCGAGAAACGCACGCGCGCGCCTTTGCTGCTGGGCTGCAGGCCATCGCAATCGATGAGGATGCCGGCCTTGGCCAGTTCCTCGTTGTAGTTGCCCATCGCGGTCATCAGTTCTTCGCTGGGCATCACGCCGGCCTCGGAATCGGGGCTGGCCTTTACAATGATCATGAATCGCATGGTTTTGTCTCCGTTGTAATGTGAGTTAATCACTGTCTAGTCGAATGGCCAGGCGCAAAATCGACAACGCGGCTAAAGAAATATCGCACAAACCTTCTGACGCCCCGTATCCCGCGGGGGGATAGGTCGGATTTTAGTGTAGTGGTAGTCTGCGAATTCTCTGGCCATTGGAATGCCACTGTTTATGCCCGTACTGGAACTCACCACGCTGATCCCCAATCGCACGCCCTCGCAAGTCCTCGACTTCTGCCTGGAAGGCGTGAATTTCCCGAAGATTTTCCCGGAACGGGTTACACCGTTGGGTGATATCGACCTGAACAACCTGCGCATCGAAGCCGGCCGCCAGTTCCGGTTTCGACACTGGATGTTCAACGTCATCCCGTCGAACTGGACGGTGGTGATCCGGGAGGTTGGCGACACGCATTTCATCGATGAAATGCTCAAGGGGCCGCTGCGTGCCTTTCGTCATGAACATCGGGTGGGGGTGGGTGAGGGCGGTACGCTGTACACCGACCGCGTGACCTATGCGGCGATTGGCGGTGCTTTGACTGAAGGGCTGCTGGTGAATGCTTACATGCGGCGGATTTTCGCGGCGCGGCACCGCAATATGTTGCGGTTGCTCGGATAGTGCGAGCAGGTATGCGGTCCCACAGGGTTGTGCAGTGTTTGTAAGTTTTGTTGGAGCGCTTGTATCCAGTTTGCGCGACGACCTATCACAATTTGTATCTGGGCATAGGTCCTCAGCCCATTTCGTGGTTAACTTCGGCCTCGTCAAAATTCTCTACATCAACGTTCAGAAGGACTCCGTTCATGGCTCAAGTCACTCTTAAAGGCAACCCGGTTCAAGTCAACGGCCAACTGCCACAAGCCGGTTCCCAGGCGCCAGCCTTTTCCCTGGTTGCCGGCAATCTGTCCGACGTGACCCTGGCGAGCTTCGCCGGCAAGCGCAAAGTGCTGAACATCTTCCCAAGCGTCGACACCCCGACCTGCGCCACCTCGGTGCGCAAGTTCAACGCCCAGGCCAATGATGTGGCCAACACCGTCGTGCTGTGCATCTCCGCCGACCTGCCGTTCGCCCAAGCCCGCTTCTGCGGCGCCGAAGGCCTGGAAAACGTACAGAACCTGTCGACTCTGCGCGGTGCCGAGTTCAAGGAAAACTACGGCGTGGCCATCGCCGATGGTCCACTCAAAGGCCTGACCGCCCGTGCCGTCGTGGTTCTGGACGAAAACGACAAGGTTCTGCACAGCGAACTGGTCAAGGAAATCGCTGAAGAACCGAACTACGACGCAGCGCTCGCCGTTCTGAAGTAAGCAAAGTTTTACAATTGTTAACGGCCTGGCCCTGTCCAGGCCGTTTTCATTTGTGTCCTAACTTCCTGTTACGTAAGCCAAAGGTAAATTGCCGGTAAAGGCGCTTTGCTTAATACCCGCCAGTGCTTATCGTTCAGCCTCCCGTAGAAAAAAGCGCACGCGCCCAATGGTTGATCATTCCATGCAATCCTCCGCTTCCCGCAATCCTCGTCGCTGGCTGTTCGGCCTGCTTGTCCTGTTGGTCATCGCCGGCCTGTGCTGGAAGTTCTGGCCCGCTGGCAGCACCCCGAAGGAGGGCGCAGGGCAGAAAGCCGTTGCCGGGCATACCGGTCGGTCGGGGGGGATGCGTCCGGGATTCGGCGGGGCGACGGGACCGGTTCCGGTGCGCGTGGCGCCGGTGGTCAAAGGCGATTTTCCGCTGTATTACAAGGCGCTGGGCACGGTCACGGCGCTGAACACCATCAATGTGCGCAGCCGCGTCGGTGGCGAACTGGTCAAGGTCTATTTCGAAGAAGGGCAGATGGTCAAGGCGGGTGACTTGCTGGCCGAGATCGATCCACGTCCCTATCAGAATGCCTTGCTCCAGGCCGAAGGCACCTTGCTGCAGAATCAGGCGCAATTGAAAAACGCCCAGGTCGACGTCGAGCGCTATCGTGGCCTGTACCGCGAAGACAGTATCGCCAAGCAAACCCTGGACACTGCCGAAGCGCTGGTCGCCCAGTATCAGGGCACGGTCAAGACCAATCAGGCGGCGGTCAACGACGCCAAGCTCAATCTCGAATTCACCAAGATCCGTGCTCCGATCACCGGGCGTGTGGGCCTGCGGCAGCTGGACGTCGGCAACCTTGTGGCGGCCAACGACACCACGGCGCTGGTGATCATCACCCAGACCCAACCGATCAGCGTGGCGTTTACCTTGCCGGAAAACAGCCTGGACACCGTGCTGACCCGCTATCGCACCGGCGCCAAGCTGCCCGCCGAAGCCTGGGACCGCGGCGACACCCAATTGCAGGCCACCGGCGTGTTGCAGAGCCTCGATAACCAGATCGACGTCACCACTGGCACCCTGAAATTCAAGGCCCGCTACGAGAACCGCGATCAAGCGTTGTTCCCGAATCAGTTCGTCAACGTGCACCTGCTGGCGGATACCCTCAAAGACGTGATGCTTGCGCCCTCGGCGGCGATTCAGTTCGGCACCAACGGCACGTTTGTCTATGCCCTGGACGGCGACAAGAAAGTCGCGATCCGCCAGTTGAAAGTCGGTGCCAGTGACGGGGAAAACACCGTGATCACCGAAGGCCTGGCCATCGGTGATCGGGTGGTGCTGGAAGGCACCGACCGCCTGAAGGACGGCAGTGAAGTGGAAGTGGTCAACGACAGCAAGGATGTACCGACCACTCCGACCGAACATCTGCAAGGCAAATCGGCGGCGACCCCAGGCGAGCCGGCGACCACCGACAAGGCGAAAAAGGGCGGCGCATGAACATCTCGCGGCTGTTCATCCTTCGCCCGGTCGCCACGACCCTGAGCATGCTGGCCATTATTCTGGCCGGGGTGATCGCTTATCGGCTGCTGCCAGTGTCGGCATTGCCCCAGGTCGATTACCCGACCATCCGCGTCATGACGCTCTATCCCGGCGCCAGCCCGGATGTCATGACCAGCGCCGTGACCGCGCCGCTGGAGCGTCAGTTCGGCCAGATGCCCGGCCTGACCCAGATGGCTTCGACCAGTTCCGGTGGTGCCTCGGTGCTGACCCTGCGGTTCAGCCTCGACATCAACATGGACGTCGCCGAGCAGCAGGTGCAGGCGGCGATCAACGCCGCGACCAATTTGCTGCCCAAGGATCTGCCCGCGCCGCCGGTGTACAACAAGGTCAACCCGGCGGATACCCCGGTGCTGACCCTGGCCATCACCTCCAAAACCATGCTGCTGCCCAAGCTCAATGACTTGGTCGATACCCGTATGGCGCAGAAAATTGCGCAGATCAGCGGCGTCGGCATGGTCAGCATCGCCGGCGGTCAGCGTCAGGCGGTGCGGATCAAGGTCAACCCCGAGGCCTTGGCGGCCAACGGCCTGAACCTGTCGGACGTGCGCACCTTGATCGGTGCCTCCAACGTCAACCAGCCCAAGGGCAACTTCGACGGCCCGACCCGGGTGTCGATGCTCGACGCCAACGACCAGCTGACTTCGCCCAAGGACTACGCCAACCTGATTCTGGCCTATAAAAACGGCGCGCCGTTGCGGCTCAAGGACGTGGCGGAAATTGTCGATGGCGCCGAGAACGAACGCCTGGCGGCATGGGCCAATGAAAACCAGGCCGTGCTGCTGAACATCCAGCGTCAGCCCGGCGCCAACGTCATCGAGGTGGTCGACCGGATCAAGGCCTTGCTGCCGAGCATCACCGACAACCTGCCGGCCGGCCTCGACGTCACGGTGCTCACCGACCGCACCCAGACCATCCGCGCCTCGGTCACCGACGTGCAACACGAACTGCTGATCGCCATCGCCCTGGTGGTGATGGTCACGTTCCTGTTCCTGCGGCGGGCCAGTGCCACGATCATTCCGTCGGTGGCGGTGCCGCTGTCGTTGATCGGCACCTTCGGCGTGATGTACCTCGCCGGGTTTTCGGTCAACAACCTGACCCTGATGGCGCTGACCATCGCCACCGGTTTCGTGGTGGATGACGCGATCGTGATGCTGGAGAACATCTCCCGCTTCATCGAAGAGGGCGACAGCCCGCTGCAAGCGGCGCTCAAGGGCGCCAAGCAGATCGGCTTCACCCTGATTTCCCTGACGCTGTCGTTGATCGCGGTGCTGATTCCGCTACTGTTCATGGCTGACGTGGTGGGGCGTTTGTTCCGCGAGTTCGCGATCACGTTGGCGGTGGCGATCCTGATTTCGCTGGTAGTGTCTCTGACACTGACGCCGATGATGTGCGCGCGGCTGCTCAAGCGTGAGCCCAAGGAAAAAGACCAGGGCTGGTTCTACCGCTCCAGTGGCGCGACCATCGACTGGATGATCGCCGCCTACGGGCGCAAGTTGCAGTGGGTGCTCAAGCATCAACCGCTGACTTTGCTGGTGGCCATCGGCACCCTGGCATTGACCGTGTTCCTGTACATGGTGGTGCCCAAGGGCTTCTTCCCGGTGCAGGACACCGGGGTGATCCAGGGGATTTCCGAGGCGCCGCAGTCGATTTCCTTCGCGGCGATGAGCGAGCGCCAGCAGGAACTGGCCAAGGTGATCCTGGCTGACCCTGCGGTCGAAAGCCTGTCGTCCTATATTGGTGTCGACGGTGATAACTCGACGCTCAACAGCGGCCGGTTACTGATCAACCTCAAGTCCCACAGCCACCGCAACCTGAGCGCCACCCAAGTCATTGCCCGCTTGCAACCGGAGCTGGACAAGCTGGTTGGCATTCGCCTGTTCATGCAGCCGGTGCAGGATCTGACCATCGAAGATCGGGTCAGCCGTACGCAGTACCAGTTCAGCATGTCGTCGCCGGATGCCGAGTTGCTTAGCCTGTGGAGCGGGCGTCTGGTCGAAGCCCTGGCGCAACGGCCGGAACTGACCGATGTCGCCAGCGATTTGCAGGACAAGGGTTTGCAGGTTTATCTGGTGATCGACCGCGATGCGGCGTCGCGGGTCGGTGTGTCCGTATCGAACATCACCGACGCGCTGTACGACGCCTTCGGTCAGCGGCAGATTTCCACCATTTACACCCAGGCCAGCCAGTACCGCGTGGTGCTGCAATCGCAGTCCGGCGAGAAGATCGGCCCAGATGCGCTGAACCAGATTCACGTCAAGACCACCGATGGCGGGCAAGTGCGCCTGTCCAGCCTGGCGCATGTCGAGGAGCGTCAGGCACAACTGGCTATCACCCACATCGGCCAGTTCCCGGCGGTGATGATGTCCTTCAACCTGGCACCCGGCGTGGCACTGGGGCATGCGGTCGAGATCATCGATCAGGTGCAGAAAGACATCGGCATGCCGATTGGCGTGCAGACCCAGTTCCAGGGCGCGGCTGAAGCCTTCCAGGCGTCGCTGTCGAGCACCTTGCTGCTGATCCTGGCGGCGGTGGTGACCATGTACATCGTGCTCGGCGTGCTCTACGAGAGCTACATTCACCCGATCACCATCCTCTCGACCTTGCCCTCGGCGGCGGTCGGCGCCTTGCTGGCGCTGCTGTTGAGCGGTAATGACCTGGGGATGATTGCGATCATCGGCATCATCTTGCTGATTGGTATCGTGAAAAAGAACGCGATCATGATGATCGACTTCGCCCTTGAAGCTGAACGCAATCAGGGCATGGACCCGCAGGCTGCGATCTATCAGGCGGCGCTGCTGCGCTTCCGGCCGATTCTGATGACCACCCTGGCCGCGTTGTTCGGTGCGGTGCCATTGATGCTGGCCACCGGCTCCGGCGCGGAGTTGCGCCAGCCTTTGGGTCTGGTAATGGTCGGTGGCTTGCTGGTGAGTCAGGTGCTGACGCTGTTCACCACGCCCGTTATCTACCTGTACTTCGATCGCCTCGGGCGGCGCTGGGGCCGTAAGTCCGAGTCCGTGGACCCGGTAGAGCAGCCATGAACCTGTCCGGACCGTTCATCAAGCGCCCCGTCGCGACGATGTTGCTGAGCCTGGCGATCATGCTGCTGGGCGGCGTGAGTTTCGGCCTGTTGCCGGTATCGCCGCTGCCACAGATGGATTTCCCGGTGATCGTGGTCCAGGCGAGCCTGCCCGGTGCGAGCCCGGAGGTCATGGCCTCCACCGTGGCCACGCCGCTGGAACGGTCCTTCGGCGCGATCGCCGGGGTCAATACCATGAGCAGCCGTTCCAGCCAGGGCTCGACCCGGGTGATTCTGCAGTTCGACCTGGACCGCGACATCAACGGCGCGGCGCGGGAAGTGCAGGCGGCGATCAACGCCTCACGCAACCTGCTGCCGAGCGGGATGCGCAGCATGCCGACCTACAAGAAGGTCAACCCGTCCCAGGCGCCGATCATGGTGCTGTCGCTGACCTCCGATGTGCTGGAAAAAGGCCAGCTCTATGATTTGGCCTCGACCATCCTGTCCCAGAGCCTGTCCCAGGTGCAGGGCGTGGGTGAGGTGCAGATCGGTGGCAGTTCGTTGCCGGCGGTGCGCATCGAGCTCGAACCCCAGGCGCTCAACCAGTACGGCGTGGCACTGGACGATGTGCGTACCACCATTGCCAACGCCAACGTGCGCCGGCCCAAGGGCTCGGTCGAAGACGGCCAGCGGCTGTGGCAGGTCCAGGCCAACGATCAGCTGGAAAAGGCCAAGGATTACGAGTCGCTGATCATTCACTACGCAGACGGCGCGGCCCTGCGCCTGAAGGATGTGGCGAAGGTCAGCGACGGTGTCGAGGATCGCTACAACAGCGGGTTCTTCAACGATGACGCAGCGGTGCTGCTGGTGATCAACCGCCAGGCCGGCGCCAACATCATCGAGACGGTCAACGAGATCAAGGCGCAGTTGCCGGCCTTGCAGGCGGTGCTGCCGGCCAGCGTCAAGCTGAACCTGGCGATGGACCGTTCACCGGTGATCAAGGCCACCCTGCACGAAGCGGAAATGACCCTGCTGATTGCCGTGGCGCTGGTGATTCTGGTGGTGTTCCTGTTCCTCGGTAACCTGCGCGCCTCGCTGATCCCGACCCTGGCGGTGCCGGTTTCGCTGGTGGGCACGTTTGCGGTGATGTACCTCTACGGTTTCTCTCTGAATAACCTGTCGCTGATGGCGCTGATTCTGGCCACCGGGCTGGTAGTGGACGATGCCATCGTGGTGCTGGAGAACATTTCCCGGCACATCGACAAGGGCGTACCGCCGATGAAGGCCGCGTACCTCGGGGCGCAGGAAGTCGGCTTCACGCTGCTGTCGATGAACGTCTCGCTGGTGGCGGTGTTCCTGTCGATCCTGTTCATGGGCGGGATCATCGAAAGCCTGTTTCGCGAGTTTTCCATCACCCTGGCGGCGGCCATCGTGGTGTCGCTGCTGGTGTCGCTGACGCTGACACCGATGCTCTGCGCGCGCTGGCTCAAGCCACATACGCCGGGGCAGGAAAACCGTCTGCAACGCTGGAGCCAGCGGGCCAATGAGTGGATGGTCGGCAAATACGCCACCAGTCTCGACTGGGTGCTGCGTCATCGCCGACTGACCTTGCTCAGTCTATTCGTGACGATTGGCGTAAACATTGCGCTGTATGTTGTTGTTCCTAAAACCTTTCTTCCCCAGCAAGACACCGGCCAGCTGATCGGTTTCGTGCGCGGCGATAATGGCCTGTCGTTCAGTGTGATGCAGCCGAAGATGGAAACCTTCCGCCGCGCCGTGCTCAAGGACGAGGCGGTGGAAAGCGTCGCCGGCTTCATCGGTGGCAACAACGGCACCAATAACGCGTTCATGCTGGTGCGGCTCAAGCCGATCAAGGAGCGCAACCTGTCCGCGCAGAAAGTCATCGAGCGATTGCGCAAGGAAATGCCCAAGGTGCCCGGTGCGCAATTGATGCTGATGGCTGACCAGGACCTGCAATTCGGCGGCGGTCGCGAGCAGACCACCTCGCAGTATTCCTACATCCTGCAAAGTGGCGATCTCGGCGCTTTACGCGAGTGGTATCCGAAAGTCGTTGCCGCCTTCAAGGCCCTGCCTGAGCTGACGGCGATTGACGCCCGCGAAGGCCGTGGTGCCCAGCAAGTCACGCTGATCGTCGATCGCGACCAGGCCAAGCGCCTAGGCGTGGACATGAACATGGTCACGGCGGTGCTGAACAACGCCTATAGCCAGCGGCAGATTTCGACGATCTACGACAGCCTCAACCAGTATCAGGTGGTGATGGAGGTCAATCCGAAATACGCCCAGGACCCGGTCACCCTGAATCAGGTCAAAGTGATCACTGCCGACGGCGCGCGTATTCCGTTGTCAACCATTGCCCATTACGAAAGCAGTCTGGAAAACGACCGGGTCAGCCACGAAGGCCAGTTCGCTTCGGAAAGCATTGCCTTCGACATGGCCGACGGCGTGACGGTGGAGCAGGGCTCGGCGGCCATCGAACGGGCGATTGCCAAGGTTGGCCTGCCGGAAGACGTGATCGCGAAAATGGCCGGCACCGCCGACGCCTTCGCCGCTACCCAGAAGAGCCAGCCGTGGATGATTCTCGGCGCGCTGGTGGCGGTGTATCTGGTGCTGGGCGTGCTGTATGAAAGCTACATTCATCCGCTGACCATCCTGTCGACCTTGCCGTCGGCCGGTGTCGGTGCGTTGCTGTCAATCTATGTGCTGGGCGGCGAGTTCAGCCTGATCTCCTTGCTCGGGCTGTTTCTGCTGATCGGCGTGGTGAAGAAAAACGCCATCCTGATGATCGACCTGGCGCTGCAACTGGAACGGCACCAAGGCCTGGAGCCGCTGGAATCGATCCGCAGCGCCTGCCTGCAACGGCTGCGACCGATTCTGATGACCACCCTGGCAGCGATCCTCGGTGCCTTGCCGCTGCTGCTGAGCCGCGCCGAAGGGGCGGAAATGCGTCAGCCACTGGGCCTGACCATCATCGGCGGGCTGGTCTTCAGCCAAGTGCTGACCCTTTACACCACCCCGGTGGTTTACCTCTATCTCGACAAACTGCGCCATCGTTTCAACCGCTGGCGCGGGGTGCGTACCGATGCTGCTCTGGAAACTCCGCTATGACTGATCGTTCGCTTCTCAACCTGGCTGCACCGCTGATCACGGCCCGAGGCTCGCGTTTACTGAGCCTGTCGCTGTGCGTGGCGATGCTCAGCGCCTGCGCTATCGGCCCGGATTACCAGCGCCCGCAAACCGCCGCACCTGCGCAGTACAAAGAGGCAGCCGGCTGGCGTCAGGCTAACCCCAGCGATTCGTTGGTGCGCGGTGCCTGGTGGGAGCTGTATGGCGATCAGCAGCTCAACGGCCTGATCGAAAAACTCAACAGCGCCAACCAGACCGTCGCTCAGTCCGAAGCCCAGTACCGTCAGGCCCAGGCCTTGGTGCGCAGTGCCCGGGGGGCGTTTTTCCCGACGGCGGACCTGACCGTCAGCAAGAACCGCTCCAGCCAGGGCACCGGTAGCAGCAGTTCGAGCCTGAGCAGTTCGTCCAGCGGCATCCGTGACACTTACTCGGCACAGGTCGGGGTCAGTTGGGAAGCCGACATCTGGGGCAAATTGCGTCGAGGCCTGGAAGCCGACACAGCCAACGCCCAGGCGAGCTTTGCCGACTTGGCGGCGATGCGCCTGAGCCAGCAGTCGGAGTTGGTGCAGAACTACTTGCAACTTCGAGTGATCGACGAGCAGAAACGCCTGCTGGAAGCGACGGTCGAGGCCTATCAGCGCTCGCTGACCATGACCGAAAACCAGTACCGCGCCGGGGTTTCCGGTAAGGATGCAGTGGCCCAGGCCACCACACAGCTCAAAACCACTCAGGCGGAAATGGTCGACCTGATCTGGCAGCGTGCGCAGTTCGAGAACGCCATCGCCGTGCTGATCGGCCTGCCGCCGGCGGAATTCAGCCTGGCCGAAACCCCGGACATCCCTGCGTTGCCCCACGTGCCGCTAAGCCTGCCTTCGCAGTTGCTGGAGCGCCGCCCGGACATCGCCGCCGCCGAGCGCTCGGTGATGGCCGCCAACGCCAACATCGGCGTGGCCAAAGCTGCCTACTACCCGGACCTGACCCTGAGCATGAACGGCGGCTATAGCAGCAGCACCTACGCCAACTGGATCAGCCTGCCGAACCGCTTCTGGTCGGTTGGGCCGCAACTGGCCATGACCCTGTTCGACGGCGGGCAGCGCTCGGCCGAAGTCGATCGCAGCGAAGCGGCTTACGACGAGACCGTCGCCAAGTACCGCCAGACTGTGCTCGATGGCTTCCGCGAAGTGGAAAACTATCTGGTGCAGCTCAAGGTGCTGGAAGACGAAGCCGTCGTGCGCCAGGAAGCACTGGATGCGGCACGCGAGTCCCTTCGCTTGACCCGGAACCAGTACAAGGCCGGGTTGATCGCTTATCTGGATGTGGTGGTGGTTCAGGCTACGGCGTTGAACAACGAACGCAACGCGCTGAGCCTGTTGCAGAGCCGGCTGATTGCCAGCGTGCAGTTGATTGCCGCGCTGGGCGGCGGGTGGGACGGGCAGCTTCAGGTGAGTGACAAGCAATAACTCCATCCCTGTGGCGAGGGAGCTTGCTCCCGCTCGGCTGCGAAGCAGTCGCAAACCGATTGATGCGTTTGACTGAATGTACGCGTGAGTATCTTTGGGACGGCTTCGCCGTCCAGCGGGAGCAAGCTCCCTCACCACAATCATCTTGGTGGCCTTTTGATTACTTTGTGAGTGCGTTCGTCCACGGAATCAGTACAATCGCCGGCTTTGCTCCCCGAGAACAAACTACAGTACGGCGGGGGCGGTTGCGAGAAGTCCCATGCTCATCGGTAGTTATTCCCTTTCGCTGGTTTTCATATCGCTGTGCGTGGCGATACTGGCCTCTTATACTGCGCTCGACCTCACCGGACGCATCGCCACGGCCAAGGGCCGAGCGGTGCATTTATGGACGGCGGGCGGCGCTTTTGCGATGGGCATTGGCGTGTGGTCGATGCATTTCATAGGCATGCTCGCGTTCACATTGCCAATCGACCTGGGCTACGACACCACCCTCACGTCGCTGTCACTGTTGATTGCGGTCCTGTCTTGCGGCTTTGCCCTATGGCTGGTCAGTCAGCCACGGTTGCCGGCCTGGCAACTGGCGTTTGGCGCGCTGGTTATGGGCGCGGGCATCAGCGCGATGCATTACACCGGCATGGCTGCGATGCGCATGCAGCCGGGCATCGATTACGACCCGACACTGTTTGGCGCGTCGTTGCTGATTGCCGTCGGCGCGTCGGGCGCGGCGCTATGGATCGCTTTCCGTCTGCGCCAGCACACGCCGTATGTTCGCCTGTTCCGTGCGGGTGCTGCAGTCATCATGGGCATTGCCATCGTCGGCATGCACTACACCGGCATGGCCGCTGCGCGCTTTGCCGACGGCAGTTTCTGTGGTGCGGCGGTCAGCGGCTTGAACGGCAAGGGCCTGGACAGCCTGGTGCTGATCACCACCTTGGCGATATTGAGCATCGCCTTGCTGACGTCGGTCCTCGATGCCCGCCTGGAGGCTCGCACGGCAGACCTCGCCCATTCGCTGACGGTGGCTAACCGCGAACTCACTCAACTGGCTCTGCACGATACCCTCACGGGTCTGCCGAACCGGGTATTGCTGGCTGACCGTATCGATCAGGCCATGTCGAAAGTGCAGGAGCAGGGCGGTTGTTTTGCGCTGATGTTCATTGATCTGGACGGCTTCAAACCGGTCAACGACGCATTCGGCCATCACATGGGCGACCAACTGTTGCGTGAAGTTGCACTGCGCCTGCGCGAAGACCTGCGTAGCCAGGACACCCTGGCGCGGATCGGCGGCGATGAGTTCGTGTTGTTGGTGCGCCTGAACGAGCCGAACGATGCGCTGAGCCTGGCGGAGCGTCAGGTCGGGTTGATTGCACGCTCGTTCCGGGTCGCTGAACATGACTTGCAGATTTCCGCCAGTGTCGGCATCGCGCTCTATCCGGGCAACGGTCAGACGGCCGATGAGTTGCTGATGAACGCCGACGCGGCGATGTACCACGCCAAAGGCGCCGGGAAAAACGGGCATCGCTTCTTCGACGCCTCGATGAACAGCAACGCGCGCAAACAGCTGCAATTGCTTCAGGATCTGCGCAATGCCGTCGATCATCAGCAGTTCAAACTTTATTACCAGCCCAAATTCGACGCCGGTCATGGCCGACCAGTGGGCGCCGAGGCGTTACTGCGCTGGGAGCATCCGACCCAGGGCCTGCTGCAGCCGGACACGTTCATTGACCTTGCGGAGAAGACCGGGCTGATCATTCCGATTGGCGAGTGGGTGCTCAACGAGGCCTGCCGGCAGATGCGCGAGTGGTACGTGCTCGGTTACACCGATTGGCGTATCGCGGTGAACCTCTCGGCCTTGCAATTCTGCCATGCGGGGCTGGTGCAGAGCGTTGCCAAAGCCCTGGCCACCCATCATCTGCCGGCCAACAGCCTGACCCTGGAAATCACCGAAACCACCGCCATGAGCGACGCCGATGCGAGCATGACGGTGTTGCAGGAGCTGTCGGAAATGGGCGTCGACCTGTCCATCGATGACTTCGGTACCGGCTATTCGAGCTTGATGTACCTCAAGCGCCTGCCGGCCAATGAACTGAAGATCGACCGGGGTTTCGTCCGCGATCTGGAGCACGACAGCGACGACGCAGCCATTGTCTCGGCCATCGTCGCCCTGGGCCAGGCGCTGGGCTTGCGGATCGTCGCCGAAGGGGTGGAAACCGATGTTCAGCAAAACTTCCTGACCCAGCTGGGCTGCGACTCGTTACAGGGTTACCTGCTCGGGCATCCGCTGCCGGCCGATCGCTTCATGGTCGACATACACCGAGCGGAACAGGTTGGGGACGTCGTACCTGTAGCAGCTGCCGAGCCCGCGAGGCTGCGTTCGGCGGCGAAGCCGTCGTAAACCCTACATGCAAGGTTGTACCGACACACCGCGATAGCCCATTTCACGACGGCTTCGCCGCCGAACGCAGCCTCGCAGGCTCGGCAGCTGCTACAAGATGTACCATGCCCCTTGATGTGGACCCATGCAAAACCGCGCAATGGCGGTTATTCTTGGCCCCGACTGCTTACGCTTGGAACGGGGGGAAGCCAGCATGGACAAAGTTATCGTCATCACCGGCGGCAGCCGTGGAATCGGCGCCGCCACGGCCCTGTTGGCCGCCGAACAGGGTTATCGGATCTGCATCAATTATCAGTCCGACGAACAGGCGGCGCTCAGTGTGCTGGAGCAAGTCCGCGCACGCGGTGCCCAAGCCATTGCCGTGCGTGCCGACGTCAGCATCGAAGACGAAGTGATCGCTCTGTTTCATCGGGTGGACACCGAACTGGGTCGGGTCACCGCGCTGGTGAACAACGCCGGCACCGTCGGACAAAAGTCGCGGATCGACGAAATGTCGGAATTCCGCATTCTGAAAATCCTCAAGACCAACGTCCTGGCGCCGATTCTCTGCGCCAAACACGCGATTTTGCGCATGTCGCCCAAACACGGCGGGCAGGGCGGCAGCATCGTCAACGTCTCCTCGGTCGCCTCGCGTTTGGGCTCACCCAACGAGTACGTGGATTACGCCGCGTCCAAGGGGGCGCTGGACACCTTCACCATCGGCCTGTCCAAGGAAGTGGCGGGCGAGGGGATTCGCGTCAATGCGGTGCGTCCGGGTTACATCTACACCGATTTCCATGCATTGAGCGGCGATCCGGACCGGGTCAGCAAGCTGGAATCGGCGATCCCGATGGCCCGTGGTGGGCGGCCGGATGAAGTGGCGGAGGCGATTGTGTGGTTGTTGTCGGATAAGGCGTCGTATGCGACGGGGACGTTTGTCGATCTAGGTGGCGGGCGTTAGTTTTCGAAATTTGTGTTGTCCCGGCTGGCCCCTTCGCGGGCAAGCCGCGCTCCTACAGGATTTGCGGTGTTCGCGAATTCCGTAGGAGCGAGGCTTGCCCGCGAAGAGGCCGGTACTGGCAACATCAAACCCTCAGAACGACCGCACAATCCGCCCCAACGTCTCCATCGCCTTCTCCGAATCCTCGGTCCACGGGCTGCCGTAATTCAACCGAATACAATTCCTGAACCGCTGAGTCGGTGAAAAAATCGGCCCCGGCGCAATGCTGATCCCCTGCGCCAGTGCCATCTGAAACAACTTCAACGAATCCATCTGCGGCGGCAGTTCCAGCCACAGGAAGTAACCGCCGGCCGGTTGGCTGACGCGGGTTTGGGCCGGGAAGTAGCGGGCGATGGCGGCGAGCATGGCACTTTGCTGTTCTTCCAGGGCGTAACGCAGCTTGCGCAGGTGCCGATCGTAGCCGCCGTGTTGCAGGTAATCGGCGATGGCCGCCTGGGCGGGCATCGAGGCGCATAGCGAGGTCATGAGCTTCAGCCGTTCGATTTTCTGCGCATAGCGCCCGGCGGCGACCCAGCCGATGCGGTAGCCGGGGGCCAGGCTCTTGGCGAACGAACCACAATGCATCACCAGCCCTTCGGTATCGAAGGCCTTGGCCGGTTTCGGCGCCTGCTGCCCGTAATAGAGCTCGGCGTAAACGTCATCCTCGATCAGCGGCACCTGATGGCTGCGCAACAACTCCACCAGTTCCTGTTTCTTCGCCTCGGGCATGGTCGCGCCCATGGGGTTCTGGAAACTGGTCATGCACCAGCAGGCCTTGATCGGGTGCCGTTCGAGGGTCTGGGCGAGTACGCCGAGGTCGATGCCGTCTCGCGGGTGGACGGGGATTTCCACGGCTTTGAGTTTCAACCGTTCCAGCACTTGCAGGCTGGCGTAGAACGCCGGGGCTTCGATGGCCACCAGATCGCCAGGCTCGGTGACGGCTTGCAGGCACAGGTTCAGCGCTTCCAGCGCACCGTTGGTGATCAGCAGTTCTTCCATCGGCAGCATCAGCCCGCCGACCATGTAGCGCAGGGCGATTTGCCGACGCAGTTGCGGGTTGCCCGGCGACATGTCGGTGACCACCATGCGCGGGTCCATCTCCCGGGCGGCACTGGCCAGCGAGCGGGACAAACGCTGCAGCGGGAACAGCGTGGGGCTGGGGAAGGCCGAGCCGAAGGGCACGGTGGTGGGGTCCTTGATCGAGTCCAGCACTGAGAACACCAGTTCGCTGACGTCGACTTCGGTGGACTCGTTGACCTGGCTGCTGATCACCGGCTCCGAGAACGGGCTTGGTGCATGCGCATTGACGAAGTAGCCGGAACGCGGTCGCGCGCGGATCAGGCCGCGACGTTCGAGCAGGTAATAGGCCTGGAACACCGTGGACGGGCTGACGCCGTAGGTCTGGCTGGCGTAGCGTACCGACGGCACCCGATGGCCGGGGCCAAGAACGCCGGAGCGGATCAGTTCAGCGATGTCGTCGGCGAATTTTTCGTAGCGTTTCATCGAGTGCCCGGTTTTAAGTTATTCAGTGGGTGCGCTGTTGTGGCGAGGGAGCTTGCTCCCGCTGGGGTGCGAAGCGCCCCTGAAAATTTACGACTGCTGCGCAGCCGAGCGGGACGGTGCGGCGATCCGACAAGCTCCCTCGCCACAGAGGACCGCATCCGACAAAGGATTGCATCTTAAAGGCTCAGCGGTTCATCGGTGCAACAAACCGGCTCTTGGCCACGCTATGGATGTCCGGCTCATCGCTGTCGACAATCTTGAAACTGATCGTCTGCGAGCTGCTGCTCGGCCGCTCCGTGGTCATCGCCACCGACACCGGCACATCGACAATTTCACCGGGGGCCAGGCTCAGTTCGGTCCTGCCTTGCAACTGGAAGCCGTCGCCATCGACCAGCGTCAGGCGGTAATCCTGACGTTGCTGGGTCTTGTTGATGACCTTCAGGCTGTAGATGTTTTCAATCTGGCCTTCACTGTTCTCGCGGAACAGGCCACGGTCCTTGCTCACGTCCAGCGACACCATCGGTCGCTCCACCAAGGCCAGGGCGAAGGCGCCGATCATCACCAGCAGCACCGCGGTGTAACCGATCAGACGCGGGCGCAGCAGGTGGGTCTTGCCACCCTGCAATTGATGCTCCGAGGTGTAGCTGATCAGCCCTCGGGCGTAGCCCATTTTGTCCATGATCGAATCGCAGGCGTCGATGCACGCGGCGCAACCGATGCATTCCATCTGCAAGCCATCGCGGATGTCGATGCCGGTGGGGCAGACCTGCACGCACACCTGACAGTCGATGCAGTCGCCCAGTCCGACCTCGGCGGGTTTCACCTCACGCTTACGCGGGCCACGGTTTTCGCCGCGAGCCACGTCGTAGGAAATGGTCAGGGTGTCCTTGTCGAACATCACGCTCTGGAACCGTGCGTACGGGCACATGTGCATGCACACCGCTTCACGCAGCCAACCGGCGTTGATGTAGGTGGCACCGGTGAAAAACAGCACCCAGAACAGGCTGACACCGCCGATTTGCAAGGTCAGCAGTTCTTCGGCCAGGGGCCGGATCGGCGTGAAGTAGCCGACAAAGGTCAGGCCGGTGAGCAGGCTGATCGCCAGCCACAGGGTGTGCTTGGCCGAGCGGCGCAGCAGTTTGTTCAGGCCCCAGGGCGCGGCTTGCAGCTTGATCCGCTGGTTGCGCTCGCCTTCGGTGATTTTCTCGCACCACATGAAGATCCAGGTCCAGGAGCTCTGCGGGCAGGTGTAACCGCACCAGACCCGGCCTGCGAACACGGTGATCGCAAACAGGCCGAACGCAGCGATGATCAGTAGCGCCGACAGCAGGTTGAAGTCCTGGGGCCAGAAGGTCGCGCCGAAGATGTGGAATTTGCTTTCGGACAAATCCCAGAGCACTGCCTGACGACCGCCCCAGTTCAGCCACACGGTGCCGAAGAACAGCAGAAACAGAAACCCCGCGCCGCTCATGCGCAGGGTGCGGAACAGGCCGGTGAAGCTGCGGGTGTGGATCAGGTTGTCGCTGGACTTGGCCTTCATCTTCGGACGCGAAGGCTCATTGCTTTTTATGAATGAGGCAGGTTCAACGGTTCGGACAGGGATTCTATCGCTCATGGTCTTTCGCTCATCAGCCTCCATCAGGCCTGAGCACTATGACCAGCGATCTGTTTGCATAACAGACTCAGCTAACGCAATAAAAAGCGGATCAGATGGTTTGCCCGCACCCGCCTGCGACAAGTTGATGCACCCGCAAGGGCGGGCTGCAAATACCTATGTCAGGCGCTGGCGGGGTGTGTTGATGCGGGTCAGTCAAATCACCGAATCACTGTTCGTGGCCTTCAGATGCCGGCGACCGTCCGCAGCGCCTGCTACGGTCAATGCGTCGGCTTCTGCTTCGGTGATGTAGAAGCGTCGGCCGTCGAAGTCCACTGCCGACATGGATTTTTCCTCATCAGTGATTATGGTGATATCAGGGCAAAGGCGAATTTCTTCGCTGTCCTCGGTGATGAAGAAACAGGTCTGGTTTTCGATTCGCACGGTCATGGAGGAGGCCTTTTTGCGGATTCATTAAGTGTTAGGACGCATTTGCCGGTGATTGTTCTGTGCAGCCGATAGATGGCGTGAGTCGTGCTTAAGTTGGTTGACCCGTGCCCGAAGGATTCGATTCCCCGAAGGGCCTGGCAAATCCCTCTGAACTTTGCCGGCGCCTGTGGCTCGGAACTTATGTGTGTTCATACCCTTGAGTTCATCTCGGGGCAGATTGCTTCGTGTGAGTGATGACCAGGCACAAGAGCGTCCTTGGGGCGTAAGGAGAGATGCTCGATGACCGCTGAAAAACCCACAGAACTGAGCTACAACCCGCATATACCGCTGTCCCAGGCGTTACTGCTGCCGCGAATCGTGATCGAAAGCACCATGCCGACCCTCGATGGCGGGCAATTTGCCGTTAAAGCCGTGGTCGATCAGGACGTGGTGGTGACCAGCAAAGTGTTTGCCGACGGTCATGACAAACTGGCCGTGCGCATCCGTTGGCGTGCCGAAGGCGACGACACCTGGCAGAGCGAGGTAATGGCCGAGTTGGGCAATAACGGCTGGCAGGGCCAGTTTCGTGTCAAGAAGCAGGGCCGCTATACGTTCTGCATCGAAGCCTGGATCGATCAGTACGCCAGTTTTTGCTATGAACTGAAAAAAAAGCACGGGGCCTGCATGTCGGTCAGCCTGGAATTACAGGAAGGGCGCCTGCACGTCCAGCAGGCAGCCGAACGCAGCGAAGGCCACCTCAGCGAGCAGCTGATGGCGTTACACCGTGAGTTGTCCGGTCTGCTCGAAACCGAGCAGGTTGCCTTGTTTCTGCACCAACGCAGCGCGGACTTGATGGCCCAGGCCGATCATCGTCCCTTCCTCAGCCTGAGTCCTGAATACCCGGTGGACGTGGAACGGGAGTTGGCGCAGTTCGCCAGTTGGTATGAATTGTTTCCGCGCTCGATCACCGATGATCCGGCCCGTCATGGCACCTTTAATGACGTGCATACGCGGCTGGCGATGATTCAGGACATGGGGTTCGACGTGCTGTACTTCACGCCGATCCACCCGATCGGCCGCAGCTACCGCAAAGGCCCGAATAACTCGTTGACCGCTGGCCCCGACGACCCGGGCAGTCCTTACGCCATCGGCAGCGAAGAAGGCGGGCATGAGGCGATTCACTCGGAACTGGGCAGCCGCGAGGACTTTCGCCGGCTCGTCGCGGCGGCTGCCGAACATGGGCTGGAAGTGGCCCTCGACTTCGCGATTCAGTGTTCCCAGGATCACCCGTGGCTCAAACAGCATCCGGGCTGGTTCAACTGGCGGCCGGACGGCACGATCAAATACGCCGAGAACCCGCCGAAGAAATATCAGGACATCGTCAACGTCGATTTCTATGCCGTGGACGCGATTCCCAGCCTGTGGGTTGAATTGCGCGACATCGTGGTGGGCTGGGTCGAAGAGGGCGTGAAGCTGTTTCGCGTCGATAACCCGCACACCAAACCGCTGCCGTTCTGGCAGTGGCTGATTGCCGATGTACGGGCGCTGTACCCCGAGGTGATTTTCCTCGCCGAAGCCTTTACCACGCCGGCAATGATGGCGCGTCTGGGCAAGGTCGGTTATTCCCAGAGCTACACCTATTTCACCTGGCGCAACACCAAGACCGAACTGGCGACCTATTTCACCGAACTCAATGAATCGCCGTGGCGTGAATGCTACCGACCGAATTTTTTCGTCAATACGCCGGACATCAACCCGGCATTCCTGCATGACTCCGGGCGCCCGGGTTTTCTGATTCGCGCGGCGCTTGCGACCATGGGTTCCGGGTTATGGGGCATGTATTCGGGCTTCGAACTGTGTGAAGCGGCGCCGGTGCCGGGCAAGGAGGAGTACCTCAATTCCGAGAAGTACGAGATCCGCCCACGGGACTTCAACGCGCCGGGCAACATCATTGCCGAAATCGCCCAGCTCAACCGCATCCGCCGGCAGAACCCGGCGCTGCACACGCATCTGGGCCTGAAGGTCTACAACGCCTGGAACGACAACATTCTGTATTTCGGCAAGCGCAGTGAGGATGGCAGCAATTTCATTCTGGTGGCCGTCAGCCTCGATCCGAATAACGCCCAGGAAGCGAATTTTGAATTGCCGCTGTGGGAAATGGGCCTGCCCGACGATGCCCGCACCCAAGGCGAAGACTTGATGAACGGTCACCGCTGGACCTGGCACGGCAAGTACCAGTTCATGCGGATCGAACCGTGGCATCTGCCGTTCGGGATTTGGCGGATTACTCATTCCTGAGGGTGGTAAGGGGGGCTTTCTCCTGTACCGGTAAGTGAAGCGGCAAGTGCGATCTATAGCAGCTGCCGAGCCTGCGAGGCTGCGTTCGGCTGCGAAGCAGTCGTGAAATCAAACGACGCGGTCTTGCAGATATACCGTGCACTCATGTTTTACGACGGCTGCGCCGCCGAACGCAGCCTCGCGCTGCTCGGCAGCTGCTACAGCCGGACGCAGCCTTCGGCTCATGACGAACTCGAATTCAACAGGAGTTACAAATGGCGAAGAAACCCAGGTCTGCCACCTTCATCAAGGACCCGCTCTGGTACAAGGATGCGGTGATCTACCAGGTTCACGTTAAGTCTTTTTTCGACTCCAACAATGACGGGATCGGCGACTTTCCCGGTCTTATCGCCAAACTCGATTACATCGCCGATCTGGGCGTCAATACCATCTGGCTGTTGCCGTTCTACCCCTCGCCACGCCGCGACGACGGCTACGACATTGCCGAATACCGTGGCGTGCACGCCGACTACGGCACCCTGGCCGATGCCAAGCGTTTCATTGCCGAGGCCCACGAACGCGGCTTGCGGGTGATTACCGAACTGGTCATCAACCACACCTCGGACCAACACCCGTGGTTCCAGCGTGCGCGCAAGGCCAAGCCCGGCTCGGCGGCCCGCGACTTCTACGTCTGGTCGGACAACGACCAGAAATACGACGGCACCCGCATCATTTTTCTCGACACTGAAAAGTCCAACTGGACCTGGGATCCGGTGGCCGGTCAGTACTTCTGGCACCGCTTCTATTCCCACCAGCCGGACCTCAACTTCGACAACCCGCAAGTGATGAAAGCGGTGCTGTCGGTGATGCGCTACTGGCTCGACATGGGCATCGACGGCTTACGGCTGGACGCAATCCCGTACCTGATCGAGCGCGACGGCACCAACAACGAAAACCTCCCCGAGACCCACGACGTCCTCAAGCAGATCCGCGCCGAGATCGACGCCAATTACCCCGATCGCATGCTGCTGGCCGAGGCCAATCAGTGGCCGGAAGACACTCAGCTGTATTTTGGAAACACCGACGCCAAAGGCCAGAATGGCGATGAGTGCCACATGGCGTTTCACTTCCCGCTGATGCCGCGCATGTACATGGCGCTGGCCCAGGAAGATCGTTTCCCGATCACCGACATTCTGCGCCAGACCCCGGAAATTCCCGCCAACTGCCAGTGGGCGATTTTCCTGCGCAACCACGATGAGCTGACCCTGGAAATGGTCACCGACCGGGAGCGCGATTACCTGTGGAATTATTACGCGGCCGACCGTCGGGCGCGGATCAATCTGGGGATTCGCCGGCGTCTGGCGCCATTGATGGAGCGTGATCGCCGCCGTGTGGAGTTGCTCAACAGCCTGCTGCTGTCGATGCCCGGCACGCCGACCCTGTATTACGGCGATGAAATCGGCATGGGTGACAACATCTACCTCGGCGACCGCGACGGTGTGCGCACGCCGATGCAATGGTCAATCGACCGCAACGGCGGCTTTTCCCGCGCCGACCCGGCCAGCCTGGTGTTGCCTCCGATCATGGACCCGCTATACGGCTACCTGTCGGTCAATGTCGAAACCCAGGCCGGCGACCCTCATTCATTGTTGAACTGGAACCGGCGCATGCTTGCGGTGCGCAAGCAATCCAAGGCTTTCGGTCGCGGCACGCTGAAAATGCTCTCACCGAGCAATCGCCGGATTCTGGCCTATACCCGCGAATTCACCGGTGAGGACGGCAAGCACGAGATCATTCTGTGCGTGGCCAATGTGTCCCGCAGCGCGCAAGCGGCGGAGCTGGATTTGTCGGCTTATGTCGGCATGGTTCCGGTGGAGATGCTCGGCGGCAATGCGTTTCCGCCCATCGGCCAGTTGAATTTCCTGCTGACGCTGGCGCCTTACGGCTTCTATTGGTTCGGCCTGGCGGCGGAGAACCAGATGCCGAGCTGGCACGTGGAGCCGGCGCAAAGCCTGCCGGATTTCACCACCCTGGTGCTGATGAAGCGCATGGAAGAGCTGCTCGAAGCACCGTCCCGGCAATCGTTGGAGCAGGGTATTTTGCCGAGCTGGTTGCAGAATCGCCGCTGGTTCGCCGGCAAGGACGGCACCATCGACAGCGTCAATCTCGCTTACGGCGTGCGCTTCGGCGATCCGCAGCATCCGGTGCTGTTGAGTGAAGTCGACGTTACCAGGGCTGGCCAGACCAGCCGCTATCAATTGCCGTTCGGCTTTATTTCCGAGGAGCAGGTTGGTGCAGCCTTGCCCCAGCAATTGGCGCTGGCCAGGGTCCGGCGCGGTCGGCAGGTCGGTTTGATCACCGACGCCTTCAGCCTCGACAGCTTTGTTCATGCCGTGTTGCAGAGCATGCAGGCCGGCATGGTGTTGCCGTCGGACGGCGGCGAGATCCGCTTCGAGCCTACCGACGAATTGGCCAGGCTCGGCCTGACCTCTGAGTCGGAGGTGCGTTATCTGTCGGCCGAGCAATCCAACAGTTCGGTGGTGATCGGCGGCAGTATGGTGTTGAAGTTGATTCGCAAGGTCGCGTCAGGGGTGCACCCGGAACTGGAAATGAGCGCGTACCTGACCCATGCCGGTTTCAAAAATATTTCGCCGCTGTTGGGGGCGGTGATCCGTCGCGATGCGGCGGGCGAGGACACGCTGTTGATGATCGCCCAAGGCTATTTGAGCAATCAGGGCGATGCGTGGGAGTGGACCCAGAACAACCTCGAACGGGCGCTGCGCGACGAACTCGCCGATGCCGTGTCCGAGCAGGCGCAGCACTACAACGCCCTCGGCGAGCTGAAGGATTTTGCCGGCATGCTCGGCCAGCGGCTTGGGGAGATGCATCAGGTATTGGCTACCCCGAGCGCCAACCCGGACTTCGCCCCACACATCATGAGCCAGAAAGATGCCCTGGCCTCGGCCAAGGACGTGGCGGCGCAGCTGGAACACGCGCTGAAGCTGCTCAAGCAACATCAATCCGAACTGAACGCGGCGGATCAGACGTTGGTTGGCCGATTGCTGGACAACAAAAAAGCCATCCTCGGTCATGTTCAGGAGTTGGGTAAAAAGGCCGCTGGCGGCTTGCGCATTCGCGTTCACGGCGACTTGCACCTGGGACAAGTGCTGGTGATCAAGGGCGATGCCTACCTGATCGATTTTGAGGGTGAACCCGCGCGGCCGCTGCGTGAACGCCGCGGTAAACACAGCCCCTATAAAGACGTCAGCGGCGTATTGCGCTCCTTCGATTACGCTGCGGCGATGGCGATCAACGTGCACAACGTCGACAACACGGCGGATGCCCAGGCGGCGCGTCAACGAGTCGCCGATCGTTATTTGAAAGAGGCGCGACAATCATTTGTCGACGCTTATCGGCTGGCGGCAGCTAGTCTTGCTCATGCATGGCAAGATCCCGAAGGCGAGGACGCTGCGCTGGCGTTGTTCGGGCTGGAGAAGGCGGCTTATGAAGTGGCCTATGAGGCGGAAAATCGCCCCACCTGGCTGCCCGTGCCGTTGCACGGTTTATATGGATTATTGAGTGGGCTTAAACCCTTTTCCGATCTTGGTGGAGAGTAGTCATGAGTTTCTCGAACAAGGAACAGGGGCACGTTAAAGAGGCGCTGCTGCCCAGGGCGCGGGACATCGACGCATTGGTACGCGCCGAACATCAGGATCCCTTCGCAATTCTCGGCCCACACAGCGATGGCGCTGGCGGGCAATTCATACGGGCCTATCTGCCGGACGCCTTGAGCGTGCAGGTGGTGGACAAGGCGTCCGGGGAAGAACTCGGCAGCCTTGAGGCGACCCAGACTCCGGGGTTGTTCGTCGGGCACTTCGAGCGGGCCCAACCCTATCTGTTGCGGACCCGTTGGGCCGGCGGCGAGCAACTGGCCGAAGACCCTTACAGCTTTGGCCCGTTACTCGGCGAGATGGATTTGTACTTGTTCGCCGAGGGCAATCACCGCGACCTGAGCAGTTGCCTCGGCGCGCAGCTGAAGACGGTCGATGGCGTGGACGGCGTGCGCTTCGCCGTGTGGGCACCGAACGCCCGGAGGGTTTCGGTGGTCGGCGATTTCAACGTATGGGACGGTCGTCGGCATCCGATGCGCCTGCGCCATCCCACTGGGGTCTGGGAGTTGTTCATCCCGCGCCTGCAAGCGGGGGAGGCCTACAAATACGAAATCCTCGGTGCCCACGGCATTCTGCCGCTCAAGGCCGACCCGATGGCGCTGGCCACCGCGTTGCCGCCGGATACCGCATCGAAAGTCGCTTCGCCGCTGCAAGTCGACTGGCAGGACCATGACTGGATGCAGTCGCGCAGCGAGCGTCAGCGAACCAGTGCACCCCTGTCGATCTACGAATTGCACGCCGGTTCCTGGCAATGCGAGCTGGATGACCTGGGCGAGGTCGCCCGTCAGTACACCTGGCCCGAGTTGGCCGAGCGGCTGATTCCGTATGTCAAAGAGCTGGGCTTCACCCACATCGAACTGATGCCGATCATGGAGCACCCGTTCGGTGGCTCCTGGGGTTATCAATTGTTGTCGCAGTTTGCCCCGAGCGCCCGTTACGGCTCGCCGGATGAATTTGCCGCTTTCGTCAACGCCTGTCACCAGGCCGAAATCGGCGTGATCCTTGATTGGGTGCCGGCGCATTTCCCCACCGATGTCCACGGCCTGGCGCAGTTCGACGGCACGGCGTTGTACGAATACGGCAACCCGATGGAGGGCTTTCACCAGGATTGGGACACACTGATCTACAACCTGGGCCGCACCGAGGTGCATGGTTACATGCTGGCGTCGGCGCTGCACTGGCTCAAGCATTTCCACGTCGATGGCCTGCGGGTCGATGCTGTGGCGTCGATGCTGTATCGCGATTACTCGCGCAAGGCTGGCGAGTGGGTGCCCAATCGTTACGGTGGTCGGGAGAATCTGGAGGCCATCGATTTCCTGCGTCATCTCAATGACGTGGTGGCCCTGGAAGCACCGGGCGCTCTGGTGATTGCCGAGGAATCCACCGCGTGGCCGGGTGTCAGCCAAAGCACGCAACAGGGCGGGCTGGGGTTTGCCTATAAGTGGAACATGGGCTGGATGCACGATTCGCTGCATTACATTCAGCAGGATCCGGTGTACCGAGCCCATCATCACAACGAGCTGAGTTTCGGCCTGGTGTATGCCTGGTCCGAGCGTTTCATCCTGCCGATTTCCCACGATGAAGTGGTGCACGGCAAGCATTCGCTGATCGACAAGATGCCTGGCGATCGCTGGCAGAAATTTGCCAACCTGCGGGCTTACCTGAGTTTCATGTGGACCCATCCCGGCAAGAAGCTATTGTTCATGGGCTGCGAGTTCGGCCAGTGGCGGGAGTGGAATCACGATCAGCAGCTGGACTGGTACTTGCTGCAATACCCAGAACACCAGGGTGTGCGCAAACTGGTCGGCGACCTGAACCGGTTGTACCGAGAAGAGCCGGCGCTGCACGATCAGGACGATGCGCCGCAAGGCTTCCAGTGGTTGATCGGCGATGACGCGATCAACAGCGTCTATGCCTGGCTGCGCTGGAGCAAGGAGGGCCGGCCGGTGTTGGTGGTGGCCAACTTCACCCCGGTGCCGCGTCAGTCCTACCGTATCGGCGCGCCGTTTGCCGGGCGCTGGGTCGAGTTGATCAACAGCGACGCCGACACCTATGCCGGGTCCAATTACGGCAACGGTGGCGGGGTGTTCACCGAGGAGGAACCGAGCCATGGGCAGGCGCTTTCACTGGTATTGAATTTGCCGCCGTTGGCGGTGTTGATCCTGCGTCCGGAGGGTTGATCCAGGACCGAGTCGCTCCTATCGCGAGCGGGCTTGCTCGCGAAGGGGCCAGACCGAACAAAGCGTTTCCTGAAGTCATGCGCTCACCAACGCATCCGCACACCCAAGCTGCCAATCAACCCATTCAAATCATTGTCATCCACATCGCTGCTGTAATCGGCGCTGACATACAGGCTGACCAACGGCGTCACTCTGGCCACCAGTCCCAGCCCCACATCCACCGTCGATGAATTGCGGCTGCTGCTGATTTTGTCGACCTGATCCAGGCTCACGGTGTTGCCGGTGTACACCGTGTGCCACAAATTGGTCCGCACATAGGGTTCGACCGGCAGGCCGTTGATATCGTAACTGCCTTTCAAGCGTGCACCGACCCGTCCGCTCCAGGAGGTCATGTCGCTGGACGACGCGTTGCCTGACCCGGCATACGGCGTATCCAGCGTGATGCGTTGATTGATCAACTGCGCCTGGGGTTCAACCACCCAGTTTTCGCTCAGGCCTATCGGGAAACCACCTTCCACCGACACTGTCATCGCGCTGCCTTCGGTGGTCTGTCGCACGCCCTGGTCGTTGCGGCTAAAACCGCTGACCCGGCCGCCGCTGGCCGTCAAGTCGACGTGCCAGCCTTGTGGCCCGGTCAGGCTCCAGTAGGCGCCAAAGCTTTGGCCTTGAAGGTTGAGCGTGTCATGGCTGGGGTCAGCGAGGGCGCGATTGGTCAGCAGGCCGTTGTCATTGCCCTGGAATTGAGCGGTGCCGCCGATCAGGCCGAGCCGTTGGGTATGGCCGCTGTTGCTTTGCACGGTCAAGAGCGCCGGGCCTTTGAGTTCGCTGGCGCCAGGGATAGAACCCAAGGCCAGGTAATCAGTTTGAGCCTGCCGCGATGACGGCCCATAAGTCTGGTCCCAGGCCGAAGGTGCGGCGTCTTCGATCGTCAGGCGTGAGCTTGGTAAGTCGGGATTGACGGGTAAACGGTCGGGATACGTGGTGGAGCCAAACGGCAAGGTGAGTGTCGGCAGTTGCTGGCTGTGCCAGGGCGTCGTTTCGTCCCCGGCAGGTGACGCTTGCACCTCCATGGATGAGCACAGCAGCAGTGAACCCGAAACAATGCAGAAAGTGATTTTTATCTCTTGTGAGGTGAGTGAATTTTTCATGGGGGGCTACCTTGCAGTTGCATGCGTATCTCGCCGTGGCGTCTCTCCTACCCCGAATGAGGGGCGACCGAATGGATTGAGGCAAGGTCCGACCCGCCCGTTTTGCGGGTGTCTGGAGACTTGCCCCTGATGGATTTCCGGGGGTAGTAAGGACTAGCTAAGAAGACCGATGGTGTCGCGTCAAGAAAATGGCCGATAAGTGGTATGGCTATTTTAGAGTCTGTAAGTGACTGATTTTTGGCGCTGATCTAAGTTGTTGTTTGTGCGAAAAATCATCCTGAAAGGTGCAATCCAGACGTGTTGGGTAGTGGGCTATCGGTTGCGTGACAGATGAGCAGTGCAAAATTCATGAGCAAGTCCGTGACGTGATTACTGTCATTTTTTCCGTTGCAAACGGTCGTCCTTGGCGCCTGTCGCTTGACGGTGTTACAGACGAACTTCCACCGCCAGCGGCAAATGGTCCGATAGGTGCGTCCAGGGTTTGTAGCCGAGTATGCGCGGTTCATGGCTGCTGGCATTGCGCAGGTAGATGCGGTCCAGGCGCAGAAGAGGAAACCGCGCCGGGTAGGTTTTTGCCGGTCGGCCGTGGTGGCGTTCGAACGCTTCATGCAGGTAGTCGCGTCGGGCGAGGGTGGCATTGCCTTGCAGCTGCCAGTCGTTGAAATCGCCGGCAATGATCACCGGCGCATCCTCGGGCAGCGATTCGAGCAACAGGCAGAGCAACTGCAGCTGGAGTTGTCGATGGCTTTCCAACAGGCTCAAGTGCACGCAAATGGCGTGAACTTCGGCATGGCCCGGTACATCCAGCACACAATGCAGCAACCCGCGCCGCTCGGGGCCGGTGATCGAGGCATCGAGGTTGCGAAATTCGCGAATCGGGTACTTCGACAACAGGGCATTACCGTGGTGACCGTCGGGGTAGACTGCGTTGCGACCGTAAGCAAAATCGCTCCACATACTGTCGGCCAGGAACTCGTATTGCGAGGTTGGGGGCCAGTCGTTGTAACGTGAAGAATACCGGTCGTGCTCACCGACTACTTCCTGCAGAAACACCAGGTCTGCGGACGTACTGCGTACCGCTTCACGCAGTTCCGGGAGGATGAAGCGTCGATTGAGGGCGGTGAAACCCTTGTGAGTATTGACCGTCAGCACTCTGAGTCGGTGAATCGTCGAGGGCGTGTTCGATGGCACTGATTCGACGGCTTGGCGTTCGGCATCGTGGGTCACGTTCACTCCTCTGAATCAGGGTTGCTGTATGTATGCGACTGATGTATGGGCGAGCAGTTCAGTTTGAGCTACGCCAATCCATGTGGGAGCGGGCTACTGTGGCGAAGGGGCTTGCCCCGTTGGGTCGCGAAGCGGCCCCAAAAACTTTGCGACTGCTTCGCAGCCGAACGGGGCGATGCGGCGTTCCGACAAGCCCCCTCGCCACAAAAGCCCCCTCGCCACAAAAAACATTCTTCGAGTCATTCAGACAAACACAATTTCATACGGCAACCGCATGCGTTCCAGAATCACTCGCGGCAGCAGCGGGGCGATGCCGATCGCCGGTTCGCCGTCGAGCTGGCTGGCGTAGGCATAGGTGGCGTGGCTTTTGCGCGCGACAGTCCAGGTGTCGAGGCGTAGCTTGCGCGCGCGATGCCAAGGAAGTTGCCCGTGGTCGCGCATCGGCCAGTGCCAGGCCCAGACCGGTATTTCGTTGAGCGTCGCCCCGACCAGGGCTGCGGCCCTGGCGCTGGCCCGGCCGACAGCGTCGTGGTCGACGATGCCGTCTTCGCGCCAGGTGGTGAACACTACATCGCCGGGGCGCAGGTAGCGGATGATGAATTGGGTCAATTCAGACTCCCGCTCTGCCAGAGCGTTGTCGGCGAAGCCGCCGCGAATCCATTTCAGGCTGTGCATCGGCAATCCGAGCCGACGCAAGGCTTCGACGCTTTCCTGGGGGCGGAACACACTCAGGCGTTTTTCCGACCACTGGCGCGACCCCGGATGGCTGGCACTGCCGTCGGTGATCGAGATCAATTGCAGAGGATGGCCGAGGGAGCACAGCAGTTGCAGCAGGCCGCCACAGGTCACCACTTCATCGCCGGGATGCGGGGCGATCACCACCGCGCGTGCCCCGGTCGGGACCAATGTTTCGGTGTTGATGACAGGAATGTTGTCCAGTTGCGAGGCGCTGTTCCAGATCTGCGCAGGCAAGCTGTTTTCGCTGATGGAAACCGGTTTCATAGGCGCTACGTCCTTGTTTTGTCTTGCCCTCAGTCGTGCGCGATGCTTGCGTGGGTGCAAGCTGGCAGACCCGTGAAGGCGGATAGATAGCAATCTGCAGCGCTCCGAACCCTGGATTGCCGCCGGCAGAGTATTGCCCATGAAACGCTATTCGTCGCCTCAGCCTTTGGTCTGATGCGGTTTTTTTAACCCAGGCTGTGTCGGGTTTCGCAAATAACCAACAAAACCTGTAGGAGCGAGGCTTGCCCGCGAAGGCGGTGTATCAGGTAACGAAGATGTCGACTGACACACCGCCTTCGCGGGCAAGCCTCGCTCCTACAGGATGTCCCTGATCACTTTCACTCTTCTTCCTCATGCTGCAATTCAAACAACAGCAGCGAACGGCCAGTAACCGAGTATTGGCGACCAAACTCAAAACGTTCCTGGCCCCGAATCGACGGTTGATTGGTATCGATCATACAGGTCCAGAAACCGCCGTCAGGCACTTCCGGCAGCAGGAAGTTGACGATGTCATGGTGCGCGTTGACCACCAGCAGCAAGGTCGCGTCGGCGCCCTTGCGACGGATACCGGTTTCCTGGGCGCGGCCATCGAGCAGCATGCCCAGGCAGCGACCGTGGCCTTCTTCCCATTGCTCATTGGACATTTCGCTGCCGTCCGGGGAAAGCCAGGTCACGTCCTTGACGCCGATGTCTTCGTTGTAATTGCCCACCAGGAAGCGCCCGCGCCGCAGGATCGGATAGGCCAGGCGCAACTTGATCAGGCGTTTGACGAACTTGAGCAGCGCCTTGCCGTCTTCGCTCAGGTTCCAATTGACCCAACCGATTTCGCTGTCCTGGCAATAGGCATTGTTGTTGCCTTCCTGGGTGCGGGCGAACTCGTCGCCGGCCACCAGCATTGGTGTGCCTTGAGCCAGCAGTAACGTTGCGAAGAAATTACGCATTTGCCGGTGGCGCAATGCATTGATCTCGGGGTCGTCGGTCGGGCCTTCGACGCCGTGGTTCCAGGATAGATTGTTGTTGCTGCCGTCCTGATTGTTCTCGTCGTTGGCCTCGTTGTGCTTGTCGTTGTACGACACCAGATCGTTGAGGGTGAAGCCGTCATGGGCGGTGACGAAGTTCAGCGAAGCATACGGTCGACGGCCGCGCTGGTTGAACATCTCACCGGAGGCGGTCATGCGGCTGGCGAAGTCGGCGAGCTGGCCGTCGTCACCTTTCCAGAACGCGCGCACGGTGTCGCGAAATTTGTCGTTCCATTCGACCCAGCCCGGCGGGAAGTTCCCGACCTGATAACCGCCGGGGCCACAGTCCCAGGATTCGGAAATCAATTTCACCTGACGCAGCACCGGGTCCTGACGACAGGCAACAAGGAAGCTGTGCCGTTCGTCGAAGCCATCGTGGTAGCGGCCCAGGATGGTTGCCAGGTCGAAACGGAAACCGTCCACGTGCATTTCCGTGGCCCAGTAACGCAGCGAGTCAGTGACCATTTGCAGCACGCACGGGTGGCTCAGGTCCAGGGTGTTGCCGGTTCCGGAATCGTTGATGTAGTAGCGCTTGTCGTCGGGCATCAAACGGTAATAGGAGGCGTTGTCGATGCCGCGCATCGAGAGAGTCGGACCTTGTTCATTACCCTCGGCGGTGTGGTTGTAGACCACGTCGAGGATCACTTCCAGATTGGCCTCGTGCAGATGCGCGACCATCTCCTTGAACTCGGCGATCTTGCCGCTGGCCAGGTAGCGCGGGTCCGGGGCAAAGAACGCGATGCTGTTGTAACCCCAGTAATTGGTCATGCCTTTGTGCAGCAGATGCTGGTCGTTGACGAAGGCATGGATCGGCAGCAGCTCCACGGTCGACACACCGAGCTTGCGGATGTGTTCCAGCACGTCATCGACCATCAACCCGGCGAAGGTGCCGCGCAGGTTCTCGGGAACGGCGGGGTGAAGCATGCTGAAACCGCGTACGTGAGTCTCATAAATGATCGTCTTGTCCCATGGCACGCTGACCCGATGGTCATGGCCCCAGGTGTGGGCCGGGTCGATCACTTTGCACTTGGGCACGAAGGGCGCGCTGTCCCGCTCATCGAAACTGAGGTCGGCGTCGGGGTGGCCGATGGTGAAGCCGAACAACGCTTCGGACCATTTCAATTGGCCGACCAACTGTTTGGCATAGGGGTCGATCAGCAGTTTGTTCGGGTTGAAGCGATGACCGTTGGCCGGGTCGTAGGGCCCGTACACGCGATAGCCGTAGATCAGCCCCGGATGGGCGTCGGGCAAGTAGCCGTGGTAGATCTCGTCGGTGTATTCCGGCAGCTCGATACGCTCCAGTTCCACCTCGCCGGCATCGTCGAAGATGCACAGTTCGACCCTGGTCGCGTTAGCTGAAAACAGCGCGAAATTGACCCCCAGGCCATCCCAGGTCGCGCCTAGAGGGAAGGGCAAGCCTTCACGGATTCGCGAGGCCTCGCGAGGTTCGGGCGCGGTTTTCTTTGGACTGGTCATAGCTGCTCCTGCAACGTTTTTTCGAGGCCGAATGCGCTCTCGGTGGCGAGAGCGCTCGCCACGCAGTCAATCAGCACAAGGCAGTGAAGCGTCAGGTCGTTGGCGGTTTACGCGCGACGCGAGGCTTTTTCACAGTGGCTTTTTCACCCGGCGGGACCACTGCCGAAGCGGCGTCGGGTTTGGCTTTGGGTTTGGCACGGGGTTTGGTTTCGATACCCTTGGCAGTGACCAGCTTGCCGTCGGGCTTGCCGACCGCGGGCTTGGTGCCTGCGGTTTTACTGCCGCTCGCCTTGGCTGATTTGCCGGGCGCCAGCGCTTCGGCTTCGGCGAGTTTGCAGGCCATCTCCCAATGGCGGGTTTCCTGACCTTCGGGTTTGCCTTCGGATTCCCAGATTTGATAGGCAAATTCGCGGATGCGTTTATCGTCGATACTCATCGCAATGCTCCTGAACTGTACTCAAGCTTGGGTAGTTTGGATAAAGAGATTGACCGGGAAATCCCCCAGCGCGGCGCTGACCATCAGCTCCCTGTGTTTTGTGACTGCGACGCTGGTAAAAAGTCCCTTCAGATTTTCTTCAGTAACCGCGAACGGCAATTTGATTCGGGTATCGCCCCACAGCGACGCATCGACCAGGGGGGCGGCACTGTTTTCCAGCAGTTCGGCACAGCGTATCGGCACTGTCACGATAGCCCGTTCTCCCTGCCATTCTCGAGCAAACGCCAGCACCCGATGGGCCTGGCTCCCCGTCACTTCAAGGGCTTGATAAGTGCCTTTTTGAAACAGCCCGGCATGCTCGGCCCGTCGGTTCAACCCCCGGGCGATCAGCGTTTGCTTGATCCGCCCATCACGCCAGTTCGCCAACAGATCAGGCAGGTCAAACGGTAGGTGCATGGCCTGCTGACGGCTGGCGTAATCCACTGGCCGACGGTTGTCCGGATCGACCAGCGTGAAGTCCCAGAACTCGTTGCCCTGATAGAGGTCAGGCACTCCCGGCACGGTCATTCGCAGCAAGGTTTGCGCCAATCCATTCAGTGCACCCGGGACCGCAATACTCTGCGCGGCAGCACCTACAGCCGCACGCCAAAGCTGACCTTCGGGGCTCAGCAGCAGGCGTTCGAGAAACCCGTGGGTCGCCTGTTCATAGGCCTCGTTTGGTGTGCTCCAACTGCTTTGCAACTTGGCTTCACGCAGGGCTTTTTGCTGCCACTGCCAGAGGCGCTTGGCGTAATTCTCAAGCGCGGACGGATCGTCGCTACGCAATTCCAGTGGCCAACTGCCGAGGATTGCTTGATAGAGAATCAGCTCGTCGGCCGCCGAGGGCGCGCCGGGGTCGCTGCGCAGTTCGCCTGCGAGGGTTCGCCAGTGCTCGACCTGTTCGGCGTACCAGGCGCTGCGCTCGCTCAACACCGCCAGCCGCGCGCGGGTGTCTTCACCGCGTTTGTGGTCGTGGGTCGCGGTGGTCAGCAGGTTGTCGGGGAACTCGGCGAGGCGATTGGTGCAGGCGGCATGGAAGTCGGCAACCGGGGCGCTGAACTGCTCGGTGTTGTAGCCGACATCGTTGCGCGACAGCAGCACCGCCGAGCGATAAAGCGCGGTGTCTTCCACCGCTTTGGCCGCCGTCGGTGAGGTCAGTTGCTGGAAGCGCACGCACGCATGCTTGAGCAGTTTGCGCGGGCGGCCCGCTGGACGCTTGCGCCAGGGTTGGCCACCGAGCCAGCCAGCCAGGCAATCGAGCACCGGCCAGTCGGCCTCGCCAAGGGTTTGCCTGGCACCGGCCATGGCCTGCTGGAAAAACACCTCGTCCTGAGCAGAGCGGCCCAACGGACTGATGTAAGTTCGGTACACCGGGAAGTGCACGATCAGCTCCTGCAAGGCCCGCCGGATTGCGCCGAGGGTCAGGTCCCGGGTCATCAGGTCGTCCCGGGCCACTTGCAACAGGGCGTGGGCAACACTTTCGAAATCCCCGGCGAGGGAGCCGTTGAGAATCTGCTGGCGCGCCAGTTGCGCTTCTTGTCGAAAGTCCGCGGGCCGTTCACTGTGCCGGCTCCAGAGTTCGCCCAGGGTCTGAGCACCTTCGGGGGCGTGTTGCAGCAATGACAACTGGTTCATGAGTTCATAACCGGTGGTGCCATCGACGCACCAGTCGCGGTGCAGGGTTTCGCCTTCGCCGAGGATCTTCTCGACGTAGATCGGCAGGCGTCGGCCCGGTGCCAGGCGATCGATCCTACGCCGCAGTTTGCGGCAGTAGCCATGCGGGTCGGCGAGGCCGTCGATGTGATCGATGCGCAGTCCGTCGACCAGACCTTCGGCCACCAGCTCGAAGATTTTTGCATGGGTCGCTTCGAACACCGCCGGCCGCTCGACGCGCAGGCCGCCCAGTTCATTGATATCGAAAAAGCGCCGCCAATTGATGTCGTCCGCTGCGGTGCGCCAACTGGCCAGGCGATAACTCTGGCGCTCCAGCAGGTTATGCAGGCGCTGGAAACCGTCGGGGGTGAGCGAGTCGTAAGTGTCGAGGGTGTGCTGGATGGCGTGCAGAATGGCCGGATCACTGGCCAGTTCCCGCAACTCGACTTTCAGTGGAATCGCCAGGCTGTACACGTCGGACTGATAACTCAAGGTACTGAAGCGGTCTGCCAGGGATTTGAGCCGTTCGGCCTGCTCGGCATTCAACTGATCATCGGCCTTGAGCAGTTCGCCGTAGTCGGTGGGGCAGATGGGGAAGTGGTGTTCATAGTGTTCGACATGGAAGGCGCCGCGCCGGGCATCGAAACGCAAGGGCAGGGTGCCGCTCTGCAAGGCAACGCCGTAATCGCTGCCCAGGAAGGGCAGCAGCAACTGGCCTTCCATCAACGGGTCGGGCGAGTGCCATTGAATGTCGAAGAACTCGCCGTAAGGGCTCAGTCGTCCCCATTCCAGCAAGTCGAGCCACCAGGGATTGTCGCCACCGCCGACGGCCATATGGTTGGAAACGATGTCGAGGATCAGCCCCATGTTGTGTTCGCGCAACGCAGCGACCAAATGGCGTAACGCCGCTTCGCCGCCCAGTTCAGGATTGACCGTGGTCGGGTCTACCACATCGTAGCCGTGCATGGAGCCGGCGCGGGCGGCGAGCAGCGGCGAGGCATAGAGATGACTGATGCCCAGACTGGCAAAATACGGCACCAGCGGCACCGCTTGATCCAGGGTGAAGCCTTTATGAAATTGCAGCCGCAGGGTCGCCCGCAGCGGCTGGATGAGCAGTTGATTCATTGGTCACGCTCGGCCGCCTGAAGTCGCGCACAGGCGAGCAGTTCCAGGCGTCGGGCAGCATCCGGATCATCGAGCAGGGCTTCGCTGTCGCCGGGCAGCCGGCGGGACCAGTTGGGGTGGGTGTCGGTGGTGCCGGGCAGATTGGCTTGCTGTTCGATACCCAAGGCATCTTCCAGCGGCAGCAACACCAGCGGCGCGCGGGTATGCCCGAGGAACCGGATGGCGGCGTCGAGCACCTGATCGGTTTCATGGTGCTCTTCGCGAAAGTTCTGCGGATCCTGGCTCAGCACCCGGCGCAAGCCTTCACGCTCGCGTTCGCGATGTTGACGCCATTCGATTTCACCCGTGGCGTCGACCAGGCCCAGGCGTGCGCTCCAATCGATATCGCGGCCATGCCACCAGCCATTGAGTGTCGGCAGATCGTGGGTGCTGGTGGTGGCCAGGGCGTTGTCCGGCCAGTCGAGAATCGGTTTGAAGTGTGTGTTGTCCTGTTCGAACAACAGCACGCGCATGCCGAGGATCGAGCGCGCGATGAGTTTTTCGCGCAGGCCATCAGGCACGGTGCCGAGGTCTTCACCGAGGACGATGGCCTGATGCCGATGGGATTCGAGGGTCAGAAGGCGCAGCAGATCATCCACCGGATAATAAAGGTACGCTCCGTCGCTGGGCGGTGCGTCTTTAGGGATCACCCACAGCCGTTGCAGGCCCATGACGTGATCGATGCGCAGGCCGCCGGCATGGGCGAAATTGGCCCGCAGCATTTCGATGAACGCGCGAAAGCCGTTACGCACCAGACCTTCGGGGGAAAACGCGGAAATCCCCCAGCCCTGGCCGGTGCGGTTGAGGATGTCGGGTGGCGCACCCACGGTCAGCGAGGCGAGTAGTTCGTCCTGGCGACTCCAGGCCTGGCTGCCGCCGCCGTCAGCGCCCACCGCCAGGTCGGCGATCAGGCCGATTCCCATGCCGGCACCACGGGCGGCGGTTTGTGCGCGCTCAAGGCTGCGGGCAATCAGCCATTGGCAGAACGCGTAGTAGCCGATGCGGGCCGAGTTCTCTTCGGCAAATTGCGCCAGGGCGGCGCTGCGCGGGTTACGCCATTGCTCGGGCCACTCGCGCCAGTCCAGGCTTTCACCGCGCCTTGCTCGGGCCTCCTGGATCGCTTCGAAGCGGCAATGATTTTCCAGCGCTTCGCCACCGGCGTGGCGGAAGCTGCTGAAGTCGGCATGCAAGGGGTGTGCGCCGTGGGTGAATCCTTCGTACAAGGCTTCCAGCAAGCGATGCTTGGCCTCGGCGGCGGTGGGCCAGTCGATCAGCTGTAAGGTTTCCAGATGCTTGAGTTCGCCAGCCAGGCCCGTGGCGTCGATTGCGGTGCGCAGGGCACGCTCACCGAGAATCGCGCCGGGCGCTGCGTACAGGCTATTGAGAAACAGACGGCTGGACGGCGAGTAAGGGCTGTAGCGCTGGGTGTCGCCGCTGAACATCGCATGCAGCGGGCTGATCGCTAATGCTTCGGCGCCCCGTTCGCCGGCCACCCGGGCCAGATCTTCGAGAGCCTGGGTATCGCCGAAACCGCCATCGCCAGGACGGCGCAGCGAATACAACTGCACGCTCAGGCCCCAGACGCGAGGGGTTTGACTGTCAACGGCGTCGCCGACGCTGTAGCAGCGCTCGGGGGCCACCGCCAGGGTGAACGACTGATCGTCGATGCTGACATGCTGATAACCCACCGGCACCAGCCCGGGCAAAACAGCGTTGTCATCGAGCTTGAGGTTGAGCCGCGAGCCGTCTTCCAGATGGATCTCACACGGGGTTTGCGGTGCGAAGTAGTGGGCCAGATCAAGCCCGACGCCAACGTCGCAGGTCAGCATCGGCGGCAGATGTCGGGTTTGCTGCACCTCCTGCAGTTGCCGCAGGCTGGCGTCGATTTCATGGGCGGTGCCGGCGGGGTGGCCAAGCCCTGCAAGCACCGAACGCAGTACCGCCGGGGTGACTTTTTGTGGCCGGCCGTTGGCGTCGATCCAGTCGACAGCCAGGCCGGCTCGGCTGGCCAGTATTTCCAGTTGCGCATCGCTCATGGGCGCTCTCCATCCAGGGGTAGCAAAGGGGCTGCGGCTGTGAGGCTGACGAGCGCGCAATACGGGGCAAGGGTGCCCTGATCCAACAGACCGGCCGAGTGCGACGGGTATTCGAACAGCAACGTCGCGTCGGCCTGTGGGGTGTGGACCACGGGCGTGTCGCTGAGGTTCAGGTCAATGCGCAGCTGACGGCCATCGCCCAATCGCCAGCGCGCCGTCACCGCGCCCCTGGCCAGTGCCTGCGCGCCCAACGCCTGGGCGCCGGGCAGGTGCGGGATGATGTGTCGATGGCGGATTTGCAGCAGTTGGCGATACAGATCATGAGTCGCCGATTGCCCGGTGGCGGTCAGTTTCGGCCGCGACGCCTCGAAAGTCTGCGTCGCGTTCGGGTCGGGAATCTGCTCGCGTTTGTGCGGGTCGGCAAAGGCGCTGAAGGCCGCGAATTCATTACGCCGACCTTCGCGCACCAACTCCGCCAATTCACCGTGGTGGCTGGTGAAGAACAGGAACGGTTGCTCGGCGGCGAACTCGTCGCCCATGAACATCAACGGGATCATCGGCGATAACAGCAGTAACACGGTGGCGGCGTTCAGGGCTTCGGAACGGGCCAGTTGATGCAGGCGCTCGCCAAAGGCGCGGTTGCCAATCTGGTCGTGGTTCTGCAGGAACAGCACGAAGGCCGTCGGCGGCAAGTGACCGCTCGGTTCACCGCGCGGCGTACCGTGGCGGGTGATATGGCCTTGAAACACGAAACCCTGGCTCAGGCAACGGGCCAGTTGTTCGGTGGGGTTTTGGGCATAGTCGGCGTAATAGGCATCGGTTTCACCGGTGAGCAGAACGTGCAGGGCGTTGTGGCCATCGTCGTTCCACTGCGCATCGAAACCTTGCTCCAACAGGCTGGCTTGATTGTGCTCGTTTTCTGCCATCAACCACACATGCCGCGCCGGATTGATATGTTGGCGAACCCGTTGTGCCAGCTCTTGAAGGAAGTCTGGGTCTTCGATGGCGTGCACCGCATCCAGGCGCAGGCCGTCGAAACGGTATTCCAGCAACCACATCAGCGCGTTTTCGATAAAGAAGTCGCGCACCTCGCGTCGGCGAAAATCGATGGCAGCGCCCCAGGGGGTGTGTTGGTCTTCGCGGAAAAAGCCTTTGGCGTAGTGATGCAGGTAATTGCCATCCGGGCCGAAGTGGTTGTAGACCACATCGAGAATCACCGCCAGGCCATGTCCGTGGGCCGTGTCGATCAAGTGTTTGAGTTGTTCGGGCGAGCCGTAGGAGGCCTGCGGCGCATATGGCAGAACCCCGTCATAGCCCCAGTTGCGCTCGCCGGGAAACTGCGCCAACGGCATCAGTTCGATGGCGGTAATCCCCAACTCGATCAAGCGCGCCAGATGCTGTTCGACCTCGCTGAAACCGCCGAGCGCACCGACATGCAATTCGTAGATCACTGCCTCGTTCCATGGCCGACCTTGCCAGGCAGTGTGTTGCCAGCGATAGGCGAGGGGATCGACCACCACGCTGGGGCTGTCGATATCGCCCGCTTGCGCGCGGGAGGCCGGGTCCGGCACCTCCAGCTCGCCATCAATGTTGTAGCGGTAGCGGGTACCCGCGGGACAGCGGGTCTTGATCACAAACCAGCCGTCGGCCTGAGGCAGCAGCGGCAGGGATTGTCCATTTTCCAGCTCAAGACTGACGTAAAACGCATCTGGCGCCCACAAGGCAAAACGCGTGTGTTCAGCGTCCAGCATGATTGCGCCGTGGGGCCAGGTTTCAAGAGTCCGTAACGGCATCGTTGAAAACCTCTTACTGTTTGCCCGATTTACCCAGCGCTTTAGCCACCAGTTGTTCGTAGAGTTCGGCGTAGGGTTCGACCGCCTTGCACCAGTTGAAAGGCGCCGCCATGGCCCGGCAACGCATGGCGTTGAGCAGGCCGGGGAAGGCGAACACCTTGAACGCGCGGCTCAGGGCTTCGCGATAGCTCTCCACGGTGGATTCGTCGAAAAGAAAACCGGTCACGCCGTTTTCAATGGTGTCGGCCAGGCCGCCGGTATTGCGCGCCACCGGCAATGAACCGAAGCGCTGGGCGTACATCTGGCTCAGGCCGCAAGGTTCGTAACGCGAAGGCATCAGCAGGAAATCACTGCCGGCAAACATCCGGCGGGCGTCGGTTTCATTGAAGCCGATGTGCACGCCGATTTGCCCGGGGAAGCGCAACGCCAGCTCACGCATGGCTTGTTCTTCTTCCGGTTCGCCACGGCCGATAATCGCGATCTGCCCGCCGTTGGCGACAATGTATTCGGCCACCGCTTCGGTCAGGTCCAGGCCTTTCTGGTACACCAGCCGCGAGACCACGGCGAACAGTGGGCCTTCGGAATCATCCAGGCCAAACAGCCGGCGAACGTGCGCCGCGTTGACTGCTTTACCGTCCCAGTCGCCGATGCCGAACGGGCAGAATAGGTGCGGATCGGTGGCTGCGTCCCAGCTTTCATCGATGCCATTGGGAATCCCGCTGAGCAGACCTTGCTGGGTCTTGGCGGCGAGAAAACCGTCGAGACCGCAGCCGAAGGCCGGCGTGGTGATTTCCTGGGCATAGGTGGCGCTGACGGTGGTGATGTGGCTCGAGTAGGCCATGCCAGCCTTGAGGAACGACATCTTGCCGTAAAACTCCATGCCTTCCTGCTGCAAGGCATGCACGGGAATACCGAGTTCCGGGCATGAGCCGAGGCTGGTGACGCCCTGGTACGCCAGGTTATGGATGGTGAACAGGGTCGGGGTGCGTTGGCCACGCCAGTGCATATAGGCAGGGGCCAGGCCGGCGGGCCAATCGTGGGCGTGCACCAGATCCGGGCACCAGTGAATTTGTGCGAGGTTGGCGGCGATATCGGCGGCCGCAAGGCCCAGGCGGGCGAAACGAATATGGTTGTCTGGCCAGTCACGGCCGTTGTTGGCGCCGTAGGGTGAACCTTCGCGCTCGTACAGTTCAGGGCAGATCAACACGTAAATGACCAGGCCGTCGGGCATGTCCATGCGCCCGATCTTGCAAGGCGGCAACGCGGCGTGCCCGCCCAGTTCACCGATGATATGAATCGGGTTTTCGCTGTTCAGCACTTGCGGGTAACCGGGGATCAACACCCGGACATCGTGCAGGTGAGCCATGGCTCGCGGCAGCGCGGCGGAAACGTCGCCCAGGCCACCGGTCTTCACCAGATCGGCAATTTCCGAGGTGACGAACAGCACTTTCTTCTTGTTGGGATTCTGACTGACTACCGGTGCCAACGTCTTGGTGACCGGGACGCTGACCGATTTGGCTGTGAGGGCCACGGTGCTGGCTTCGCCGACCTGCTGATGAGCACGTTCTCCCTGAACATCTAACGCCGTACTGATCATATGCATCTCCCCGTGTTGTTGATCTGATTCCAGGCCTGGCACAAACGGTGTTGGCCAAATCCTGTGGCCGGGCGCAAACGCGCTACGCATCGGTGAGCAAGTGCTGCCCATGCGCTGAAGCTCAATGGGTGAAGTGGCTGTTGCAAGGAATGCACCAGTCTCTGCGGCCCTACTTTTCACCTGACCTGAAGCCAGCACCAAAAGTTTCGATTTTTTTCACCGAATGACCAGTCGGTTTTATTCCCCGAAATCAGTCTAGGCCAGAACCTGGAGGGGGACGGTCAACCAGCCGGATTGTTCGACAATCGGTTGCGGGAGGGTACAAAAACAGGGGCTTTAATGGGGAAACGCACCGACGAAGGGCAGGTTTCATTCTGGGTGTGGGTCAAATCGGGACCATTGAGTCACGATTGTTGGGCGCGACGGAATGTGGGCCGCACCATTGCGGTGCGTATGTTTTGGGAGGCTGGATTTGAGGGCCTCATCGCGGGCAAGCCCGCTCCCACAGGGGATCGGTTGTGTTCACCGATTTTGTGTACACACGAGATCAATGTGGGAGCGAGCTTGCTCCAGGTGGCGATCCGACGATGAACGATAACGCGGTCTCAGCCCAGCAACCGAATCGGCTCTCCCGCCGCCCAGGCTTGAATATCCTCGATCATCTGCGAAAAGAACAGCTGATAGTTCTGTCGGCTGACGTACCCGACATGGGGTGTGGCCAGCACATTGTCCAGGGTTCTGAACGGATGATGGCGAGGCAACGGCTCGTGCTCGAACACATCCAGCGCAGCACCCGCCAGGCGTTGTTTCTGCAGGGCCTTGATCAGCGCCGCTTCATCGACAATCGGCCCGCGCGCGGTATTGACCAGCCATGCCGTGGGCTTCATCCAGTCCAGCGCCTGAGCATCCACCAGCCCGCGACTGCGCTCGCTGAGCACCAGATGGACCGACAGCACATCAGCTTGTTCGAACAGTTCCTGCTTGCTGACATAGGTCACGCCGACTTCGGCAGCTCGTTCACTGGTGAGGTTTTCGCTCCACGCAATGACGCGCATGCCGAACACCTGGCCGAACCGGGCGACCTTTTGGCCGATGCTGCCCAGGCCGAGGATCCCCAGCGTCTTGCCCTGCAAGTCGCCGCCCAGGCCTTGTTGCCAAAGGCCCGCGCGCAAGGCGTTGGCTTCGGCCACCAGGTTGCGGGTCGCGGCCATGATCAGCGCCCAGGTCAGTTCCGGCGCGGCATGTTTGTAGCTGTCGGTGCCGCAGACCTGGATGCCCAGCTCGGCGGCGGCTTTCAGGTCCAGGGCTGCGTTGCGCATGCCGCCGGTGACCAGCAGTTTGAGGGTGGGCAAGCGGCGCAGCAGGTCTTCGTCGAAGCGGGTGCGCTCGCGCATCACGCAAATTACCTCGAATGCACCCAGACGCTCGGCCAGGGTTTCGTTGTCGGCCGGGTAGTCATGGATAAAACTCACCTGGCCGATGCTGTCCAGCACCGACCAGTCCACCACGTCACGCGCCACGTCCTGCCAGTCATCGATCACTGCAATCTGCACCGCCATCAGCCTTACCTCATCAACGAACGGGATTGGTTTTGTTCAGCCAGTCGGGAAACCCATCCAGCCTAGTGTGGCCATTGCCAGCACGCCATAGCGGGCACCCTTGGCGAGGGTCACGATCATCAGGAAACGCCCCAGCGGTTCGCGCATGACGCCGGCCACCAGTGTCAGCGGGTCGCCGATGATCGGCACCCAGCTCAGCAGCAAGGACCAATGACCGTAGCGCTGATAGTGTTTTTGGGCTTGTTGAAGATGACGAGGGCTGACCGGAAACCAGCGCCGCTCGCGAAACCGCTCGATGCCGCGCCCCAGCCACCAGTTCAGCAGCGATCCCAGCACGTTGCCCAGCGTTGCCACTGCCAACAGCGACCAGAGCCAATACCGGTCGCTGAGCAACAGCCCCACCAACACCGCTTCGGACTGCAAGGGCAGCAGGCTCGCGGCGCCGAACGCCGCGAGAAAAAGCCCAATGTAGGCGCCGAACATCAATGGGCGGGGTAGTCCGCCACCACCACGTCAGTGCCGTCCTTTTTCAGGCCGATCACCTGGTAGGCATCGCTCATGCCGTCCATTTCCATCCCGGGCGAGCCCATCGGCATGCCGGGTGCGGCAACCCCCAACAGATCGTCGCGCTTGCTCAAGGCCAGCACTTGATCGGCCGGCACATGGCCTTCGACGAATTTGCCGTTGATCAAGGCGGTGTGGCACGACGCCAGGCGAGGCGGCACACCGTGTTGTTGCTTGAACTGGCTCATGTCGGCTTCGACGTGGTCTTCGACCTTGAAGCCGTTGGCTTCCAGATGGCTGACCCATTTTTTGCAGCAGCCGCAATTGGCGTCGCGGTGAACTTCGATCGGGATCAGGTCGGCGGCCTGGGCCAGGGAGGAGATGAAGAGGGCGCTCAGGGCGGCCAGACGTAGGTGGGTTCGCATGGGATTATCGTCTCGGGTTGCGGCCAAAAAGATGCATTTTGACTCTTTTATCCGACTGGGCATTGCGCGAGTGTTTCTAAGTTATACAAGGTCGGCTGGCCAGATCATCACAGATCAATGCTGTCAGCTGAATGAGCGCGCAATGACAAAATTGTCAGGTTTGCCTCCTGAGCGTCGAAAACCGGTGCTCAGTAGGCAACAGTCAACGCACCTTGAACCGATCCGCATGTTCGTTGACGCGCTGGGTGACGGGCGGTGTAAGGCGGTAAGTGTCGAGGCTGATACAAACGAACTAACTAACGCGTACATAAAGTTGTTTTTAGTTGTCCGCTGCCCTATTTGCAAGGTCATCTGGGCCAATGAAAAAAGGCGTTTTTTGATAAGTATCGTAAATGTATAAAAATTGTTAAAAAGAGGAAATATTAGTTGGTGACACTAGTTTGCGCGTCGATACTCGCCCGCACCTAACTCGGTCAAACAAGGAACTTTTTATGGTCGCCTCACAAGGACGTCTGTGTGTTTTGGATGATGGTCATCCGGTCACGCAGTCGGGAGCCCGGTCATGACAATCGGTTACACAGGTAGCTGGACGAGCAAGGCAGGATTACTGGTCAGGGATGCGGGCAGCAGCAAGCCTGTCACCCATAGTGCCAGGGTCAAGCAGATGCTGGCAATGGTGGGAAACAATCCCAATGCGCTGAACACGGCGAAAATGGATGAACAGAAACTGCACCGGAACATCAAGGGCTTCGATCCGGAAAATGTCTCCGCCAAGCAACTGGGCAATCTCAGTGCCTTCTTGAGAAGCAAAGGACTGATTTCCGATATTACTTCGATGACCTTGTTGAATGCCGGTGACAAGTTCGACCGGTTTGGCGTACAGAAAGATCCGGATGCGAAGTTCAATGCACTGGAGTATTTCGCCACACAACTGGACGCCATCCAGAGCAACAGCATCAAGGGTGACAAGTACGCCGCTGGCTTGATCCCGGAATACAAGACGGCGATCTACGTACTGCAGAACCTGCAAACTTACGGCAAGGGCAACGGAACAACGGTGGCGCCCAATGACAAGGGCGTCAAGTCCAGGGCCTGACGTTTGGCTGCATTGGCCCGCTCGAGCTGTCGAGCGGGCCAGGCAACGGCTACCGGTCGAGCAACTTCATGACCTCTTCCGGATAGCGCAAGCCAGCGGTGGCATTGGCCGGGAATATCGCTTCCAGGGCCTGCAACTCTTCGCGGCTCAGTTTCACCTCCAGCGCGGCCACATTTTCTTCCAGGTATTTACGCTGTTTGGTGCCCGGAATCGGGATCAGGTAATCCCCTTGAGCCAAGACCCAGGCTAAGGCCAGTTGGCCGGCCGTCACGCCCTTGTCGGCGGCCAGCGTTTGTACCTGCTGCACCAGCAACAGATTTTTGGCGAAGTTTTCCCCTTGGAAACGCGGGCTGAAGCGACGGTAGTCGTCGGCGGCGAAGTCATCCGGGCTGTTCAGTGCCCCGGTCAAAAAGCCCCGACCCAACGGGCTGTAAGGTACAAAGGCAACGCCCAGGCGCCGGCACGCCGCGAGGCAACCGTTTTCTTCCTGATCGCGGCTCCACAATGAATATTCACTTTGCAGGGCGCTGATCGGATGAACCTTGTTCGCTCGCTCCAGTGTGGCGACCGATGCCTCACTCAACCCCAGGTAACGCACCTTGCCGGCCTTCACCAGTTCGGCCATGGCGCCGACGGTTTCCTCGATGGCCACCTGCGGATCGATGCGGTGCTGGTAATACAAATCCAGGGTTTCCACGCCCAGGCGCTTGAGGGTGCCGTCGATTGCCGCGCGAATGTATTCCGGGCGACCGTTGACACCCCGTGCACCAGGGTTGGACGGGTCTCGGACAATGCCGAACTTGCTGGCCAAAAACACCTGGTCGCGCTTGCCGACAATCGCCTTGCCGATCAGCTCTTCGTTAGTGTGTGGGCCGTACATGTCTGCCGTGTCGAGCAGGTTGATCCCCAGCTCCAGCGCGCGATGCAACGTTGCCGTGGCTTCTCGGGTGTCTACGCCTGTGGTGTAGAAATCGGTCATGCCCATGCAGCCCAGGCCGATGGCTGACACCTGTGGTCCGTTTTTGCCCAGTTGACGTGTTTGCATGAAATGAACTCCCTGTGGATGTAGGCGCTGAGTATCGATCTGGACAAAACGAAGATAAACCGGCTAAAAGTGCTATCACTGTTCGTTATTTCTAAATAATCATCGAGTCCCGACCATGGATCGTTTAAACGCCATGCGTGTATTCACGCGAATCGTCGAGTTGGGCGGCTTCGCCAAGGCGGCGGACAGCCTGCAATTGCCACGTGCTTCCGTGACCATTCTGATCAAGCAACTTGAGGCGCATCTGGGCGTGCAACTGCTGCAACGCACCACCCGGCAGATCAGCCTGACGCTTGATGGCGCTGCCTATTACCCGCGTTGCGTGCAGTTGCTGGCGGATCTGGAGGAAACCGAAGCAGTATTCTCCGCTGCCCGCCACAACCCCAAAGGGCTGCTGCGAGTGGATATGCCGGCGGGAGTGGGGCGTTTGATCGTGATTCCGGCATTGCCGCAATTCACTGCGCGGTATCCCTTGATTGAGCTGGAAATCGGTTTGAATGACCGGCCGGTGGATCTGATCCGCGAAGGGGTCGATTGCGTGTTGCGGGGTGGCTCGGCCCTGGACGACTCATTGGTGGCGCGGCCGCTGGCCACGCTGGATCAGGTCACGTGTGCGAGTCCCGAATACTTACAGCGCTGCGGGACTCCGCGGTGTCTGGAGGACCTGAAGGGGCATCAGATGGTGGAATACTTTTCCAATAGCACAGGCAAACGCTACGGATTGGAGTTTGTTGTCGATGACCACTTGCGCTTGATCGACCTGCCCAAGCACGTTTCGGTCAACAGCTCTGATGGTTATCTTGCGGCGTGTGAGGCGGGATATGGTTTGGTCCAGGCCCCGTATTATCACGTTGCCCGCCAGTTGAAAGAGGGACGTTTGATCGAGGTCCTGAGGGACGTGCCGGCACCGGGTATGCCGCTGACGGCACTCTATCCTCCTCATCGCCAGTTGTCCCGGCGGGTGCGGGTGTTCGTCGACTGGATGGTGGGGCTCTGTGCACAGTCGGACAATGGTTTTTACAGAGAAGACTCACGCGGCTGAGCGGGCTCCAATGGGTGCATTGGCGCAGCGTTGGCTTCTCGTGGCGCTGGCGTTCTGCTGTAAATCGTCATGCAACTGTTGCATGTGCGCGCAGCTCAGGCTCAGGGATCGAGACTGGACACCTCGATGAAACAAGGCGAACCAGCCATTGTCGTCCGACATGGGCATCAGGCCGGTGAAGGCGAAGCCCAGCGCCGAAAAGCTTCGCAAGTCTCGCGTGAAGTGCCGGGACAGTTCGAGTCTGGCGCAGATCGTCCACTGCCTGGGCAGTTGCCAGAGCTGTTGGAGCAAGTGTCTGTTCAAGCGCTGAATGACAATATCGAACCGATGCTGGTGCTGCTTTATTTGCAAAGGCATCTCTGACCGCGACGTTATGTCCTGCCGGGTTCCGAACACCGAGCACAGGTGCTTCATGAACGCCTGGTAGCGTTCGGGCCAGAGGATGTCGGGCAGCGGGCGCTCGCGTCCTTCGACCATGCGACACCCCATCACGATGGTTTCCGGGAGTGGTTCAGCGAATGGCGAAGGGACATAGTCGGGAAGCAATCCAGTGCTGTGGAAACCGATCTTTTCTGCCATGCGTTGAGTGTAGGGATGGTGGGTTACTTGCTTGATCGAGACGCTCGTGAGCCCCAGAGAACCCGACTGCCTCAATAACTCGCGGCCCAGGCGAGTTGCGATACTTTGTCCTTGTGCGGCGGGATGCACCACGCTTAGGGCCAGTTCCGCGGTATTCGAAAGCGTGTCGCAACACAATGCGGCATGCCCCAGAACGCGTGTATCGTCCACGGCCAGCATCGATTGCCAGCGCCCCGCGGCGTGGTGTTGACTGATCATGTTCGGCAGGTAGACATCCGGCTGAACGTAATGATCGCCGTAGACCTCTCGAAACAGTTGGCTCACGGCACCTGCGTCGGAGGGGCGGTAGGCGCGAAATATCAACCGGGTCATCACACAGCCTCCAGCGAGGGAGTGTCATACACTCGCAAATCCACCACCCTGAGTTGTTTGCCCGAACGAGGGTGAAGCTTCAGATCGGTGGTTGCGCAGGTCAGCACCCGCAACTCCAGCAGATCTTCGTGGATCAGTTCGTCGATGGCAGGATAGCGGGCCAGCAGTGCTTCACGCAGTGCGAGGCGATCCGGTTCGACGGTTTGCAAGTGGGGTTCGGGCACCCACTTCACGCTCAACAGATCCTTGTGGCCAGCCTGCTCGATCAGCAACTGCCATTGCTCAGTGCGTGCTGTACGCTGAACAATCTCGTGTATTTCTTCGGTAAACAGCGACAGCACACCGACTCGTATTCGTTGACTGTGGGCGCTGCGCCCCTTGAGGGCGAATTTGCGCATCGGGGTTGCGGTCGGTTCACGCCAGCAAGCACGGTCGCCTACCGGGTAACGCAACAGCGGCATGAGCTGACGCGTAAGGTTGGTCAGTACCAACAACCCGATGCGATCGCATTCTTCAATCACTTCACCAGTGTGTTCATCGACGATTTCCAGCAGGGTTTGTGGTTCGAATACCCGATGCTCGCCCAATGCACAGTCGCGATCGCTGGCGCCTATGAGTCCGGCGTCTACGCTGGCATAGCCAATAGAGGCGATACGGGCGTTGGGGAACACTTCTGCGAGAATTGCCAACTGCGGAGCAAACAGGCTTTCACCGCCATACAGCAACGTCTCGACCCCGCACAAGACACGCTGATGCTGCGCCAGGTAGGCTGCGAATCGCAGTAACTGCGCCGGTACGCCGGCCAGAACGTTGATCCGATGTCGCGCGATGGCATCTGCCAGTACGTCCAGCTCGACGCTGCCGGTAAACGGAAACTCACAGATGGGTCGCCCGACATGAGCCAGGGCGTCGTGAATAAACAGAAAGCTTGCGTAGAGATCCCCTGAAAAGAAAAGATTGGCGACCCGGTCGCCGTTGTTCAGCTGAGACGAAATACCGGCTCCGAACGTGCTGACCAATACTTGCCATTCCTCGCAGGAATACACCGCCAGTTTGCCTTGACTGGTTGAGCCTCCGGTTTTAAACACCAGCCCATCATCGACTTTTCCGGTCAGGACAGGCCAATGACTCAAATCATTACTGTCGACCCAGTAATCGACCGCGTTGGTTAACGGTAAGTCTTTTAAAGTAATACCCTCCGCTGGCAGGTGTCTCAGGGTTTTTTCGTAGAAGTTGGAGTGCTGTCTTATATAACGCACGAGTTGTTCAAGCGAGTAAGTTGATTTCACGGAATGCTCTTTTTATCAAGTGTGGTCATCAGAACGCAGTGTTATTTAAATGCTCTGCCTTTGTTTTCTTTGATCGATGATTAATGGAGTTTTGCCACTGTGATTGTTTCGGGTGAAGGCGTGTTCAGCGCATGCTGTCACTTGCACAATTAACAGTGCAGCACTCACCGCATTCGCCAAAGCTTCATGGGTCAGCAGTTTTTCGTGGACCCAGGTGGAATCTGCATCAGCTCGCACGTGCATTCGTTCGACTCCGTCGGTGGCGTGGTCCAGAACGATCTGAATGGGTACTCCCACGCTCTGTTCCAGCGCTGACGGGGAAATTAATTCCGTTCCAATCCGCACCAGCTTGCCGTGTCGCTTCAGCAGTTCGAAACGCGGCGACTCCAGTCCGCAAGGGCAAGCCCCGAGTACCCAGCGGCCGGTGTCGCCGATGTCATATCGGTGCACGCGCTGACCTTGTCGGGCGCGAGAGGTAAACAACAGACGGCCGACCTCGTCAGCCTGCACTGGAACATCCTGTTCGAGATGAACGATTTCCAGGTGCTGGGTTTCACACATCAAATGAAACACGCCATCCGCCGTCGCCGGGCAGGCATGCCCCAGGGGGCCTGCATCGACGGAACCATAGAGGGCAGAGCGAATCGTCGACACGCCGCAGCTTTCCATCAGGCGTCGACTGGCCTCTCCTTGATGCTCGCCGCCAAGAAACACTTTGCCGATACCGGCGTAGGCGCGAAGTCGGGTCTGCTCTTTGAGAAACAGGCGATGCAGCGTACTGGGCATACCGATCAGCACGGTGACGCGCTGCTCCACGATCAGTCGGGCGACTTCGCTGAAGTCATCGTCCTGAGGCGCTCCCATCGGTAAATGCACAACGCCCATCTGTTCAAGAATGTTCGAAAAACTGAAAAAACCACCGTACAGGTTGCCGCCGTAGAACAGGTTCATCACCCGGTCTTTTGACGGATCCAGCCCGACGCAGAACATGCCATCCGCCGCAGCGCGCATCTGTCGTTGAAAGTCCCGATAGCTGAAACCCGCCAGGGCCGGGATCCCACTGCTTCCGCCAGAGCGGAAATAGAGTTGTGCTGTGGAGTCGATCGGCTGGGCCATGAAGGTGTCTTTGTCCATGATCGGGCCATGGGCTGTGTCGGGAGCGGGCGGAACCGGGTCGAGGATTGCACGACCTGTCGAGGCATCCGGGGGCAGACTCACTGAGATACGGCGACTCAGGCGCGTCAGTGCGTAGACTCCGTCGTGAGGCTCACCGGCGTAGCCGTCATGAATCGACGTGCAAGGCGTGATGCGGCTGACGCCGGCGTTGACCAATGTTCGAACGAGCGCGGGCGTTTCTGCGCAGGGGCACATCAACGCGCAGCTTTGCAGGAAGTTGCGCCAGGGCTGCAGTGTCTCGGCGAGCAGATGCTGCGGAACTGGCTTGAGCAGAATCGTACGAAACAGCGGTGACGGCGCGAGCGTCTGATGGTGCTCCCAGATGACGCGCCATCCGGGGCCGGTCCAGACCTGGCCGGTCTGGTTCTGGAAACATTGACTCAACTGCGCAATGGCGGTGCGGGTGGTGATTTCCGCTGCTTCCTGATCGGACGGCACCAGCGCTGGCCAGTGTGGGGCACGACGTTTGAATGCATCGGCCAGACGTTCCCCCATTTTGTGCAGGACCGCTGGATCGTTGCTGTCCACCATCACCCACTGAGGGCTGGAACAGGCCTGTTGATCGAGTCGACAGACTTCATCCACTAATGCATCGAGTGCCGAGGGAGTTGCCGCGTCAGGTGACAAATAGGCGAAGCTGACCTTGTGCCCCCAATCGATCCAGCGACAGCCGGCCGGGATCTGCTGACGGATTGATTTGAGCGCTGTTTCCCCACCCCAGGCGGATACCCCGTCGGCCTTGGCGCAGAGTTCAGTGATGCCAGAGGTGTCCACCGGCAGAACCGCTACGAATTCGGCCAGTCTGCCACTGTTGTCGCACCGCACAAGGGCCGCGAGCAACTGCGCGGTCAACCCCCGATCGCTGGAACTGGGACGAAGCCAATTGATGTTGCCGGCCAGCAGGCTTTCGAGTACCGCACAGAATGCCAGCATCGGTGCATTGCCTGGGGTGATATGCACCACCAGCCCCAACGGGTGCCAGCTTTCGAAGCACGGCTGCCGGTAGTCGATGCGTCGCAGCGAACGCGGTTGCATGCCCAGTTCCCGCTCAAGCTTGGTGCTGAGGTGAGTGCGCTGACAAAAATCGACAAGCGCCAGACGTTGCTCCTCTTCGAGTACCAGGTCCAGGCTGCAAGCTTGTAATTGTGTGGCGAAACGAGCGGCGGATTCGATGACCGTCTCGCTATCGATCGGTGCAGAAAGCAGTTGGGGTAATTGTTCGTGAAGGCGTTTGAGAGCACTTTGCGGGGTAATGTCCTCACGCAGTCGGCCATTGATCAGGTACATATCAAGCCCCCCCGATAAGTTCTGAAGCCGCCATGGCACAGCTGCGACTGGCGGAAGTGCCGGCACGTCCATGCAGCTCGAACCAATCGGTCGTCAGGCCGCATCCGCAACTGGACCCGGGGTGCAACGTGGCCAGATCGCTCATGACCACCGCATGAGCGGGGCTGGATGAAATGTATGGGGAAACGAACTCCAGCAAGCCGCGCTTGCCGTAGGGCTGGACAGTGAAGTCGGATGGGTTGCGCATGAAAACCTTCGAGTAGATCGGGACATGGAAATGATGGTGGGCGCACTGGATATAGGGCACGGCATGCTCTACGGCACCGTAGCCGTCCCGGCAGCGGGACAGGTCGATACCCAATTGCCGGTTGATGCGGGCATACAACTGGTGCAGGGGAATCTCCTGTGCCGCCTGGGTTTTCCAGCCGCCGCCCAGAAACACCAGTGACTGGGCAAGCAACTGCAAGTCGGCCACGCCGGTGTCTTCCATGTGTTGCAGTGCATGGGAAAGGAACGCCGGAAAACCGAGAATGCGAACGGGCAATCCTTCCTCGGCAAACTCCTGCAAGGCACGAATCACACCGAAAAGGTCGAATTCGTGGCCTTTTCCGGTCAGGCGCAAGCCGTATACGACTCGGTTGACGGGGGCATAACTGCACAGAAACCGATCGGTGTAGGCCGTGCCCAACGTGATGGCCGCCTCGGGCTCATAGCTCAGGAGCAGGTAATTGCAGGGGGTGTCCGGGGTATCCCAGCCGTAATGCCGGAAGATGTGGCTCACCATGCCTTGTGCCGCAATCATGCTGCGATGGTCATAGCGCATGCGACTCTTCTGGCCGCTGGTGCCTGACGACGTCAGCTCCAGCGCGTCTTCGCCTGTGGGGCCAAACAGCAAATGACGCTTGAAGTAGCTGGCGAAAATCGGCGGCAGCCTTGACCAGTCATCCAGAGCGTCCAAGGCATTGGTATCAAGCCCATTGGCGTTCAGCCAGCGTTCGTATCCGGGCGTGTGATAACAATGAAACAGGCTGATTTCACTCATTGCCTGATCGAACAGGCCTTCTGGCATGGATTCCAGGCAATAGGGTTGTGCTAACGCGCAAAGCGCATCGGTGTGAGGTAGATGGATCATCAAAAGACCTGTGGGGTGGTGTCAGACGGCAAGCGTGATATGAGAGCGGCGCAGAAACAGTCGTAAAGGCGCCAGGCACAAGAGTCCCGTGAGACCGGCCATCAGGGCGAAAGCTTCAAGGCTGTCACCGGCACCCAGTGCGGCGATAATCGAGCCGCCGCCACCCATGATGGCGATGGAGATCATGCCGATCATGGCCGAGACCAGGCCTTTGCTGTCGTCGCTGGAGAACAGGGCGAGCCGGTACAGCGCGGCATTGCTCATGCCTAAACCGATGGCGTAAAGCGATAGGCAACTGACCAACAGCACCGTTGAAGCACCGGTGAACGTTATGGTGATCAATGCAATGAGCCCGCCGCAAAATGGCCAGAGCGCATATCGAATCAGTTGGGGCAGTTCAGTGTTGGCAATCAATCGGTTGAGTATCAGATTGCCGAGAATGACGGCCGCAAATACCGGGATTTGCCACAGGCCATACTGCAGAGGAGGAAGTCCCTGGCTCTGGATCAGCAAGATTGGCGCCAAGCCGATCCAGGCAATCAACGGCAGGCTCATTAGTCCCAGGGCGACGGTAGCGCTCAGGAATTGTGTGTTGGTGAGCAACGCGCCGTATCGGCGCACGGTGCCGTTCCATTCGAAGGGCACTGCAGCCAATTGTTGACCGTCCTGGCGCGCGGTGCCCACGGTTTCCGGCATGAACAGGTAAAGCCCGAGCCAGACCGTCGCGCCGCCGACACCCAACACTAAAAACAGCTCCCGCCAGGAAAGCCATTCCAGAGCCAGGCTACCGAGCAGGGGGCCGAGCAGCGGGGAGAGCAGCGCAACGTTCCCCAGCAACGCCATGATTTTTACCGCGTCGGCTTCGCAGAAGACTTCTTGCAGGGCTGGATAACTGACTGCAATGACAAATCCCAATCCAACGCCCTGAATCAGGCGCAAGCCGTTGAAGGCAAGAATGCTCTGCACGTAGAACGCCATGGCACAGGCCAGGGCGAACACTGCACAACCGATGAGCAACAGCCTGCGACGACCGAAGTGATCGGACAATGGTCCGATAAGCCACTGCAGCAGAATGCCGCCAATCAAGTAAAGATTGAAGGCATATGGAACGTGACTCGGACTGGCATCCAGTTGATGGGTGACGGTCAACATGGCCGGCATGATCATATCGCTGGCCATATAAGTCAGCAGCTCGAAAAGAGTGATTGCAAGACAAAATCCAAATAATCGAGGCGGACTTATATCTATCAAAGGTTTGCGCATGGTGTTCCCGTTGGTGCTGGAGTTTGATAAGGCAGCAGAACAAGAGTAACCACGGCTCATGAATAATTACATGTGCTTGCGGGAGGCTAAGAGTTACAAGACTTGTCGTTGTGTGTCTAGCGTGGGGGGTAGGGGAAAGATGAGTGGGGTTCTGTAAATAAAATTACAGTGAGATAAGAATAATCCTACACAGAAAATGCCCGCCATAGGGCGGGCATTTGTACGTAACTTGTAGGATAAGTTCTTCGTCTTGTGAGTGAACAGTAAATTGTTCACTGGTCAAGAAAGTAATTTAACGTTATCGACGCTGATAGTAGCCGTGTCCGTCACGGTCGTAATGGTGGCCGCCATGCCAGCCGTTATTAGGAAAAATGATGCAGCCACTCAGGGTCAGGAGGGCGAGCAGTGGAATCAGCCGTGTGATTCGACGGAACATTTCAAAAATCCTCATGGTTATCGCCGCAATGAAGTCAAAACTCTTCATCGGCTGTAACATGAGACCCCGTTTGCAGCCCCTCATTCGCACAGAACCGTAGAGGTTTGGTATGTAAACGGATACAAACCGGATACATTTTTTGGTTCAGGAACCCGTAATGACCCAGTCGCAACGTTTGAAATACTCGATTCTGATTTCCCTGGTGGTACTGGGGATCATGTTCGGCCTTTCCTGGCTGCAAAACGCAGGGTTCATCAGCGAGAAGCTGTTCCAGTACATCGCTATTGGCGTGGCGGTGGTTGTGGTGGTGATCAATGGCGTGATGCGTCGCAAGGTCAAGCCTTGAGCGACGCCTTCTGACTTGATTGCTCACCGTGAAGGACGGCGACAGCCTGTGGATGCAGGCTGTAGCTTTTGTCTGGGTTGAGCGTGATCACGCCTTCGCTACACAAACGTTTCAACACTTCGCGGACACTGAGAAAGGACAGGGGAATGTCCAGGTCCAGCAAATGACTGTGCACACCGCGCACACCCAGGCAGCGGTCGCCTTCGGCGGCGCTTAGCAAGGCGTCGATGACTTTCAGGCGAATCAGGCTGGTCCGCAGGCCAAAGCACTTGAGCAAAAACCTGATCCGTTCGTTGCCCTGGCGTTCGGTCTGTTGATTGCAAGCACCGGAGCTCATGGCGCTGCCCTTTGATGCATGGCTACCATCCGTTGGCAGTTGCGGGTTATGCATGCAAAAACTCCTTTCCAGAGCCTGATCATGAAAATGTGATGGGTGCTCTTGATCAATAAGACGAACGAGCCGGGAAATAATGAAGACCTGCATGTAGAAAATTTGTCGCCGCGACGTCAGCGCTCTGTGAGAAGGGCATTGGGGATGCCCTCAAAGACCTAATTTTTTTGGTGTTTGCTTCGTTTTTCTGGAAGGCGCATTGCGTGTCATACGTCTTTTCGATCAGGAGCGAGCGTGATTATTTCCAGGCAGTTAACCAGGTTGAGCCTTGCGGGTGTGTTTCTGGGGCTGAGCCTTGCGGCAAACGCGCGCAGCCAGCCAGAGCAGGCGACGGCCGACATCCGCCGTACCAGTTTCGGCGTACCGCATATCCGTGCCGAAAACGAGCGCGGGCTGGGCTATGGCATTGGCTATGCCTACGCTCAAGACAACTTGTGCTTGCTGGCCAATGAGATCGTCACTGTCAATGGCGAGCGTTCGCGGTATTTTGGCCCGGACCAGGTGACGGTCGAAGAGCGCGGCAACCTGGCCAGCGATCTGTTTTTCAAATGGCTGAACACCCCCGAAGCTGTTGCCGTTTTCTGGCAGGCGCAAACACCTGAAGTCCGTGAACTTATTGAAGGTTATGTGGCGGGTTACAACCGTTCGCTGACAGAACGTCGGGCACAGGGTTTACCGCAGCAATGCCAGGGTGAATGGGTGCGCGCGATTACCGCCCAGGACCTGGTCAAGTTGACTCGTCGTTTGCTGGTCGAAGGCGGTGTGGGGCAGTTTGCCGAAGCTCTGGCCGGCGCGACTCCGCCTGAAGCCGTCGCGCATGCGGCAAGCAACCCGGCATCGTTCCAGTTGGCGGCTTCGCGCATGCAACGATTCGCTCTGGATCGCGGCAGCAACGCCGTTGCGGTCGGCAGCGAGCGTTCGTTCAACGGTCGCGGAATGCTGCTGGCCAACCCGCATTTTCCTTGGGTGGGCGGGATGCGTTTCTATCAGATGCACCTGACCATTCCCGGCAAACTGGATGTGATGGGCGCCGCGTTGCCCGGTCTGCCGATGATCAACATCGGGTTCAACCAGCATCTGGCATGGACCCACACCGTAGACTCGTCCAAGCACTTCACCTTGTATCGCCTGCAACTCGATCCGAAGGAGCCGACCCGCTACCTGCTCGATGGCAAGTCTTTGCCAATGAAAAAGCAGACGCTGACAGTCAGCGTGAAGCAACCCGATGGCCAGACCCGGCAGATTTCCCATGTGGTCTACAGTTCGCAATTCGGCCCGATTGTGCAATGGCCCGGAAAACTGGACTGGAACAATCAGTTCGCCTATAGCCTGCGCGATGCCAACCTGGATAACGACCGGGTCTTGCAGCAGTGGTACGCGATGAACCGGGCTGTCAGTCTCAAGGATTTACAGGCTTCGGTGCACAAAATTCAGGGGGTTCCATGGGTCAACACCCTGGCGGTGGACGATCAGGGGCAGACCCTGTACATGAATCTGTCGGTGGTGCCGAACGTCAGCGCGGACAAGTTGGCCAAATGCAGCGATCCGCGAGCCGGTTTGCAGATGATCCTGCTCGATGGCTCCAACAGCGCCTGCGCCTGGGACATCGACCCGCATGCCGCACAGAAAGGTATTTATGCGGCAGATAAATTGCCGCAACTGCTGCGCAAGGATTTTGTGCAGCATTCCAACGATTCGGCCTGGATGGCCAACCCGGCAGAGCCGCTCACCGGTTTCTCGCCGTTGATCAGCCAGGACAATCAGCCATTGGGGCTGCGTTCGCGCTTCGCCCTGGACTTTTTGAACAAGACGGGGCCTATAGCAGCGACGGATCTGCAGCACATGGTGATGGACGATCAGGTGTATCAGGCAGCCTTGATAATGCCGGACCTGCTGCAATTCTGTGCCGCGGATCTTGGCCCCGATGCGCAGACGCTGACGTCGCTGTGCGCGAGTCTCAAGGCTTGGGATCAGCGAGTGAATCTGGACAGTGGGCTGGGCTTTGTGCATTTTCAGAATGTCATGTTGGCGTTGCAGCAAGTCCCTGACCTCTGGCGTGTGGCGTTCGACCCCAAGGATCCGCAACACACCCCGAGTGGCCTGGCAATCGAGCGGCCGGAAGTCGCCAAAGTGGTTCGGACGGCGATGCTGGCCTCGGTTGAAAAGGTCAAGACCCTTGGCCTGAGGGCCGATAGCCGCTGGGGCGATATTCAGGTGGCCAGTAGTGGCGGGAAGCAAACGCCGATCCACGGCGGGCCGGGTACGCTGGGGGTGTATAACGCCATTCAAAGTGTGCCGAGAACCGATGGCAAACGTGAAGTCGTCAGTGGCACCAGCTATTTGCAGGTGGTGACGTTCGATGACAAGGGGCCGCAGGCTCAGGGTTTGCTGGCGTTTTCGTTGTCCAGTGACCCGGCGTCGAAGTATTCCCGGGACCAGACACAAGCCTTTTCGAAGAAACAGTTGAGTGTGTTGCCGTTTACCGAGCAGCAGATCACGGCTGATCCGCAGTACCAGGCTCAGACGATTCGCGAGCAGGATGAAACGATGGGGAAGATCGCCGTGCAGTAACAGCGATAGCATTTAAATGAATAAAGTGAAGGCCGCACCCCGCAAGGATGGCGGCCTTCAGCTTTTTGGCGCTTGTTGTGGCATCGAATTGAGGACTGGATTGCCGTCCTTGTTGCGGGTCAGATAGACCGGCAGCACTTTGGGCAGCGAAGCCACCAGGTTGTTGAGTTCTTTGATGTTGTAGATGCCACCGAGGCGAATCGAGCCGGTGCTGTGGTCTGCAAGCATCACCGGTTTGTCCAGATAACGGTTGATCAAAGGCAGGGCGTCGGTCAGCGCCAGATTATCAAGCACCAGTTTGCCGCTGCGCCAGGCCAGCGATTGGTCGTTGGCATAGGTCTGGCTGATTTGCGGGGTGAAATCGCCGTGCCTGTAACGCGCCTGCATCGCAGGTTCCAGACGTAGACCGTCGCCGGGCAGGGCATCGTTGCTGGTTACCAGCACGGAACCCTCGATCAGGTTCACGCGCACCTGGTCTTCATACATCCAGACATTGAATTGGGTGCCCGTGACGCGAATACTGCCGTCGCCCGCCCTGACAATGAACGGGTGCTGCAGGTCATGGCTGACACTGAAGAAGGCTTCGCCTTTTTTCAGCGTGACTCGACGTTGATCCTTGTAATTGCTGAACGTCAGTTCACTGCCCAGATTCAGCTCCACCTGGCTGCCATCGCTCAGCGTGACCTGACGCACATGATCGCTCGCCTCGAAATGCTGGTAGGCGTTGGGCAGCCAACCCAGGTTCCATCCGGTATACGCCGCCAGTGGCAGCGCCAGGGCGCAAACAGTGGCAGCGATGCCGAAGGTGCGCCAGGGCGAGGTCGGCTTGACCCGAACGGCCGGTGCAATGGATTCGGAACGAGGCAAATCCCCCGCAACATCCCAGATATCCAGCATGGCTTCGTATTCGAAGGCGTGCAGCGGATGAGCATCACGCCATTGCTCGAACGCCTGGCGTTCCTCGTCCGTGCAGTCGACAGCGTGCAAACGCATGCACCAGTGCGCAGCGGCATCGGTGATGGCGTCGTATTGGGCTTGCGAGAGAGAGTGATCGGTCATTGACTCATCCTGATTTCCTGCATTCTAACCTTGAGGCAAGTCTGCGAGAACAACGGTCATGGCATTTCCCCATCAAAGTGGCACATATTTTTAGGGTTTAAGGAGTGCTGGTGTGCAATTGGCGCCCTAACTGAGCGACTAACCAGGACACGGTATCGGCGTTGCCGAGTTGCACTGCCAGCCTGGCCGTTGAGTCCGTCATGAAGCGTTTGCGGGCATCGTCCAAAGTCCGTTCACCCGTTAATCTCAAAACATGTTGCCGCTCCTGATCAGTGTTCTCGTACGTGGTACTGCCAAAGTCTTCCCATAGCCCGGAATCAGCATTCTGGAGCTTGAACAGTTGATTCAAGGGCGACTGGCTCGATAAGGCGGTTCGCTGAACATCCGTCAATGCATTTTTGAGCTCTCTGGCCCGGGCGCTCGACGTTTCTATCAAGTCGGCAAAAGGCCTGAAAGCATCGAGATAACCAAGGTCTTCTGTGTCACACACAATGTGCGAGAGCTCGTGGATCAAGGTGGAGGCACGGGCATGAGGCCGGATGGGGAAGGATGCATCAGACATATAATTGCGGTAATGGTCTAGATGCGGGAGAAAGAACTTCTCTGCCAGGTAGACTTTCCGTTGGAGGTCATTAGGAATGGTGAAGGCGAAAGTATTTTCCCTTTCTTCATGGGCTCTCCCGACCACAAACCGCCTGGATTTGGCATCCCTGAGTGTGGGATCCAGCAACGCACCAAAAATATCGCCGACGACTTTTTCAAGCATCGTCATGTGCTCGGGCAGCACTGTCGGTACATCGAGAAACTCCATAATGAGCTGATGTACAGGAGTGACCTTGTTACCCGACGTTCTGAGTAGTTGCAGGTTGCGAAAAGCGTTCCAGGCATAGCTGGTCGCATGGTCAAGACTTTCGTCGATCAATCGAGCCCTGATGGGAAACAGCATGCGGATTTCTGCCATCCCATCGGCTTCGACATTCATGCCTCCCCTTACTGCAAGTGCTGTCTCCAATCGGTTGCGCCTGCTGTAGCGCGGAGCCAGCGCTTCCAAATCCAGCACCCATTGTCTGGAGGTGTTCTGGCGTAGAGTCGGACCATGGGCATCGTCGCCGCCGATGCACCAATGCGCGCCCCGTTTTTTGAGTGGATACACTTTGCCTTCAACCGGGCCGTAGTGTTTTTTTGTCGTCGGATGGGTGTAGAGCCCAAGCGTCGGATTCAGCGTCAACGAGCTCAGGTCGATATCGGGACTCTCATAGCGCTGCAAATGAGTGCGTTCGGGAGCGGTGATGTCGACATCTTTCCATTTGAACCGGGTGTCGGGTGTAGCGGGTGTCGGCTCATTCACGGCCAAAGATGAGGGTGTCTGGTTTTCCATCGATTGACGCAAGTTGGCGAGTTGCGCAATGCCGCTGATGAACGCCTTTATCGCGGTGCCCCACTTGTGCGTTTGCAGGGCTTCGGCGGACTCCTTGATGTCCCGGTAACTGCGCCATACCGTAATTGGATAAGCGAGTTTACCCATGAAGAATGTGAAAGCCTGGTGCAAGTCCTCACCCAATACATGCTTGATGGTTGCCCATTCGCCCTGAGCATAGTTGTCCGACTGACACCCCAGTAAGCGGGCGAGTAACGCTGCATTGTCTTTGAACAAGTGCCCGAACAGGTTTCCCTTCACCGGGCTGGACGCCAGAGTGACTTCGCCGAGGCGATGCCTGGTTTGCGCCATCCGGGTTTCCAGCAGGATTCGATCAGGCTGCGGCAGATTCTTGAGTACCCAGTCGTGCAGCGCACCCCGGGTCTTCATTTCGGTCACCAGTTGTTGTTCATTCTCATATTCTTTCACCCCATGCCGAGGACTATAGGGTGCTATAAGGACCTGTGGTCCTGCGGTGTCCGACGTTGAGCCGATCAAATAGAGGCCTGGCACTTTGATCGTCTGCCCGCTCTTGATACCTATGAACTCAAGTGGGCGGATGATCGCCTTTGCGCCGTCAACAGCTGCACGGGCGATGGCGTCGGGCATGTCCATGACTTGCCGGATCAGATCAAACCCGGCCTCGCTCAGGCGTTCCTGCAGTTTTTCCGAATGGGCGTAGTGCATCAATTGCCAGGGCAATTGTTTGGCGAACCGCTTTCTGCGATCCGCCGCGCTGACGTGCGTATCGGCAAACGCTGTGTTCAATATCGCTTGCTGATGCTCGCCCAACTTCAAATTACGTATCAGCTCTTTGATGTAACTCTGGTCCATGTCGTCAGGAATGGCGGTGGCATTAAGCGACACCAGCTTGAAGAAGGTTTGCTCCAGATCCTTAATGTGGGTCAACGCAAACTCGGTCAGGGTTTGTATCACTGCCCCGGACGTCGGACGTGGGCTGATATGTATCTCCACATTGTCTGGGTCAATGTCAAAGGTGTCTGCCTTGAGTTGCTTCTGCAATTGATGGTGTGCCGTGCGCGCCAACGTGCGAATGCCGCTCAGGTAGTCCTTGTCATCGGTGGCGCTATTCAGATATTGCTGAAGCAGCTCGCCGTGCAGCATCTGGTCTGCGATAGAGGCTTTTGCCAGCCATGCGGGAAGCATTTGCTGGGTTGTCAGGGACCGGGCGATGTCCGTTGCACGTTGCAATCCCGTCTTCGGTTCGCGCAGTGCCACCAGGTTCAGCAGTCTGGATGCGTTCATGACAGGAAGCGGTGTTTTCAGTGCATTCTCGATGGACGTCAGGTCCAGGTGGACATTGGGCTTTTGTACATGATCGAAAAAATTGTCGTGCACCCGTTGCAGCGGCGCCAGGTTCACTATCTGTTTAAGCAATCGCTGGCCGCGTTCGAGGTTTTCCAACAGCGTGCTACGTTCATCTTCGTCTTGCAGGCGTCGTTCAAGTTCGGTCAACAAGGGTTTGAGTGACGGGAATGCTTCGAAGCCAAGCGCCGGGGTCCATACAATGGCCTTACCCGAATGCGTCGGGTCCAGTCCGCCTCGTTCAGTCAGCACAAAACAGCTGGCCGGTTTAAATAAGTTGGTGGAGTCGCCCACCTTCAGTGCTAAAGAAAACACATCGGGCAGAAATCCGTTCAGTGCAGTACGTTGCAGGCGCACAGGGGCATCGAGCACCGTTTTGATGATTGCCTGTTCAGTTGCACCTAGCGTATGGGCGACGGTACGTAATTTAAGTTCGCTGCGCAGTGCCGTTGACAGGGTATGAGTGAAGCTCGATTGCAAGCCTTCCAGCGATGAACCAACGATACGTTGCGCTTCAGCGACAGTGCGGGTTGCGGCGGGAATGGCGGGGTGGTTTTCAAGACGTTGTGCCAGCGCCTGTTCGACCGTGGAGAGCAGGTTAAGCTGTTCTTTGGCCGATTCGGCGCGCACGGTGGCCGGTTGCGCGCTCCAGCGCTGGTCCGCTTGTGTACTCCAGCGCCCTGCGGCGTCGGTGGCCAACAGTCGATCGTCGATCAGGCCTCGAACATCCAGTGCCTTGTCGAGCAGGGCGTGGGGATTGAGCGTGCCTTCGCTTTCTCGGTACCGGCTCAAGGCGTAGGTCAGGTTTTGCAATTGCTTGGCAAGCACGTCTGCCATCAGTTGTTCAAATACCGGACCAACAATCGGCTTGCCAACTATCACTGGGTCGTGGGGTTTCAGCTCAAGAAACGTGCCGCGCTCATCCAGCGACATGAAATTGAGCAGCGTGTCTTCATGGCCTTCGCTTTTCAGCATGCGCAACACGATGCTCTTGATGGCGGGCAGGTCGCTCGTGGCCTCGATGCCTCGGGATTGGGTGTACAGAAAACCGAGAGTATCGTCACCGCCGATCATCAAGGTCGAGGCCAGTTCCGCGTAATGCTTGTAAGGGGCGGTGACGCGCACTTTTTCGATACGCAGAGAAGCGCCCGGGGTGGGCGTGAGACTGACACTCATGAGCCGCAGGTATTGCGGCGTGGATAGAATGCCTTGTTGGCGTTTGAGCAATAGATTCACGTGATAGGCGTCGCGCAGGCACTCGGTTAAAAACTCCGAGCGTGATCGCCCGCCACTCATGGGCGTGTTCCAGAACGTCTCGAGCAGGCTTTGCAGGTGTGGTGTAAAACTATGCGAGATTTCAGTGATCGCGCATTCCCATGCCTGGTTATCGGCATCGCTGCTCACGCCGTGTCGGGGGTGAGAAAAAATCCGGTAATCGCCAACGGGCCATTGATTGGTCAGGTAATACTGCAGGAGGGCGGTGCCCAGCGGTAGCGCGGACATCTTGTGGCTGTATTCGGTATTGTCGAAGGCGGAAACGGTGTTGATAAAGCTCTCCAGTCGCGTGTGACGCTGGTCCAATCCAGGAAACGACTTGGCCAAGGCAATCTTGAGGGTTTCATCGAGCATCGCCTGCAGGGTCGGGGTCTTTATCAGTTCGCCCATCATCGCCTGGATGTTGTGTGCCCCATTGCGTTCGAGGACAGCCTCTTGATCCTGAAATACCGCCCCTTCGATGGCTTGTAGGGTGATGTCTGGCGTGGCGGCTGCCAGCACAGCGGTGCGTTGTTCGATTGAGAGGTAGCGCAGTAATTCTCGCTTTCCGGTGTCCTGCACCAGCCACTCCATGAGTTTGCTTTTCACGTCGTCCATGTCGGCGAATTTGATCAGACCTTTCCATGGCGTATAGAGCGTTACCTCGCCGTCATTGGGCCGGCTTATGGCAAAGGCACCGGCCAGTGGAATGTCGGCCATGCCGGTCTGGCTTAGAAGCAATTGGTCGACGTGCATAGGTTTGCTGTGTTTCGTGCACGCTGCCTGGGTAGGGAGGTAAACGCTCCTCAACCATTTCAGATCATCAAGGGTGAAATTCAGCGCTTTCTCGCGATCACCGGGTTGTCTGGCATTGGATGCACGTTCTGCCTCGTCGAAAAAATACGGCAGTGCTGGGGTAGTCATGATTTTTCCTCGATGGGCTGCAATCGATGGCGATCGCAGGTTGTTGGGTCGAGGGAAAACAGTAGGGCCAATGGAAAGCCTGGGGGCGGTACATATTGCTTGAGCTTATCCTTTGTCGCAGGCTTGACAGGACGCCGGTAAAACAGCGCTTAATCGACGACTTTTTTCGGTTGCCCTGCAACCTCGCTTGACCTGTTGCCCATACCCAATAATAAAACCGGAGCTTCAGATGACTGCATCGCCTGAAATGGCCGTCAACTCGAACACACAAAACCTCGATTTCGACGCGCTCGTTCAATTGCTCGAACAGATTTTCCTGCGCCATGGCACCTCAGCCGATGTCGCCAGGACCCTGGCCCTCAACTGTGCCGGCGCCGAGCGCGACGGCGCCCACAGTCACGGTGTTTTCCGTATTCCCGGTTATGTGTCAACGCTGCAGAGCGGCTGGGTCAACGGCCAGGCCGTGCCGGTGGTCGAGGACGTTGCCTCGGGTTTTGTGCGGGTTGACGCCGGTAATGGTTTTGCCCAACCGGCCCTCGCGGCGGCGCGGCCCTTGCTGGTGGAAAAGGCCCGCAGTGCCGGCATTGCGGTGTTGGCGATCCGCAACTCCCATCACTTCGCCGCCTTGTGGCCGGACGTCGAGCCGTTTGCCGATGAAGGATTGGTGGCGCTGAGTGTGGTCAACAGCATGACCTGCGTGGTGCCGCACGGTGCCGATCGCCCGCTGTTCGGTACCAACCCGATTGCCTTCGCTGCGCCCAGGGCTGATGGTGCGCCGATTGTCTTTGACCTTGCCACCAGTGCCATCGCCCATGGCGACGTGCAGATCGCCGCGCGCAAAGGCGAACGCTTGCCTGCGGGCATGGGCGTGGACAGCCTCGGCCAGCCGACTCAGGACCCGAAAGCCATTCTTGAAGGCGGCGCGTTGCTGCCGTTTGGCGGACACAAGGGCTCGGCGCTGTCGATGATGGTGGAGTTGTTGGCGGCGGCGTTGACCGGTGGCAATTTCTCGTTCGAGTTCGACTGGTCGAACCATCCGGGGGCCAAAACCCCCTGGACCGGGCAACTGCTGATCGTGATCGATCCGAGCAAAGCGGCGGGGCAGAATTTTGCCGAACGCAGTCAGGAGCTGGTCCGGCAGATGCACGGTGTCGGGCTCAAGCGTCTACCGGGGGATCGGCGTCACCAGCAACGCGCCAAAGCCAATGTTGAAGGCATTGCGCTCGATGTCCAGACGTTGGCCAATCTGCGGGAACTGGCCGGGCTTTGAGCCCATGTGTGAGCGGGCTTGCTCGCGAAGACGGCGGCACAGTCAATATTGATGTCGCCTGACACACCGCTTTCGCGAGCAAGCCCGCTCCCACAGTGGTTCAACGCCGACCCAACAACAGACCAACCACCAGGCCGAAACCTGCAGAAATGGCCACGGTTTGCCATGGATGACCGCCGATGTAGGTTTCGGTGGCGTCGACTGCGGGTTGGGTTCGATCGCGGACGCTGGAAACCGAGCTTCGGGCTTGCTGGAGTTTCTGGGCGATTTGTCCACGTAGGGTGTCCGCTTCCTCGCCGACCAGTGAAGCACTGCTTTTCAGCAGTTTTTCCGATTCTTCGATCAGGGCCTGAAGTTCGCTGAAGACCTGATCCTTGATTTGATCCTCGGCGATTTGATCGGTGTATTTGCGGGCCATTGGTGTACTCCTTACAGATGAATGGACAGTGAGCAATGGAGTCTGCGGCGATTGAAAAAGTTGCAGCAGTTTTGCGCGGTGGCGTAACCCTGAAGAAAAATCCAGCGCAGGACATTTCTTCCTACAGTGTAAGATGTCGCCTATTTTACGCAGCAGGTAATTCCCCATGAGCTTCAATCTGGCCGACAAACCCCTCGCCGAGCGCGCGGCGCTTGAAGATGAAAAATCCCGTCTGTTCGAACTCTGGCAAAACAACCTGGGCAAAGCCAAGGGCGAAGCCGCTCGGTTGTTTGGTGAGCGCGCCAAGCGCAAAGGCAAATGGGCGGAATGGGTACGCTCCGAACTCGACGGCATGTCGCCGCCGGAATTCGCGAACATGGTGCGCAGTGAAGTCAATCGCTTGATGGCCGCTAAATAAACGCCCCGGAAAAAATCGCGGCAATCGCTTCACGCACTTTCAACACCACCGGATCGAGCGGCGTGCTGGTACGCCAGCCCAGCTCGATCGGGTAACGCGGCAGTGCCAAAGGGCAGGGCAGCAGTGCCAATCCGCTGAGCGCGGCGATACTTTGCGCCGCATGGGCCGGAATGGTCGCCACTGCCTGACTGCCCTTGAGCAGATAGGGCAGTGCGGCAAAGTGGGTGGTCGATGCGCATACCCGCCGACTCAATCCCAGCGCCGCCAGACCTTCATCGGTAATCCCGATAAAACCACCCGAGGACACCAGAATGTGTTCGCGGGTGACGAATTCTTCAAGACTGAGACTCTGTTGTCCCTCGGCCAGACTGAGGGGATCCACCAGGCACAGATAACCCCCTTCACCCAGCACCTGACGGCTGAGCAAGCGCTCGGCAAACCCGCCTGCCGTGATCGCCAGATCGATACTGCGTTCCATCAAGGCCCGGGCGACGATCTGGCTGTGGGTCTGACGAAAGATCAGGCGCAGTTTCGGCGCACGGTGAGCGATCGCTTCGATCAATCGTCGTCCGTAGGCGATTTCGAAATCATCCGACAAGCCCACGGTCACCGAGCGCCCGTCGTATTGATGGGCCGCCGGATCAACCATCGCCAGGCTCTGCCGGCATTTGTTCAGTGCATCGCTGACCACCGGTTTGAGCTGGTTGGCCTTGAGCGTCGGCGCCAGACCTCGGCCGGTGCGCACGAACAACTGATCGCCATACACCTCGCGCAACCTGCGCAACGCCGCGCTGACCGCCGATTGCGTCACGCCAAGACGCAGCGCGGCACGGCTGGCGCTGGACTCCTCATGCAGCGCTTCGAAGACTTTGAGCAAGTTGAGATCGACGGTGGCGATATTCATGTGGTTCATATCATTCAGCAGTGAGTCGGGCTTTATTCATGATCGTGTGGCGCCGGAGAATGAGCAACACCTCATTCCTGACGGAGCCACCCTAATGCCCAAGTCAATCGTTGCTGCCCTGCAAATCGGTGCCTTGCCCGGCGGCAAGGCCGACACCCTCGATCAAATCCTCTCTTGGGAAACTGCCATTATCGAATCCGGTGCGGCGTTGGTGGTCATGCCTGAGGCGTTGCTCGGTGGCTACCCCAAAGGCGAGAGCTTCGGCACGCAACTCGGCTATCGACTGCCGGAAGGTCGTGAAGCGTTTGCCCGGTATTTCGCCAACGCCATCGATGTGCCCGGTGTCGAGACTGAAGCTCTGGCTGGATTGTCGGCCCGCACCGGGGCCAACCTGGTGATCGGTGTGATCGAACGCACCGGCAGCACCTTGTACTGCACCGCGCTGTATTTCGACCCGCAGGCGGGGCTGGTTGCCAAGCACCGCAAACTGATGCCCACCGGCACCGAGCGACTGATCTGGGGCAAGGGCGATGGCTCGACCTTGCCAGTGATCGACAGCCAGGTCGGGCGGATCGGCGCGGTGGTGTGCTGGGAAAACATGATGCCGTTGCTGCGCACCGCGATGTACGCCAAGGGCGTTGAGGTCTGGTGCGCGCCGACCGTGGACGAGCGCGAGATGTGGCAGGTGAGCATGCGCCACATCGCTCATGAAGGACGCTGCTTCGTGGTCAGCGCCTGTCAGGTTCAGGACTCACCGCGAGCCTTGGGCGTGGACATCGCCAACTGGCCGGCGGAGCGTCCGTTGATTGCTGGCGGCAGTGTGATTGTCGGGCCGATGGGCGACATTCTCGCCGGGCCGCTGCGTGGCGAGGCGGGATTGCTGACCGCCGAAATCGACACCGAAGAGCTGATCCGCGCCCGTTATGACTACGACGTGGTCGGTCACTATGCGCGCCCGGACGTGTTTGAGTTGACCGTTGATGAGCGGGCAAAACCGGGTGTGCGTTTCAACGCATAAACCCAGTAGAAGGGCCAATGCAGTTCACTTAAGAGTGTCTCGAGTCAGAGAAACCTGTGGCGAGGGAGCTTGCTCCCGCTTGAGTGCGCAGCACTCACAAAAACTCGCAGCGGTTGTCAGATTTTTGGGGCCGCTACGCAGCCCAGCGCGAGCAAGCTCGCTCGCTCGCCACAAGGGTAGGCATGACTGATGAGTGCGCTTCGTCTAGTCTTCAGGTGTTCACACCCCTGTCAACGGATGGACTGTCCATGAGTTTGTTACTAGGCCCGATTCTGCAGTTTCGTGGCATCACCAATAATGTCTACAACGTGTCTGCCCTGGTGGTTTTACCCTTGGGCGGGCCTCCACCCACGGTAAAAGTGCCCAAGGATGTGACTGCCGACACACCCTTGGCCATCGCCGATATCCCGCTGCTCAACCCTAATTCCCGGGTCTGGCGCATCGATTTCAAAGCGGCGCAGGATCAGGCCGTTGCCACCAGTTACACGGTTGCCGTAGACGGTGCGCAGGCCAACTTCGTCGTTCCGGCCGAGGGCCAGTCGCCGCGCATTGCCTATGTGTCATGCAACGGCTTCTCCGACCTCAGGGAAATGGAGAAGGTGGACCGGAACAACGAGCGCTGGGAACACATGTGGGGCGTGCACCAGAGCGAGCCCTATCACTTGCTGTTGATGGGCGGCGATCAGGTTTACAGCGATGACATGCGCAGCAGTGTGCCGTCGATGAAAGCATGGTTCGCCAAACCCTTTGCTGACCGACAAAAAGCCACTTACACCAAGGCGATCGAAGCCGATCTGGACAAGTTTTTCACCAGGCTCTACCTGGAATGCTGGAAACAGCCCGAGATGGCCAAGGTCTTCGGCGCCATTCCGACGGTGATGATGTGGGATGACCATGACATCATCGACGGCTGGGGTTCCTACGATGAAATACTGCATTCAAGCCCGGTGTTCCAGGGACTGTTTGCCACGGCCAAACGTTATTTCAGGATTTTCCAGCAGCAACTGATCCAGACCCATCCTCACCTCAAACCGTCCGCTGATATCCATCCTTGCGCGATTCCCGGCACTGCCGACGGCTTTCACCTGGGATTCACCGGTCTGGGCGAGCTGGCCTTGCTGGTTCCCGATCTACGCAGCGAACGTGCGCCGGACTTGACCACCCCGCAGGCCCAACAAACCCGGGTTATTTCCCCGGTCAGTTGGGATGCGATTTATGCCTGGCTGGACAAGGTCCCTGCGCACAAGCACCTGTTGCTGATGTCGAGTATTCCGGTGGGCTACCTTGATTTGCAGGCGGCCGAAAAGGCGCTGGACGTGATGGTGGGGCAACAGGAGCTCGAGGACGATTTACGCGACCACTGGCGAAGCCTGCCGCACCGCAGTGAACGCAAGCGCTTGATCATGCGGCTGCTGGATTTCGCCAAAGCCCAATCATGCAAGGTCACGCTGGTGTCTGGCGACGTTCATGTGGCCGGGGCCTGTGTGATCGAATCGAAGTTGCCCCGGCATGGCAGCGATGGCGCGGGGAAAATCTACCAATTGATTTCCACCGGTGTGGTGCATCCTTCGCCACCGGTGTTGGCGGTGCACTTTCTGGAGTCCATCGGTGCGAACCAGGAACAGATCGACTACGGTATCACCGGAACCATGTTGCCCGTCGGCGCAAGGGGCCGTTACCTGATCGCCGCACGAAACTGGCTGGCGATAGAACCTGACGAAGGCGGCAACGGCAAGACCCGACTGTGGGCCAACTGGCACGTAGAAGGTTTGAAGCATAGTGTGACGCAGGTGATCGATCCCGTTACCTAGCGTGCTGCGGTTCACTTAAGCAATTTCAGCCGCGACGCATTCCTTGTAGCAGCTGCCGAGCTCGCGAGGCTGCGTTCGGCTGCGCAGCAGTCGTGAGTCCGGCTGCCGTGGTGTATCTGATGCACCGCATTGTCTTATTTGACGACTGCTTCGCAGCCGAACGCAGCCTCGCGAGCTCGACAGCTGCTACAGATCGCACTACGGCGTAAGTGAACAGAATTACGTTACTAGCGCGTTACCAGGTGCCGGAGATCGAACCCGGCAGACTCAGCTTGCCGCTATCGACAAAACGCATGGTGCCGAATGCACCACCCGCCAGTTTGCCGCGCAGTACGTAGGGCAGATTGTCCAGTGTCTGCGTCTGACTCAGCCCGAGGGTCTGACGCAGCACCGAGAAGGCCGAAACACTCACCGGCACCACGATCACTGCTTCGGAGAATCGTGGGATCGAGCCCGACTGGTCGCTGACGCCGGAAGCTAGCGGCTGGCCATTAACCTCCAGGTCCAGCGCCACGCCGTTGTAGGCGATCGCGGTTTCATTGGGGTTTTGCACGCGCAGTTTTACTGCGAAGCGCACTTCCAGCTCCTGGCTTTGCAGCGGCTCGATACCGACCACGTTGATGTGCAGCGGGTCGCGACTGGGGAATAGGGCGCAGGCGCTCAGGGAGAGCAATAGAAGGGATAGGGACAGGGCTAGCAATCTGCGCATGAACATATTCTCGTAAAGAAAAAGGCCGAACCGCTCAAAGCTCGGCCTTCGAGCATTACGGACGGTTCAACTGTGCGACAGCCACAGGTGACGCGGGTTCACCCTTGGCCGCAACATCCGGGTTCTGCATCACCTGAAGCACCGAGGCTTCCGGGTCGAACTCGTCTTCTTCCAGCTCGATGAACTCTTCGGGCAGGAAGATATTCAGCACGATAGCGCACAACGCACCGACAGTGATCGGCGATTCGAAGATGTTGTGCAGCGCCTTCGGCAGCTCGCGCAAGACTTCAGGCACCGCCGCGACACCCAGGCCCATGCCGAGGGAAATCGCCACGATCAGCATGTTGCGCCGATGCAGGCCGGCCTCGGCGAGGATCTTGATCCCGGCCACGGCCACAGTGCCGAACATCACCAGTTCGGCACCGCCGAGCACCGGTTTCGGCATCAATTGCAGCACGGCGCCGATCATCGGGAACAAGCCCAGCAGCACCAACAGACCGGCAATGAAAAATGCCACATAACGACTGGCCACGCCGGTGAGCTGGATCACCCCGTTGTTCTGGGCGAAGGTCACCATCGGCATGCTATTGAACACTGCCGCCATGGCCGAGTTGAGGCCATCGGCCAGCAGCCCGGATTTGATCCGACGGATATAGACCGGGCCTTTGACCGGCTGCCGGGAAATCATCGAGTTGGCCGTCAGGTCACCGGCGGCTTCCAGGGGCGACACCAGGAAAATCACTGCCACCGGCACGAACGCGACCCAATCGAAGGAGAAACCGTACTTGAACGGCACTGGCACGCTCATCAGCGGCACGGTCGGCAGGCTGGTGAAATCGACCTGGCCCATGAACCACGCGACCGCATAGCCGAGGGCGAGGCCGATGACGATCGCCCCCAGGCGCAGGAACGGCACATCCACCCGGTTCAACACCACGATGGTCCCCAGCACCAGTGCTGCCAACGCCAGGTGGCTGGCCGCACCGAGATCAGTCGCACCGAAACCGCCGGCGATGTCGGTCATGGCGACCTTGATCAGCGACAGGCCCATGAGGGTAATGATGGTGCCGGTCACCACCGGGGTGATCAGCATCCGCAGTTTGCCGATGAACTGGCTCAACACCACTTCGATGAACGCGGCGAAAAAGCACACGCCGAAAATCGTTGAAAGGATTTCATCGGTGCCGCCGCCCCGCGCCTTGACCATGAACCCGGCGCTGAGGATCACGCTGATGAACGAAAAACTGGTGCCTTGCAGGCACAACAGGCCGGAGCCGACCGGGCCGAACCGCCGCGCCTGCACAAACGTGCCCAGCCCCGAGACGAACAGCGCCATGCTGATCAGATAAGGCACTTCGCTTTGCAGGCCCAGGGCACTGCCCATGATCAGCGTCGGGGTGATGATGCCGACGAAACTCGCCAGTACGTGTTGCAGGGCGGCGAAGACCGTGGCGGTCAGGTGAGGGCGGTCGTCGAGGCCGTAAATCAGATCGTTGTGGCGTGGGGAAGCGGTTTGTTCAGCTGCGGTCATGGTCAGGTGCGTGCCAGAAGGCGGGCCGGTCAGAAAAGGGAGCGCAGGATGCCAGAACGGTCTGGCCACGGCAAAAGCAAGGTCAAATGATTGCAGCCTTCGGCAACTGCGCGATGAAAGTACTGTAGGAGCGAGGCTTGCCCGCGAAGAATGCGCCGCGGTTTTTCAGGTATTACGCGTCATCGTTCTTCGCGGGCAAGCCCACTTGCTCTTCAAGCAAACGCCGCAAGCAGATCCTCTTCAAACGCCTTTTGCGCATCCCCCGGCACCTGTGCGCGATGGCGCGCCAGGTGGAACGCTACCTCGAAGCTCATATCACCCTGGCGCACGGCACGCAGTAACCCTTTGTCTTCCCAGCTCCGGGCGAAGTGATCGGGCAAGTAGCCAACGTGCTTGCCGGACAGAATGAAGGCGAGGGTGCCTTCGACCTGCTCGGATCGCGCGGAACAGAGCTTCCCCTGAAACGGCTCATCGCTGCGCAGGAAACGATAGGGGTGATCAACCCGGTCGCAGGCCTGGAGCGCTTGATCGTCAGGTGCGTCATCGGTGAACAGCGGATGCCCGGAGGCGCAATACAAGTGCTGGGTTTCGGTGAACAGTTCGCGGTAGTCAAAAGCACGCTGCGCCTGTGAGAAATAGCCGATCGCCAGGTCCAGCCGTTGTTGCAGCAACAGCCGTTCCATTTCGCCGGGCATGGCGCTGATCAACTCGATGCGCACCGATTCGTCCCGATCGCGAAAGCGTCGGATCGCCTCGGCCACCCGTTGCAGCACCGACTGATCAAGCGCTTCGGACAAACCCAGGCGCACTTCGCCAATCAAACGTCCGGCCACACCGTTGGATTGATGACGGAACGCTTCAATCGATTCGAACAAGGCGCGGGTGGCAACGAGCAACTGTTCGCCCTTGGGCGTGATCTTGAACCCGCCCTTGCCGCGACTGCACAGGCGATAACCGAGCCGGGTTTCGAGCTTGGCCATCTGCTGGCTGATGCTCGACTGGCTCAGCCCCAGGTCACCCTGGGCCGCGCTGAAGCCCCCGCATTCCACCACGCTGACAAACAGGCGCAGCAGGTGCAGGTCCAGATCATGCAGTTGACCGAGCATCAAACATTACTCCGCTATAAAGTCAGGATAACTAACTTGGTATTTTTCCAATGTAATCGACGAAGCATCCTGCAACCACTTCCTCCGGTCAGGTGTTCGTCATGGCTCCGCTCTTCAAGCTGTGTTTACCCGCACTGTTCCTCGCCATGGCCGTGCCGGCCCAGGCTGAGGAAAAAGTCCTCAATCTCTACAGTTGGGCCGATTACGTGGCGCCCGACACCTTGCAGCGGTTCGAAAAGGAAACCGGCATCCACGTGCGCTACGACACGTTCGATACGCCGGAAGTGCTGGAAACCAAACTGCTCACCGGCGGCAGCGGATACGACGTGGTGGTGCCGTCGTTCAGCGTCCTGGCGCGCGGCCTGGCGGCGGGAGCTCTGAAGGAAATTCCTCACGATGGCCTCAAGGGATACGCCAACCTCGACCCGGACATGCTGGAAAAACTGGCGGCGGTCGATCCCGGCAATCGGTATGGCGTGCCTTACACCTGGGGCACGCTCGGGCTAGGGATGAATGTCGAAGCGGTAAAACAACGCTTGCCCAACGTACCGCTCAACAGCCTGGACCTGCTGTTCAAGCCCGAATACGCCAGCAAACTGAAAGACTGCGGCATCGCGATTCTCGATTCGCCGCAAGAGGTGATTGGCCTGGCGCTGCATTATTTGGGTAAAGATCCCTACAGCACCGACAAGGCTGATCTGACAGCCGCCGACGCCCTGTTGCGTCAGCTACAGCCGTCGGTGCTGTACGTCGCCACCGGGCGGCAGATCAATGATCTGGCCAATGGCAGCGTTTGCCTGGCACTGACCTACAACGGCGACGCGAGCATGGCTGCCGATCAGGCGCGCAAGGCCAATAAACCGTTCGAGGTGGCTTACCGTATTCCACGTGAAGGCACACTGGTATGGCAGGACAACCTGGCAATTCCCAAGGACGCGCCGCACCCCGAAGCCGCCCGAGCCTTCGTCGAGTTCATGTTGCGCCCCGAATCCGTCGCCGCACTGACCAATACGCTGTTCTTCGCCACGGCCAATCAGGCGGCGACGCCACTGGTAGATGAGGCGGTGCGCAGCGATCCCGACATCTACCCGCAGGCCGAGGTGCGTGAGCGGCTGTATGCCGACCGCAGCATGAGCCTCAAGGACATGCGTCAGCGCACCCGCCTGTGGACCACTTTCCGTAGTCGCCAATAAACCAACAATAAGGAACACGCCCATGGACGTCCCTGCACAGAACGATCAGGCCATGACCCGCGACAGTCTTTACGGGACTGCCGCCGAAAGCACCTACGCCGGTATCACCAGTTTCATGCGCCGGCGCTACAGCCGCGACTTGCGTGGCGTCGACGTGGTGGTCAGCGGCGTGCCGTTCGACACCGCCACCAGCAACCGTCCCGGCGCGCGTTTCGGACCGCGTGGTATTCGGGCGGCGTCCACTGGTATTGCCTGGGAACGCCATTGGCCGTGGACGTTCGACCCGTTCGATCACTTGGCTGTCATCGACTACGGCGATTGCGCTTTCGATTACGGCGCGCCGCATTCGGTGCCGGAAAGCATCGAAGCCCACGCCGGGCACATCCTGGATAACGGTTGCGCGATGCTGACCTTCGGCGGCGATCACTTCATCAGTTATCCGCTGCTCAAGGCTCATGCCCGCCAGCACGGCCCGTTGTCATTGATTCACTTCGACGCCCATAGCGACACCTGGCCGGATGAAGAGGGCAAGCGCGTGGATCACGGCACGATGTTCTGGCATGCGGCCAGGGAAGGGCTGGTGGATCCGTCGCGTTCGGTGCAAATCGGCTTGCGCACCACTAATGACGATCATCAGGGCTTTCAGGTGCTGGATGCGCGGCAGGTGCATCGGCAAGGGGGCGAGGCGATCGTCGAGGCGATTCGTAAGCGGGTCGGCGATCACCCGGTGTATTTGACCTTCGACATCGACTGCCTCGACCCGGCCTTCGCGCCGGGCACCGGAACGCCGGTGTGCGGCGGCTTGAGCACGGTGCAGGCGCTGGAGATTCTTGGCGGTTTGCGCGGGATCAACCTGGTGGGGATGGACGTGGTGGAAGTGGCGCCGTCCTACGACCACGCCGACATTACCTCACTGGCTGCGGCGACCCTGGCCATGGAAATGCTGTGCTTGTATGCGGCCAGGCATAAGGTCGATCGATAGCCCTGATTTGTGCTGTCTGGTATGACGACTTCGCGGGCAAGCCTCGCTCCTACAGGTTTTGTGTCGTGCCCAAATCGCTGTACCTGTAGGAGTGAGGCTTGCCCGCGAAGCTTTTCAAACCGACGGATCGCTACTGCCACTTTCTGACAGCAGCCTCTGCTAAGCTCCGGCGACTTCCAGAAAGGAGCCTGCCGACCGTGTCGCGAACCACTCGTTTACTGACCTTGTTACAAGTGCTACGCGGCAAAAGTCGTCCGGTGACTGCCGCGACATTGGCCAGCGAGCTGGAGATTTCCGAACGCACGCTGTACCGCGACATCGCTGAACTCACCGCACTCGGCGCGCCGATCTTTGGCGAGGCGGGGATCGGCTATGTGTTGCGCAGCGGTCTGTTTCTGCCGCCCTTGATGCTCAATGCCGATGAGACCGAAGCCATCGTGCTCGGTCTGCGCTACGTGGATCAGCGGGGCGATGAGGTGTTGAGCAAAGCGGCGGCCGATGCCCTGGCAAAAATCGCCGCGGTGCTCGACCCGACGGCCCAGGACGCCTTGCGTAACCCGACGGTGTTGCCGGGGCCACCGGGTTATGGCTATCCGCAAAATGCGGTGCCGTTGAATGTGTTTCGCCAGGCCATCCGCGATCAGGCCAAGCTGCACATCGATTATGCGGACGCCAACCAGGTGCCCAGCCAGCGGCTGATCTGGCCCCTGGCCCTGGGGTTTCTCAATGAGGTGCGGATCATCGTCGCCTGGTGTGAGTTGCGCAGTGCCTATCGCACGTTCCGCACTGACCGGATCTCGGCCGTCAGTGAACAGGGTGAGCGCTACCCGGGGCGGCGCAGCGACCTGTTGCGCACCTGGCGCAAGCAGATGCAACTGGACGAAGCAGGGCGTTTCACTCCTGACAAGAACTGACACTGGCTTGTTTTAGCATGGCTCCAGAATCAACTCACAAGGAGTCGTAAACATGTCCAATCCAGCCTCTTCACTGGCCCCCGCCATTGCCGCCTACATTGCTGCCGCCAATGCTCGCGACACCTCGAGAGTTGCCAGTTTTTTCGCTGAGGATGCCAACGTGTTCGATGAGGGACAGCATCAGGTTGGCACACAAGCCATCGCCCAATGGATGCAAGACACAGCACAACGTTATCAGCCCCGGGTCGAGGTGCTCGATGTTCAACTGCGCACCGGCAAAGTGCTGGTGCACAACCTGATCTCCGGCACCTTTCCCGGCAGCCCGCTGGAATTGCGCTACATGTTCCGCCTCAATGAACAGGGCAAGATCGCCCGGCTGGACATCTCGCTGTAACCATCGGCCTATGTAGCACCTGTCGAGCACCGCGAGGCAGCGTTCCGCCGTAGCAGCTGTCGAGCCTGCGAGGCTGCGTTCGGCGGCGAAGCCGTCGTAAATCCTGAATGCACAGTGCGTCTGACGGACCGCTACGCCTGATATCACGACGGCTTCGCCGCCGAACGCAGCCTCGCGGTGCTCGACAGCTGCTACGGCCCAGGCTTGGCGAGCCGCTATAGAGACGTATACTGCCGCGCATGAATGTCGACTCTCCCTTAAGCGCCTGGCAACACGCCATCGAACAGAAGGGCTTCGTCCAGGACGAAGCCCAGGAACATGCCGTGTGGGCGCTGCAAAAATGTCACGAAGCCTTGCAGGAAGGGCGCGCGCCCATCACCGGCGTGTACCTCTGGGGTCCGGTCGGGCGGGGCAAGACCTGGTTGATGGATCAGTTCTATCAAAACCTGCGCATCCCGGCCCGACGGCAGCACTTTCACCACTTCATGGGCTGGGTGCATCAGCGCTCCTTCCAATTGACCGGCACTGCCGACCCGCTGAAGGCCCTGGCCCGCGAGCTGAGCCAGGAAGTGCGGGTGTTGTGTTTCGATGAACTGTTCGTCAACGACATCGGTGACGCGATCATTCTCGGGCGCTTGTTCCAAGTGATGTTCGAGCAGGGCGTGGTGGTGGTCTGTACCTCCAACCAACCGCCGGATCAGCTATACGCCGATGGCTTCAACCGCGACCGCTTCGTGCCAGCGATTAGCGCGATCAAGCAACACATGCAGGTGATTGCGGTGGATGGCGGGGAGGATCATCGTCTGCACCCTGGCGCTGCTTTGCAACGTTACTGGGTGAACATTGCGGGTCAGCCCGATGCCCTCGGCGACGTGTTCAAGGTCTTGACCGTCGGCCAATCGCTGTCCAGTGATCCGGTGAACATCGGCTACCGTTCGGTCAATGTCATTCAGGCCAGTCAAACCGTACTCTGGTGCCGGTACACCGAACTTTGCGAGCAGCCTTTCGCCGCCATGGACTTCATGGCTCTGTGCGACACCTTCAGCGCTATTTTGTTGAGTGACGTGCCCAATCTCAGCGCGCAAAAGCGCGAAGGGCGCATCGCCCGTGGCACTGAGGACGGTGTCGAGCGGGTGGCGGCGGGGGATCGCGAGTTGCCGCAATTGTCGGTGCATGACGACGGCGTGCGGCGGTTCATTGCCCTGGTGGACGAATGCTACGACCGCAAGGTGCCGCTGTACCTCGAAGCGCAGGTACCGATGGAGGCGTTGTACACCGAGGGCTATCTGGAATTCCCGTTTCGCCGCACCCTCAGCCGTTTGCAGGAGATGCAGCTAAAACGTTTTGCCGAGGCTTGATGTCCGGGAGCAGTGAACATGAATCAGCCCTTGTCCCACCATTTGCTGACCATGGCCTATCAGAACGCCTGGGCCAATCACCGACTGGCCAAGGCCTGGATGCAACTGAGCCCGGCTGAGTTGGCGGCGCCGCGCGTCAGTTTTTTCCCCAGCCTGCGCGCAACCCTCAACCACATTCTGACGTGCGACTGGTTCTATGCGGATGCCTCAGGATCCAGTTGTCGGCACCCCGGCGCTCGCGATAAGGTCACTGGACCTTTCAGTGCGCAAGAAGCGAACTGGGGCAATTTGTGTGATCGAGGGTGGGAAATGGAATCCGCAGAAATTCTTGTGCTTCAGGCCAGCTACACCAACCCGGTGCATGCCGAGGCGATTTGTCTTGCATTAAATCACTACGCCGAAGATCCGATGGGTAGCGGTCAATCGTTGCCCGACGCTGTGTTGCGACAACTGCCGGGGGAATTGGCCAAACGGCCCCATGCTTTCAGTGTATTGGCGTTTGTCGGGGGCGAGCCGGCGGGGTTGGTCAATTGCTTCGAAGGCTTCTCGACCTTTGCCTGTCGGCCATTGGTCAACGTGCATGATGTGGTGGTGGTGTCGAAGTTTCGCGGGTTGGGGTTGAGCCAGAAGATGCTGCACAAGGTCGAGGATATCGCACGTCAGCGCGGTTGCTGCAAAATCACCCTGGAGGTGCTGGAAGGCAATCCAGTGGCCCAGGCGTCTTATGGCAAATTTGGTTTTTCACCCGGCATGTTCGACCCGGCGCATGGCCGGATGCTGTTCTGGACCAAAGCGCTTTAGTCCGCAATCCATGCGGGGGTAGGTGGCGAGAGCGCTTGTGTGGCGAGGGAGCTTGCTCCCGTTGGGTCGCGCAGCGACCCCGGTATTTCAAGGTTAAACCGCATGTAAAGGGTTTACGACTGCTTCGCAGCCGAGCGGGAGCAAGCTCCCTCGCCACAGAAGCCCCTCGCCACGCAGGCACTCTTTGCCACACAAGCCCACACCCACAGGGGGTGCGCCAGAACTACTGCTTAACCACCGTCGGAGTGACAGGCGCGACCTTGGGTTTTATCAGGCTGAAGTCGATCAACGGCCGCTGCTCACGCTCATAAGGGTTGCCGATCATCAATGGCCGAGGCTTGAAGTTGTCACTGACCAGGCTTTTGCTGCTATCCAGCTCATCGAAGCTCAAGCCGGCCAGATCCGCCCAGGTGTGAATCAGCTGGGAACTGCTGTACGGCCGACCCAGGTCAGCAGCAAAACTCCAGTCATGGCTTTCGCGCCATTTCGGTGAAGCCCAGGCTATGAACGGAATGGTGTACATCGGCGCGGTCGGCTTGTTCTCGTTGCGGCCCAGGGTGTTGTGGCCAGCGGAGTCGAACACGTCTTCGCCGTGGTCGGAGAGGTACAGCAGGAAGCCGTTCGGATCAGTCTTGGCGTAGTCCTTGATCAGGCTCGAGACCACGAAGTCGTTGTACAGCACCGCGTTGTCGTAGCTGTTGTACGTCGGCACCTGATCATCGCGCACGCCGTCCGGTACATCTTTACGGTCGGTGAACTTGTTGAACGTCGGCGGGTAACGGTACTGGTAACTCATGTGTGTGCCGAGCAAATGCACGACGATCAGCTTGCGTGGCGCCGCATCGGCCAGTGCCTTGTTGAACGGCTCGATCACATCGCCATCGTACTGGGCGGCGTTCTGGTTGCGGTTGTTGTTGAGGTACACCTGTTCGTCGGCCTGCTCGGAGAAGGTCGTGAGCATGGTGTTGCGCTTGGTCATGGTCTGCTGGTTGGTGATCCAGAAGGTCTTGTAACCCGCCTGCTTCATCATGCTGACCAATGACGGCGTCGTCAGGTAGAGGTCCGGGTTTTCTTCGTCGGCGAATGTCAGCACCTGCTGCAACGCTTCGATGGTGTAGGGGCGCGGGGTAATGACGTTATTGAAAACCGCCAGTTGGTCCTTGAGCTTGTCCAGTTCCGGGGTGGTTTCCCGCGCGTAGCCGTACAGGCTCATGCGCTGACGGTTGGTGGACTCGCCGATCACCAGCACCAGGGTCGCCGGCTGATTGGCCATCGAGTCGGTGAAGTTCTTCAGCGGCGGGATCTTGCTGGCGCTGTCGAGCATGTCTTGCATGCCGGCCAGGGTACCGAGGTAACGGTGATAGGCCACGGCCATTTGCCACGGCACCGCAGGCTCGATGCGGGTTTCGAACTTATCGAAGCCTTCCGCCAGGCTGCCGGTGTGCGCGGTCTGCTTGATCAGCGGGTAACCGATCACGGCCAGCACAATCGCCGTCGCGGCAATCAGCGCCTGGGCGCGTGGCAGGTACACCGGACGCACGCGGGTCCAAAGGAAATACGCGAACGCGGTGTGGGCGAGGAACGCCAGTACCATCCACCAGGCAAAGTATTGCGTCATGTACTCGCCGGCTTCAGACACGTTCGATTCGAACATGATGAAGATGACGCTTTGGGAGAATTCCTGCTGATAGATGAAGAAATAACCCAGGCTGGCCATCGAACAGGCCCACAGCACCACGCCGATCAGCGCGGACATCACACGGGTTTGTTTGGGGAACAACAGCATCGGTGCGAGCCAAATGGCGCTCATCACAAAAGCCTGGCGGAACCCGGTAAAACCGGAGGTGCCCGTCAGTTGAATCAGCAGTTGGGTGATACCGGAGAAATACCAGAAGAACAGAAATAACCAGAGAAATCCTGCCCAGTCGAAACCATTTGCAGACGTTTTTCTGCGTTTAAGCAAAGCCATTCAACACTCCAGCCAGATGATCGGCCGTCGGCACTCTCCTTGTTACAGACGAACGTATGCCGCTCGCAAAGCAAGCAGCCACAAGGGCCGGAGTATCGCCAAGCAAGTGTGAAAACTTTGTGAGATGTCGCAGCGGACAGGATTGCAGCGAGTCAGAAACAGCAGTGACTGTTTCTGACTCAAGCGAGGAGGTCAGACGTGGGGAACACGTTGGGTGATGGACAAGGGCTGAGCCTCATTGCCTTGGGTCAGCAGGCGCAACTGCGCGACTTCCCGCTTCAACTGATCACGCTCGTCTTTCAACTGGCGCAGTTCATCGCGACGGATCGTGACGTAAAGGGTTTGTGTTGGCAGTGCTGTGTGTACGGTGCCCATTGCTCACCTCGCAAATGGCGATATCAACTATAAGTCTGCGCCCTGAATAGGGTGCTCACTTACTATCGGCGCCAATTTTGATTTCTTTTGCCCCCGAAGGGAACTTTTTTATTTTTCATGGTCGTTGTGTCTTCGGTACGATTCCCGACGTTATCAGTCTGGATCGGGCACAATGCCCGGAAACTTCATCCCGCCGCTCTGGACTAACCTTCACTAGTCGCGTTGGGCTATACCTTTGACACACTTTATTTGTAGTAGGGAGCATCAGTACATGCAACTCGGGATTATTGGACTGGGCCGCATGGGCGGTAATATTGCGCGGCGCCTGATGCTCAACGGGCACACCACCGTTGTTTACGACCGCAATGCCGCCTTCGTCGAGACCTTGGCTGAAGAAGGCGCCACCGGTGTCGCCGACTTGCCAGCCCTTGTCGCTGGGCTGGCCAAGCCACGCGCGGTATGGGTCATGTTGCCCGCCGGTGCACCGACCGAAGACACCATCGACACACTGAGCACCTTGCTTGAAGCGGGCGATACCATCATTGATGGCGGCAACACCTTCTATAAGGACGATATCCGTCGGGCCAAAACCCTGTCGGAAAAAGGCCTGCATTACATCGACGTCGGCACCTCCGGCGGTGTCTGGGGCCTGGAGCGTGGCTACTGCATGATGATCGGCGGCGATGCTGAGACGGTTAAGCGTCTTGACCCGTTGTTCGAGTCCCTGGCCCCGGGTATGGGCGACATTCCGCGCACCAAGGATCGCAAGTCCGATGACGATCGCGCCGAGCGCGGCTACATCCACGCAGGCCCCGCCGGCGCCGGCCACTTCGTCAAGATGATCCATAACGGCATCGAGTACGGAATGATGCAGGCCTTCGCCGAAGGCTTCGACATCCTCAAGACCAAAGCCAGCACCAACCTGCCGGAAGATCAGCGTTTCGACTTGAACGTGGCGGACATCGCCGAAGTCTGGCGTCGTGGCAGCGTAGTCTCGTCGTGGCTGCTCGACCTGACCGCCGATGCCCTGGCGTCCGATCCGAAACTGGACGGCTACTCGGGTGAAGTGGCCGACAGCGGTGAAGGCCGCTGGACCATCGAAGCCGCCATGGAACAAGCGGTGCCGGTACCGGTGCTGTCGAACTCGCTCTTCTCTCGCTACCGTTCGCGCGGGCAAGGCAACTTTGGCGACAAGATCCTCTCGGCCCAGCGCTTCGGCTTCGGCGGTCATGTGGAGACTGCGAAAAAATGACCCACGTGATCCGCAGGAAATCCAAGGCAGAACCCGCACCGCCCACCACGCTGTTTTTGTTCGGTGCCCATGGTGATCTGGTCAAGCGCCTGTTGATGCCGGCGCTGTACAACCTGAGTCGCGATGGTTTGCTGGGAAATGGACTGCGGATCGTCGGTGTTGATCACAACGCCATCAGTGACAAAGACTTCGCCAGGAAACTCGAAGATTTCATTCGGGCGGAAGTGGCGGCCAAGGTCGGCAAGGGCGATCAAGCCCTTGATCCGGCGTTGTGGGCCAAATTGGCGAAACACATCAGCTACGTCCAGGGCGATTTCCTGGATGAACGCACCTATGACGCATTGGCGGCGAAAATCGACGCCAGCGGCACCGGCAACGCCATTTTCTATCTGGCCACCGCGCCGCGCTTTTTCAGCGAAGTGGTGCGGCGTCTCGGTGCGGCCGGATTGCTGCAAGAAGCCCCTGATGCGTTCAGAAGGGTGGTGATCGAAAAACCTTTCGGTTCCGATCTGTACACCGCCGAAGCCTTGAACGCCTGCTTGCTCAAAGTGATGACGGAAAAGCAGATATTCCGGATCGATCACTATCTGGGCAAGGAAACCGTGCAGAACATCCTGGTCAGCCGGTTCTCCAACAGCCTGTTCGAAGCCTTCTGGAATAACCATTACATCGACCACGTACAAATCACCGCCGCCGAAACCGTCGGCGTGGAAACCCGTGGCAGTTTTTATGAGGTCACTGGCGCCCTGCGGGACATGGTGCCTAATCACCTGTTCCAATTACTGGCGATGGTGGCCATGGAGCCACCGGCCGCTTTCGGCGCCGATGCGGTTCGCGGCGAGAAGGCCAAAGTCATCGGCGCGATTCGCCCCTGGTCGACCGAGGAAGCGCGAGCCAACTCGGTGCGGGGCCAATACACCGCCGGCGAAATCGATGGCAACTCGCTGCGCGGTTATCGTGACGAAGCCAACGTAGCGCCCGACAGCACCACCGAAACCTATGTCGCGCTCAAAGTGATGATCGACAACTGGCGCTGGGTCGGCGTGCCATTCTACCTGCGGACCGGCAAACGCATGAGCGTGCGCGACACCGAGATCGTTATTTGCTTCAAGCCGGCGCCGTACGCGCAGTTCCGCGATACCGAAGTTGAAGAGTTGCAGCCGACTTACCTGCGGATCCAGATCCAGCCCAATGAAGGCATGTGGTTCGACCTGCTGGCCAAACGGCCGGGGCCGGCATTGAACATGGCCAATATCGAACTGGGTTTTGCCTACAAGGATTACTTTGAAATGCAGCCGTCCACCGGCTACGAAACCTTGATCTACGATTGCCTGACCGGCGATCAGACGCTGTTCCAGCGTGCCGACAACATCGAGAACGGCTGGCGTGCCGTGCAGCCGTTTCTCGACGCCTGGGAGCAGGACGCAACTCTGGAGAGCTATGCGGCCGGCGAAGACGGGCCACAGACCGCTGACGAGCTGCTGACCCGCGACGGTCGCGTCTGGCACAGCCTCGGATGAGTGACGTCACGCAACCCCTCATCCGTTTTCTGCTCAGTGACATGGACGGCACGTTGTTGCTGCCCGATCACACCCTCAGTCAGCGCACCATCGAGGCGGTCCGCGCCTTGCGCGATGCCGGTGTGCTGTTCAGCCTGGCCACCGGGCGTCCGCCCAAAGCCATGTTGCAGCAGATCGAAGCCTTGGGCATTGATCTGCCGACGGCGGCGTTCAATGGCGGCACGATCGTCAACCCGGACGGCAGTTTGCTGGTCGCGCATTATCTGCCGGCAACGGCGGCGCTGACGGCGTTGGCGCTGTTTGCCGATCAGCCGGACATAGAAGTCTGGGTGTTCAGTGGTGGCGACTGGCTGTTGAAGGACGCGGACGGCCCGATGGTTCCGCGAGAGCAGCATGGCCTGGGTTATCCGCCGGTGGTGGTCGAGAGTTTTGAGCCTTGCCTGGCACGTATCGACAAGATCGTCGCTGCCAGCAACAACACCGAACTGTTGATCGAGCTGGAGGCGCGATTGTTGCCCAAGGTCGAAGGGCAGGCGCAAGTGTCGCGTTCGCAACCGGTCTATCTGGACGTGACTGCGGTGCAAGCCAACAAGGGCGCGGCACTGGCGACGCTGGCCGAGTTTCTCGGGGTGTCACTGGAACAGACCGCCGCCATGGGCGACGGCGGCAATGACCCGGCAATGTTTCACCGGGCCGGACTGTCGATTGCGATGGGGCAGGCGGAAGAGGCGGTGAAGCGTCAGGCCGACGTGGTGACCGGGGCCAATACCGAAGACGGCGCGGCCCAGGCGATCGAGCGATACATACTGAGTTCAGTCTGAACCGCGTTGTCGTTCTTCGCGGGCAAGCCTCGCTCCTACAGGTTTTACACATTCCGTAGGAGCGAGGCTTGCCCGCGAAGGCGTCAGACCTGCCACCTCAAAGCCAATAGCTTACGGCGTACCAGCCAAGCCCTCCCATCACCACGGTGTATGGCAGCGCCATCCACACCATCCGCCCGTACGACAGGCGAATCAGCGGGGCAATCGCCGAGGTCAGCAGGAACAGGAACGCCGCCTGACCATTAGGCGTCGCCACGCTCGGCAGGTTGGTCCCGGTATTGATCGCAATCGCCAGGGTTTCAAAGTGCTCGCGGCTCATGTGGCCGGAGATGAAGGCCTGTTTCACTTCAGTGATGTAAATGGTCGCCACAAATACGTTGTCACTGATGGCCGACAGCAAGCCATTGGCAATAAACAGCATGCCCGGCTGTTGATCCACCGGCAGCGTCAACACCCAGTGGATCAGCGGCGCGAACAGTTGCTGATCATGAATCACCGCCACCACGGCGAAAAACACCACCAGTAGCGAGGTGAACGGCATGGCGTCCTTGAAGGCATTGCCCAGGCGGTGCTCGTCGGTGATACCGGTGAACGCGGTGATCAGCACGATCACCATCAAACCGATCAGGCCGACTTCGGCGATGTGAAACGCCAACCCGGCAATCAGAATCAGCGCCGCCGCCCCTTGAACCAGCAGCGCAGCGCGCTGACGCGAAGTGCGCTCGGCGTTGTCTTCGGCGGCGTAGTTGGCCAGCACCGCACGCACGTTGTCCGGCAGCAGCGTGCCATAACCGAACCAGCGCAGTTTCTCCAGCAGCACGCAGGTCACCAGGCCCGCTGCGAGCACCGGCAACGACACCGGGGCGATTTTCAGAAAGAACTCGGCGAAGTGCCAGCCCATTTCATGGCCGATCAGCAGGTTTTGCGGCTCGCCAACCAGCGTGCAAACACCACCCAACGCTGTGCCGACCGCGCCGTGCATCAGCAGGCTGCGCAGGAAGGCGCGGAATTGTTCGAGGTCGGCATGGTGCAATGTCGGCAGCTGCCGGTCATCGCTGAACTCACTGTCCTGCCGCGGATCGTTGCCCGAGGCGACGCGGTGGTACACCGAATAAAACCCCACGGCCGCGCTGATGATGACCGCGGTCACGGTCAATGCATCGAGAAACGCCGAGAGAAACGCTGACAGGAAACAGAACATCAACGCCAGCAGTGCCTTGGAGCGAACTCCCAGCAGCAGGCGTGAGAACAGAAACAGCAGCAGGTCTTTCATGAAATAGATGCCCGCCACCATGAACATCAGCAGCAGGATCACCGGGAAGTTGTGCACCAGTTCGTCATAGAGCGCCTGGGGCGTGGTCATTTTCAGCAGCAGTGCTTCGATCAGCAGCAGCCCACCGGGCATCAGCGGGTAACACTTGAGCGCCATGGCCAGGGTGAAGATGAACTCCAGCACCAACAACCATCCGGCCGCCACGGGACCGATCGTCCACGACACCAGGGCGTTGAGAATCAGGAATCCGATAATGCTTGCTTTGTACCAGCGGGGTGAATGCCCAAGAAAATTGTGTGCGAAGGCCTGGGCCATTGAGCCGGACATCGGCTACTCCTTGTATTAAGAAGCGCGCAACTTGCCGTAAGCGGAAGGGAAGATCAAGTGCAGGAAACTAGTGTTGATAACGGGCGACGACAGCGCGGTAGTTGCCATCCAGTGAATAGCCACCGACGACGATGCAGCCATCGGCCTGCACAGCCAGTGAAGTGGCGGTGTCCGGGCCTCGACTCAGGCGTGTGCGGACCCAGCCCAGGCCATTGGCGAAGCTGCGATCCAGCGCCCCGCTGGCTAAGTACCGGGCGAGAATGAAATCGCCTTCGAGCCCGCCGACTGTCGCTCCGACCGTCAGTACACAGCCGTTTGGTTGTACCTGGGCGGCGGTCCACTGGCAGCCGCTGTGGCCGATTTTCAACAGTCGTGGTTGGCCGCCATTGCAATGCATGTCAGGCCGGCCATTGCTGTGAACGCTCAGTGCGAGACAGTGCATCGGGTCGCGGCTGCTGCCAAAACAATGCAAATCACCATTTTCGTGCTGGACGATCTGGCAGACCTGAGCACTGCGACCCGAGACCTTGAAGGTCATGAACCCATCCACGGCGAAGCCGTCATCCAGCTGGCCATCGGTGTGATAACGCGCCAGCAAACCTTCCTCGGGGAAGTTGATCGATCCGCCCACCAGGATTCGGCCGTCATGTTGCACCATCAGACTGTTAAGCCAGGTGTTCATCAATAAGTGCCGGACCATGACAAAACCGCGACCGTTGAAGGTGCTGTCCAGCGAGCCGTCGGCATTGAGCCGTATCAGCATGCCGACGTGATCGGCCCGTTCAAAGTGGTGATTGGCCAGCAGCAGGATTCGACCGTCGTCCTGCACGCAGATATCACAGGCCTCGGTCCCCGGTACACCAGGTGGTAACCAGGCGTCGCGAGCGCCTTGGGAAAGATTCGCCGGCAGGCGCACCACGCAGCGGCCATGCTCGCCAAAATTCTGTACCGGGCAGCCTTGGCGATCAAACATCGCCAGGGCGGGCAGCGTGCGGTGAGCATTTTCGTAGTGCAGGCCGGCCACCAGAATGTGCCCGTCGGCCAGCACCCGCACCGTGCCCGCCATGGCCTCATAGCCGTGGGCGAACTGCCCGATGATGCTGCCTTGTTTACCGAATGCCAGATCCGCCGAACCGTCCTCGCGCAGGCGCGCCAGGCCAAAACGGCTGCCACCTGGGGTGCCGACCTTGGCTGCCACCAGTATTCGGTCATTGTGGTCAATCGCGACACCATTGACCCTGCTGAAGGTACTGCCGGCGAAATACACTTGAGTCTTGCCGCTGCCGGCGAAATGACTATCGAGTTGTCCGGCGTCATTCACCGTTGCCGGTATGGCAAAAGCAGTCTGGAGTGACATGCACGCATCTCCTTGCCAGTCGTCCTTGTCCGGGTGCCCGGAGGTTGACTGTCTGAGCAGAATATTCAATCCCTGAATGCGATGATGCACAACTGCCATTACGCTCAGGAGGAGGGGCGTTTTGTGCCAGAACAGTGTCTTTTCGAACCACTGACAAGCCTGCCAAGTAATCTGGCGGATCAGAAGTTGAAAAATGGCAATTGTGCCGTGCAGCTGACCGTAGAAAACCGTCAACTAAGGTGAAGAAGGGACGCGGATTACCGGGCGGTAATCCGCGAAAAAATTAATGCGGCATGGACCACGATTGCAGTGTGTAACCTTCCTCGCTCAGCTCGGCGCGGGCTTGTTCCAGCAAGTGTGCAAGTTGCTCCGGATCGGAATAGGCACTGCTGGGGATTTGTTTGCGGCTGATGCGAGTGTTAGTGCGATCAATGATGGCCAGGCTGAGCTCGCCATTACCGTCTTGTGGAGCCCAGGCCACGCATTGAAAGGGTTGGAATGCGCGGTCGGCAATCAAAAGAGCTTCGTTGATACGGAGCGGGGCGTTCATGGGATCTTCTCTCTGTATGCCCAATCAAGTGATGTGCCGTCGGTTGGGCTTACCGTTCGGCTGGTTACTTGTACTGATGTCCGCAACCGGGGGTTGGGTCACACACAATCAAAAGAAATTTCAACTTTCTTTGATTCGCCTGCGATTCAGGCAGTTGCTGAAAGCTGAATGAAAGGTTCAATTCGTTAGGCAACTCATTAAATGACTTTTTATAACTAATAAGCCAACGTCCCTATAAGCAATCGATACAAGCACGCGTCAAATTCTTGCTAGTGTTACAACGAAGCCCGCCAAATGACTGTTTTTAATAATATTTCCTAAAATTTGGCGCCAAGGAACAGTCATGATCGAAGCGCCTGCTTTACGACGTCTTTTAGTAGTGGATCCTTGCGACGACTGCCACCGTTTGTTACCGGGTTTACGCGCTGCTGGTTGGGATGTTGATAGCTGTACCCTGGGAAGCGCCGCCGAACGAACCTGCGACGTGGGCCTGTTGCGCTTGCAGCCCTTTCATCTGGAGCGCCCCGAAGCCGTCAAGGAAGTGATCACCCGCAGCGGTACTGAGTGGATCGCCGTGCTCGATCAGGATGTTTTGCGAATGCAGAACGTCGGAGATTTCGTCTGCGAATGGTTTTTCGACTTCCATACCTTGCCGTTCGACGTCTCACGGGTTCAAGTCACCCTGGGCCGAGCGTTCGGCATGGCACGCCTGCGCGGTCAGGGCACGGTGCATATCGATCAGCCTGAACACGAGTTGCTTGGCGACAGTAAACCGATTCGTGAACTGCGCAAATTGCTGAGCAAACTGGCGCCCACCGAATCGCCGGTGCTGATCCGAGGCGAAAGCGGCACCGGCAAGGAACTGGTCGCCCGTACCCTGCATCAACAATCCCAGCGTCACAGCAAGCCATTCGTGGCGATTAACTGCGGCGCGATTCCCGAACACTTGATCCAGTCCGAATTGTTTGGTCACGAGAAGGGGGCTTTTACCGGCGCCCATCAGCGCAAGATCGGGCGGATAGAAGCGGCCAATGGTGGAACTCTGTTTCTCGATGAAATAGGCGATCTGCCTCTGGAGTTGCAAGCCAATCTGCTGCGTTTCCTGCAGGAAAAACACATCGAACGGGTAGGTGGCCATCAGCCTATTCCGGTGGATGTGCGGGTACTGGCGGCGACGCACGTCGACCTTGAAGAGGCCATCGAAAAGAAGCGCTTTCGCGAAGATTTGTACTACCGCTTGAACGTCTTGCAAGTGGTTACCGTGCCGTTGCGTGAACGCCATGGCGATCTATTGATGCTGGCCAACCATTTTTCCCATTTCTACAGCAGTGAAACCGGCCGTCGTCCGCGCAGCTTCAGCGAAGATGCGTTGGTTGCCATGGGCAAGCACGATTGGCCGGGCAATGTCCGCGAGCTGGCCAACCGGGTACGCCGCGGCCTGGTGTTGGCCGAAGGACGGCAGATCGAGGCGCGAGATCTGGGGCTGCTTAGTCAACACGCCTTTGTCACGCCGATGGGCACCCTTGAAGACTACAAGACCCGCGCCGAACGCCAGGCACTGTGCGATGTGCTGAACCGGCACAGCGACAACCTGAGTGTCGCCGCCCGAGTCCTGGGTGTGTCGCGGCCGACTTTTTACCGATTGCTGCACAAGCACCAGATCCGCTAGGGCGGTGCAACAAAAAAGGCCCGCTGCGACATCCATCGCAGCGGGCCTTTTCCATTGGGGTGAAGCGATCAGAAGTAGTACGGGAATTTCAGGCTGAAGGAAAAGTCCGGCGCATCGTCCGTTATACCGATGGACAGGTTGGGAACGATGGTCAGATTGTCGGAGGCCGCGATGGTCATGCCGACGTTGAAGTAACCGGCGTTGGCATCACTGGACACCACAGACTCCCAATCCCCGCCATCCTGCTTGAGCTTGCTTTTGCGTTGCACCAGGTCAGACATCGAGAACGACATACTCATTTTTTCGTTCAGCGCAAACGCGATCCCCGCGCCAATCTGGAAACTGTCGCCGATCCTCACCTTGCCCGGGACTTTCTGATTGACGGTGGCGCTGATGTCGTCGAAGGATTCTTCGAAGTTGTGGGTATAGGACAGGCTTCCGAACAGAACCGCCGGATCGTAAGTCTTGACCAGCGAGATACCGGGGCTGATCGACCAGACGCCGTTGCCGGTCGGCAAGGTGTCAGGCACGAACAGGTTGGTATTGGCGTCGGTCTGGCGCAGCTTGATGCCGAACGGGTCCTTGCCGGTCGGCGCCTTGACCCGGAAGGTGAACACGGCATCCGGGGTGTTGACCGATTCGTCCATGAATTTGTAGGCGATCCCGAAGTTGACATCGCCGAGCGTCGGATCCCGGGTGACGGTTTCTTCGCTGGTCACCCCCGCGGCACCGTTGTTGGCGCCACCGGACTGATACGTTGATTCGCGGTACACCACCGGCACGTTCAGGTCGAATTGCCAGCGATTGTCGAAGTTGTAGCGCCCGGTGAGGTCCAGCGTCCAGGTGTCAGCCTTGATCCGATCCAGGTTGATGTTGCCCAGAAAGATCGAGTCCAGTGCGAGGAAACCGTTGAGGATCAACTGGCGGCTGTCGTAACGCGAATAGGTCAGTCCGGTTTCGAGGCTGAATTTGCCGCCGCCGAAGAATCCGCTGGCCTCGTCATACAGGTTGGAAACACTCTGTGCCGGTTGAGAGTCATCAGCCAGCGATTGTCCATAGGAACTGCCGCTGCCCGCAGCGCCTCCTGAAGCAGCGGCCGCTCCCGTCCCCGACGCTACTTGCTGGTTGCCTTTCATGTCGGCTGGCGACTTGGCCAGACGTTTAGGCGGTGCCGCCGCCGGTTGTTCCTCCACTTGACGGACTCGTTGTTCGAGTACTGCCAAAGCCTTTTGCTGTACTTCGTATCGTTGCTTGAGCTCCATGAGTTGTTGCTTCAAAGCTTCCACGTCCGCATCGGACGCTGCTTGCAGCAGCGCCGACGGGAACAAAGTGCTCAGACAAACGATCGCGCGCAGTGGTACTGACCGATACATGATAAGTCGTCCCCCATGAAGCCCGATGATCGAACATCAGCGTAGTTCAATATCCCAGGCTGCGTAGTGCATTGAGTTGACTCAGATTGCAGTTGACTGCTCCGGCATTTCGGCCATTGTTATTCAGCACCACATTAAGCTGCGTCAGGTTATTGACCCTGTTGCTGTTGCCCAGAAGCCGGGTGTTCTGCACCAGCCCCCCCTGAGCCACTTGTTGCATGGCGGTGCCTTGGTTATTGCTGGCCTGGATGGCCATTTGCACGCCACCACCGGTGGCCGCCACTGCGACGCTACCGGCGGCATTGCTGTCGGTAATGGTTTGCCCGCTGGTCAGCACCTGCCCTTGGGCGGGGCTCGGCGCCGGTGCTTGGTTGGCCTCCTGGACGTTGATCGCGACATTGTTGTAGGCGCTATTACCGTCACCGGCGGCGCGCACAGTTTGAGTGACACCTTGGGTGGTGGTCAGTCCTGCTCCACCGATCACATTCCCGGTGCCCAATGACGGCGTACTGCCGTTACCGGTTTCTTTAATGGTCGACACGTAAAATTGCGGTTTTACGGTGGCGGCCTGGATCTGCATGGACGTCGCCACCCCGATCAGGTCGCCACTGGCATTGCGCCAGGTGCTGCTCATGACAATGCCGAAGCTGATGATCCGCCCTGGCATGACATAACGACCGCGTAGCTCGGCGAGCTCCTGGTCCTTGAGTTCGATGGGTTTGAATCCTGCATTGGCATAGCCCGATGCGCTTGCTGCCAGGCAAGCGGCGGCCAGCCAGTATGAGGTTTTCATCTGCTGCTCCCGGGGCATCCGGCCCTCTCTATCATCAGTGGGCGATTAGAAGAAGTCGCTCTGTATGAAGCCAAAGTCCATCAATTCGGCATCTTTGACCGGGTTGAACGTATCCAGCTTGTTCTTGGCCGTCAGCGGTTCCGGTGGACTGCGCAATGCATTGGTTTTGTCGTAACCGGGACCCACGATTGCGAAGACAATGCCGTTCCAGCCTTTGGCAAAGTCATCATGGGAATAGCGTTTGTGCCCTAGCACCGGGTCGCCGATATAGACCCAGTTCTTGTCCGCCCGCTGCATCACCACGAAATGCTTGTAGCCGCGAATTTCCATCAGCACCACCACCGGAATGGTCACCGCTTCGAGTTTCTCGGACGGTATCCGGTAGCCACGCGCGCGCATGCCGATCGCTTCTATGTAGCGCTTCATGTCCAGCATGGAAAAACCTTGAGTACGGACAAGGCTCTGATCAGCGTTGACCAGCATGCCTTTGATGATGTGTTCCTCATCGACATCGAGCCAGTATGCCTGGCGCAACACCGTAGCCAGTGCAGCAGCGCCGCAGCTGAAGTCGGTTTTTTGTTCGACGATGTCGCTGAACTTGCGCTCACGCACGCTTTGCACCTGCTTGTAAACCAGCGTGCCGCCCGGCAAGGCGGCCACCGGCATCTGCGCCGCCTGAGTCAGGCCGCACAGGCACAGCAGGGCGAAACAGGCTGTCGTACGCATGATCGATACGCCTTTGGTGAACCGTGGAAAGAAAGCCCCGTTGCCGGGGCTTTCATTTCGATCGCGATTACATGCAGGCTCTGCAGCCAGCAGCAATGGACAGAGAGTTGCTTTGTTGGTTGCCCACACCCGCCGACACGTTGGCACCTCCGTTGCCGGAGAAGCTGTTCATCGAGTTGGTCATGGAGGCGTTGTTCACAACAGGGTTTTTCCAGCCGTCTGGAGTCAGCACTTGATGGGTGGTGACGCCAGCCAGATCGAAGGTGCCCACAGCGCTGAATTTGAACTTGTCATCGCCTCTGTGACCCCAGCCACTGTCGTCGATCGTCCCGGTGCCTTTGGCCTTGAAGGTGCCCGAGGACGTGGTGGTATCGGTGAGGGTGGTGGTGACGTGGGTCCGGTCAGCCTTGTTGTCGACATCCAGGCCGGTGGTCGATTGGTAAGCGTCAGCCGAGGCTGTTGCTACCCGTCCGCCAGACACGGCAATCGCCAGGTTGTTTTTCTGTTGGTTGAAGTTGCCGGCAGTCACGTTGATACCAATGTTGCCGGAGCCGTTATTGCCAGCGTTGTTGAGCGTGGCGTTGTTTTGAGTAGAGCGGTTTTTGACGTAGTTATTGGTGTTGTACTGATACGCGGTGGAGGTTGCCTCGGCAGAACCGAAGATGAAACTTTCATCAGCGGTAGCCAGCGCGGCGGCGTTGTCTTGTTGGTTGCCGTCGCCACCCGCGACGTTGGCGCCCATGTTGCCGTTGGAGCCATTGAGCGAGTTGTCAGCCTCGGCGGTGTTGTTGGTGCCTTGGTTGAGTACCGAGTTGCCGCTGCTGTCCTGTGTATCCCCTACATAGGCGCTGGCGGCGGAGTCGATTGACAGTTGCTGTTCCCAGGTTGGGCCTTTGGGGCCGTGATGATGGTGGCCGTGACCACCGTCGTGATCGTTATCGTTGGCTTGCGCAGCCATCGCCATGACGGCTGCCAGGGCGAAGACGAGAGGCTTGAGAGCCATTGTGGGTTTCATGGTGTTTCTCCGTGCTTATTAGTTGGTTAAGTGTTGGTTACTTTCTAATCGCACTGCGTTCGGGTCAGTCAGCGACCCGTATGCTCAGGGTGTTAGCCATTCGGTTCCCCACCCCGGCACTCTGGTTCACCTGAATCACTCCTCGGCTGCCGGTGAAGGCCTGGTCGCTTGTCACGACCTGGCGACTGCCTTTTGAAGCGTCAGTTGCCCCTGAGCTTGGTAGCAACGCCACGTTCTGTTGAGAAAGGGCGCTATCGTCGACGCTTTGCGGCGCAGCACTGATGCTGATGCGCATTGCGTTGGCCATCTGGTTGTTGGCCCCGGCGCCCTGGTTGACACCCAGTGCACCGTTGCCTTGACTGAAAGAGTTGCCGCCGATGGTGGCCGTCGCGTTCATCGACGGATTGGCGGGGTTGTCGAGTTTCTGGATGACGCGAGTGGTCGCCGAGGCATCGGTGCCGATGGCGATAGCGCGTGTGTTGGCCTGTTGTTGTTGATCGCCGGAGGCCTGGTTGACGTTGAAGTTGCCTTTGTACCGGGCGCCGGAATCCAGGATGCTGGCGGTGTTGACCACCGGAACGCTGGAGTCGGCCATGGCGACTGGATTCACACTGGCACTGGCGAGCAAGGCGAGCAGGATCAGGGAGCGGCTCATGTCATTGACCTCCCGCCAGCCTGCCCAACGGCGCGAGGCCGGAGCTCATGGCATGGTTAATCGTTCCCGAAATCGCGCCACCGCTGCCGCCGCCGTGACCGGCGCTCATGCCGGGCATGCCATTGGGATTGGTCACGACATTGAGGCTGCCGGGTATGTTGCCGTTCTGGTTGATGCTGTTGCTGATGGATGAGCCGCTGGCCACGCTGGCGAACTCACCATCGCTCAACTCGGTGTTGCTGAGTGTCGTGTTGACACGATCCGAAGGGTTGGCGTTGACCGTGGTCGGGTAGGGGTCTTTCTGAAACGGCGGCCTGCCGACGGTGTGGGGCTGTACATCACGAGTGAGTACGATGACGCCATTGCCTTCAGCTTGAACGTCAAAACTGAGTACCGAGATGGCGGTACATCCGAGCAGCAACAAGCGCGTAAAGCCTTTATGAAAAGTCCCCACGACGGCGATTCCTTCTGTTGTGCGCTGGCCCTAAACAGCGTTGTGAAGGTGATAGCTAAAGCCGTGCCGGTTTTTGATTTTTGTTTTGATTCAATGGGTTATCGATCAAGGTAAATGGATCCTTGATTGAGCTGTTTCAGGCCTGAGACAAAAGCGGGGGGCTATAACGGGGAAAAGGAGGCGCAACGCTCTGGATCCATAGCTTGCGTTGTGATGTATCAGCGCTTTAACACATGCCATGACAGAACGATGAATGACGCTGAAACGGGGTTGTTGAGCGCAAAGGCATGTTTCACAAACGGACGTATTTGCAAGAATATCGCAACAAATGTTGGGGATGGGCTGCTACAGCCGGATTCAGGTCAGCGTTCGAGCAGCAGAGTGACGGCCTGCAATGCCTGGGCACGGCGTTCGGCCCAGTCGCCCTGGATCACTTGTAAGGGCTGCCGATATTGTTCCAGCCACGTTTGAGTCGCGTTGAAAAAAGCCCGGCGTTGATCCAGCTGCGGCTGACAGCGCTGGCCATCATCGGTCCAGTCGACAAGTTCAGGCGACAGCAGCAAGTGCAAGTCGTAATGTCGGGCCAGCAGTGCCTGTTCGAGCCAGGCCGGGCAGGCGTCAAACAGGGTCTGACTCCAAAGCATGTTGCTCAGCAAGTGCGTGTCGAGAATCAGCAGCGGGGGCTGAAGGGCGCGGGCGTCATCTTCCCATTGCAGCTGACCGCGGGCGATCTCGGGAATATCGGCCAGGCAGGTGTCTCGCGCCTCCTGCTCAATGAACCAGCGCACGTATTCGCCCACCAGAACGCCGCCGAACTGCTGTTGCAGCTCAGCGGCCAGCCAACTCTTGCCACTGGATTCGGGCCCCGTGAGCACCAGCACTTTCATGTGCGTAACGCCGGGTCGGCACGCCACGTCCGCCAGCCTTGCACGGCCAGCAGGGCAAATACCCCATAGAGGCCTGCGGTCAGGTACAGCTCTTTGTAGATAAACAGGCCGACGAAGATCACATCCAGCGCAATCCACAGCGGCCAGCATTGCAGGCGTTTTTGCGCCATCCATAACTGCGCGACCAGGCTGAAACCGGTCAGTGCGGCATCGAGCCAGGGCTGGGCGGCATCGGTCCAGTGAGCCATCGCGGCTCCAAGCAGCAGGCTGCCGACCGCACCCACGGCCAGACCGAGCGCGACGGATTTGCCATCGAGCACGCTGACATGCCGCCCGTCATGCGTCACGCCCGCGCGAGTCCACTGCCTCCAGCCGTAAAGCTGCAACGCGGCGTAGATCACTTGCAGCAACATGTCCGAATACAGCTTCACCTCGAAAAAGATCCAGCTATACAGCAGCACCATGACCAGACCGACCGGCCAGCACCAGGGGTTCTGTTTGACCGTCAGCCAGACGGCAATCACACCGAGGGCGGCGGCAAACAGTTCAAGCCCGGACATGGAGGTTCCTTGGTGAAGACGAGTAGGGGGGGCGGATTGTAGCGGCAGGCGCTGCCAAGTAGAAACGGCTTGCACGGTCCGGTGTAGCAGCTGCCGAGCCTGCGAGGCTGCGTTCGGCGGCGAAGCCGTCGTGAAATCAGGCGACGCGGTGTTCCAGATGACCGCGTGCTCAGAAATTACGACGGTTTCGCCCGAATGCGGCCCACACCGAACGCAGCCTCGCAGGCTCGGCAGCTGCTACAAGTGATCAGACCCGAAACTGCTTGAGCAACCCGTTCAACTGTTCGCTCAATTCCTTGAGATGAACACTGGCCACGCTCGACTGCTCGGCCGCCAATGCCGTGCTGTGGGACAACCCGGCGGCCTGGGTGACGTTCTGATTGATGTCTTCCACCACATGCGCCTGCTGCAAGGTTGCACTGGCAATCGAGGCATTCAAGCCGTTGAGGTTGCGCAAGGCCTGGCCGATGGCATTCAGACTGGCACCGGCCAGACCGGCCTGCTCGATGGTCAGTTGCGAGGCGCGGCTGCTGTCGCCAATGACCTTGACCGCCGCTTCGGAATGGCTTTGCAGGCGTTCGATCATCGACTGGATTTCTGCCGTCGACTTCTGGGTGCGCTGGGCCAGCAGGCGCACTTCATCGGCGACCACCGCAAACCCTCGACCTTGCTCACCGGCCCGGGCGGCTTCGATGGCGGCGTTGAGGGCCAGCAGGTTGGTTTGCTCGGCGATGGAGCGAATCACTTCCAGGACACTGCCGATTTGCGTGCTTTCGTCGGCCAGCGTACGAATCACTTCTACCGCTTGATCGATGGTCGAAGACAGCTTGTCGATCTGCTGCAGGCTGCCATCAATATTGATCTGTCCCTGCTGCGCCTGAGATTCGGCATCGCGCATTTCACTGGCCGCGTGTTCGGCGTTTTTCGCCACATCCTGCACGCCGTAGGTCACTTCGTTGATCGCGGTCGCCACCAGTTCCATTTGCTGGGACTGCTGCTGGCTGCGTTGCTGGGCTTGCGCAGCGTCGTTGCCCAGTTCATTGGAAGACTGTCCCAGCGCGCCGGCGGATACTTGCAACTGACTGATCACCATGCGCAGCTTGGCGGTAAAGGCGTTGAAGTGCCGGGCCAGTTGCGTGACTTCGTCCTGGCCGTGGGTATCGAGGCTGCGGGTCAGGTCGCTTTCACCACTGGCGATATTGGCCATGGCATCCACGGTTTCCTGCAATGGGCGCACGATGCTGCGAGCAATCATGATCACCAGCAGTGCCATGATCAGGGCAATCACCAGACCGACGAAAGACGCCTTCCAGACCTGCGCATTAAACTCGGCCTGCATGTCATCGATGTACACGCCGGAGCCGATCACCCACCCCCAGGGCTCAAACAGTTTGACGTAGGAGGTTTTTTCCACCGGTGCACTGGCGCCCGGTTTCGGCCAGCGATAGTCGACCATGCCGGCGCCTTTCGCCTTGGCGATGGCGACCATTTCGTTGAACAGCGCAAAACCGTCCGGGTCGCGGATCGTCGAGAGGTTCTGGCCTTCGAGTTTCGGGTTGGTCGGATGCATGACCATCACGGGCGTCAGATCGTTGATCCAGAAATAGTCATTCTGGTCGTAGCGCAAACCACGCACGGCGGTCAGCGCCTGCTGTTGCGCGGCGGCGCGGGTGAGGGTGCCGGCGGTCTCCAGGTCGTGGTAGTAAGTCAGGATACCGCTGGCGGTCTGCACCACATGCTGGGTCTTCTGGGCTTTGGCGTGATAAAGGTCGTCGTGAATCTGCTTGAGCATCAGTACGCCCAACGTCAACAGCATCACCACGGCCACGATCAAGATAAGCCACAAGCGTCGGCTGATCGACACACTGCGCAAGCTGTTCATAACGCTGTTACTCCGTTTTCTTGTTCTTGTCATAAACGATCGCCAGCATCCAACCACACTGTGCCGATCGGAGCCTATACGACTCAGGTCCTATTACACGGCAGCGCAAATGAGGCTTGTCTGATAGGATTTCGGCCCCGCGCGGAAAAACCTGAGTCCAAGTCGATTTTTCACGGAATTTTTACGGTTTTGTGTGGATCTTGTGCGCGCGGGGTTTCAGCGCACGCTGATCGCGAATAACGCTCTACAAATTATTAACGGGGCATGCCTGGGGGCATGGCTTCTTGGGGGAACGATGGATCTTTGGACAGCCTTTCAGGCATTGATTTTAGGCGTTATAGAAGGGCTGACCGAGTTCTTGCCCATCTCCAGTACCGGGCACCAGATCATTGTGGCGGACTTGCTCAATTTCGGCGGTGAACGAGCGATGGCCTTCAACATCATCATTCAGCTCGGCGCGATCCTGGCGGTGGTCTGGGAGTTCCGTCGCAAGATCCTCGACGTGATCATCGGTTTGCCGACGCAACCCAGCGCTCGACGTTTTACCGCGAACCTGTTGATCGCCTTCCTGCCGGCGGTGGTATTGGGGGTGATTTTTGCCGACCTGATCCACAAGTACCTGTTCAACCCGATCACCGTGGCCAGCGCATTGGTCGTGGGCGGGATCATCATGTTGTGGGCTGAGCGCCGGCAGCATGTCGTGCATGCCGAAAGCGTCGATGACATCACCTGGAAAGAAGCCCTGAAAGTCGGTTTCGCCCAGTGCCTGGCGATGATCCCGGGAACCTCGCGTTCCGGTTCGACGATCATCGGCGGTTTGCTGTTCGGGTTGTCGCGCAAGACGGCCACTGAGTTTTCGTTTTTCCTCGCCATGCCAACCATGGTCGGCGCGGCAGTGTACTCGGGCTATAAATACCGCCACCTGTTTGTACCGGCTGATTTCCCGGTGTTCGCCATCGGCTTTGTCACTGCGTTTATCTTTGCAATGATCGCTGTCCGGGGCCTGCTCAAGTTCATCGCCAGCCACAGCTACGCGGCGTTCGCCTGGTACCGCATCGTGTTCGGCCTGGTGATCCTGGCGACCTGGCAGTTCGGTTGGGTCGACTGGACCGCGGCCAAGCCATGAGCGACGCCGCCGCACGCAACAACCCCGGGCGCAAGTCCGGGGGAGCGATTCAAAACCTGCGGTTGAAATTGCTGGTGTTCGTTGCGCTGTGCGCAGTGCCGTTGTTTGGCTCGGTGTCGCTGTGGCTGCGCGGGCTGTCGGTGATTCCCCTGGCCGCCTATGGCGTCGTCAGCGTGCTGGCGTTTTTCCTGTACTGGGGCGACAAGTACAAGGCCCGCGCCGACAGCTGGCGTACGCCGGAGAACGTCTTGCACGCAGTGGAACTGGCGGGCGGTTGGCCGGGTGCCTTGCTGGCCCAGCAAGTGTTTCGGCACAAGACCCGCAAGGTTTCGTTTCAACTGGTGTTCTGGCTCATCGTGCTGATGCATCAGGTGTTCTGGATCGACCAGTTGTTTTTGGGTGCCCAGCTGTTCGCGCTGTTCGCGCTGTTCTAAAGCTGTTTTAAAGCAGTAAGCCGATCTGCGTGCGCTTGGGCAACTTGCTCACCACCAGTTGGTGGGAACGTTGCAGCAAGCCTTGCAGCTCCTCGGTGCCCAGCGGGTAGGGCGTTTCCATGATGATCCACTGCGCCCGGGCCAGATATGGCGCCGGGTGTATACCCGGTCGGTCGCAATGACCGAGGAACAGGTCCTTGTCGACCTTGAAAGCCAGGGACTGGCCCCGCAGGTTCTGCAAGGCGAACATCTTGTTCCCGGCAATCGAAAACACCCTCACACCCCCCCACTTGTAATCCTCCCGCGCGCCGGGCAGCGCCAGGCAGAATTGCGCGACATCCTCTTCGCTCATTGGTCTTGCCTTCATAACAGTCGGTCCCCACAGGCATTGAATGATTCGATCAAATGGTCGATCCAGGCGCGTACCGCCGGCATTACCCCGCGCCGATGAGGGTAGACCGCTTGCAGCCAACCGCCCGGCAATGACCAGTCGGGCAGCAGTTGCACCAGTGAGCCGTTTTCCAGTTCCTGCTCGCAGTACATCATCGGCAACACGGTGAAACCCAGCCCGGACAGGGTACATGCCTTACGCACGAGAAAATCGTCGATGCCCAATCGAGCTTCGAATGTCATTTCACAGGCCTTGCCCTGCTGGTCGAGCATCCGCAGATGCACTAGCCGATCGGCTTCCAGTGCGCCCAATATCGGCACGTTTTTCAAGTCGTCCGGGGTCTTGATCTGCCGCTCGCGAAGAAACGCCGGGCTGGCGACCATGACAGTCTGCGCCTGACGTAAGCGGCGGGTGACCAGCAGTGGGTCTTCATCTCCCAGTTCCCGCACTCTCAAGGCGACATCGACGCCTTCGGTCACCAGGTCAACCCGGCGATTGAGCAGCAGCATCTCCAGCTGAACCTGCGGGAATTTCTCAAGGAACTTGCTGATCACCGACGGGAACATATCGTGGGCCAACCCCACCGGGCAGGAAACCCGCAGTCGGCCGCGGGGTTCGCTGGACATGCTGGCCACTGCTTCGTCGGCCATCTCGGCTTCCAGCAGCATCGCCTGACAGTGCCGCAAGTAGCGCTCGCCCACGGCGGTCAGGTTGAGTTGGCGGGTGGTGCGTTGCAGCAGGCGCGCGCCAAGGCGTTCTTCCAGTTCGGCGATGCGTCGTGATAGCCGGGACTTGGGAATCCCGAGCAAACGCCCGGCCGCTGCGAAGCCGCCGGCGTCGACCACCTTGGCGAAGTAGTAGAGGTCGTTGAGATCTTGCATGATTTAAATCCAACTGTCCTATCAGTGGGACGAACTATCGCATTATTGCCGGCTAATCAGCTATTGGTTTCGTCGGTAGGATTGTCTCCATCAGATCGCCGGGTGGCGATCCTCACCTTGGAGATCCCACATGAAATTACTGCATATCGATTCGAGCATTCTGGGTGACAACTCGGCTTCCCGTCAGTTGAGCGGCGAAGTCGTCAAGGCCTGGCAAGCCGCCGAGCCTGGCGTCGTGGTGACTTATCGCGACCTGGCCGCCGATGCCATCAGCCATTTCTCCGCCAGCACGTTGGTCGCCGCCGGCACCGCCGCCGAACTGCGTAACGCCGCGCAACAGCATGAAGCCGATTTGAGTGCGCAGGCCCTGACAGAATTCCTCGCCGCCGATGCCGTCGTGATTGCAGCGCCGATGTACAACTTCACTATCCCGACCCAACTCAAGGCCTGGATCGACCGCATCGCCGTAGCCGGCCAGACTTTCCGCTACACCGAAGCCGGTCCTGAAGGCCTGTGCGGCGGCAAGAAAGTGGTGATCGTTTCGACGGCTGGCGGTTTGCACGCTGGCCAACCGACTGGCACTGCTCACGAAGAGTACTTGAAGGTGATGTTCGGCTTCCTCGGTATCACCGACATCGAGTTCGTCCGCGCCCATGGCCTGGCCTACGGTGATGAAGTACGCAGCAAAGCCATGAGCGAGGCTCAGGCGCAAATCAGCGAACAATTGTTCGCCGCCGCGTAAGGCTTGCGTAAAGACGTCAAACGGCGCAGGCAATACCCCTGAAACTCTGTATTCTGGTCATCATGATGGCCAGATGCGGAGTTTTTTGTTTCTGGCGGCGATCAGTTTCTGGCCCAGGTTATGCAGTCGAGGGTTAATATCTGCGGTCAGGTAATAAGGTGGGGCATCCCATGGTGCGTCTTTGTGCAACATTACTGATTTGCCTGTTCGGCAGCCTGAATTCAGTGCACGCCGCGCCTGCGCCGTATCCTCACTGGAGCGTCGGCTTCCATGAGATGACGTTCCTCGATCCGCTGGACTTGCAGCCGATGCGCGCCATCGCCTTTTATCCATCCAGTGAGAGGGAACATTCCAGCAAGCTCGAGGGTTACACGGTCGAAGCCGGTGAAGACACCAAAGTCGCCATCGGACGCTTCCCGATGTTGATGCTGTCCCATGGCAATACCGGAACCCCGCTGGCCCTGCACGATCTGGCCACCTCATTGGCGCGCAAAGGGTTTGTGGTGGTGGCGGTGATCCATCCCGGCGACAACTCCAAAGACCACAGCCGCCTCGGCACCTTGAGCAATCTTTACGGGCGGCCGATCCAGATTTCCGAAGCCATTACCGCGACCTTGGGCGACCGTATGCTTGCGCCCTTCGTCAATGCCGATCAGGTCGGGGTGATCGGTTATTCGGCAGGCGGCGAGACCGCGTTGATCCTGTCCGGCGCTACCCCGGACCTGGACCGTCTGCGCCGTTATTGCCATGAGCGTCCGGACGACCACGATGCCTGCAACACCCAGGGCGAGCTGATCGTCGACCGCGATGACTTGCAGCCAGTGCCAGATCCGCGAGTACATGCCTTGTTGCTAATGGCGCCGCTGAGTCTGAAGTTCGGTCGCCAGACCCTGGCCGACGTGCATGTGCCGGTGCTTCTATACAGCGGCGATGGCGACAAACTGGTGGCGTTCGACAAAAATGCCGCAGCCCTGGCGCGCAAGCTGCCAACCGCACCGGACTTCAAATTGCTGGCCGGGGCAGGGCACTTCGTGTTCCTGGCACCGTGCAACGAAGAACAAATCGCCGCCATGCCGGCGCTGTGCACCGATGCGGATGGCGTCGACCGCAAGGATATTCACCGCAATCTGATCTCCGAAGCCGGACGTTTCTTTTCCCATGCTCTGGGCAAACCCACCCGCGCCGGCATGCAAACCGCCGATCAATAAATTACCTGGAACCCCTGTGGGAGCGGGCTTGCTCGCGAAGAGGGCCTGTCAGTCGATATCAATGTTGGCTGACCCACCGCATTCGCGAGCAAGCCCGCTCCCACAAGGGATTTACCGCAGGTTCAGGCGATGGCGCGGTGTTTCAATAACAAAGTCAAACCGAGTCCCGTTACTGACAACAACGCCGCACAAAAGAAAATCCACGCATACCCCAGGTTCAACGCCACTGCACCCATCAACGGCCCGGCAATCGCCAGCGCCAGATCGAAAAACACCGCGTAAGCACTCAAACCCGCCCCGCGACTGGAATTGGGCACCTGCTTGATCGCTTCCACCCCCAGCGCCGGATAAACCAGCGACAGGCCGAACCCGGTCAGGCCTGCGCCGATTAAGGCATAACCGGTCGAGGGCGCCAGCCACAACAGCACCAGTCCGACGGTTTCAATGCTCATGCAGGCAATGGCCGAGGTGAAACCACCGAAACGGCTGATGCTGGAAATGAACAACAGCCGCGACAGAATGAAACACACGCCGAACACCGTCAGGCAGTAAGCCGCACCAGTCCAGCTAAGACTGGCGTAATACAGGGTAATAAAAGTGGTGAGCGTGCCGTAGCCGATAGACGCCAGGCTCAGGCTCGCGCCGAAAGGGGCAATGCGCCCGAATACCGCCCAAAACGGCAGCCGCTCGCCGCGAATCACTGGCACCGAGGGTTTGTTGCGGATCAACAGCAGCGCCAACAGGGCCAGTAACGACAGCATGATCCCGAGGCTGGCGAAGCCCAATTCAGCCACCATCACCACGCCCAGCGGCGCGCCAATGGCAATGGCGCCGTATGAGGCAATCCCGTTCCAGGAAATCGAACGCGCCGTGTGCTCGACACCGACCTGGCCCATGCACCAACTGATGGTGCCGACCCCGATCAACCCTTGAGCAATTCCCAGCAGCAACCGGCCAACGATCAGGATGATCAGGCTCAACAACGGCAAACTCTGCAGCAGGGTCGACAGCAGCGTCAGCACGCCGCTCAATACAATCCCCGACAACCCATAAACAATCGCCCGTTTGGTGCCGACGCTGTCCGACAAGCGCCCGGCCATCGGCCGGCTGAGCAGGGTAGCCAGGTATTGCGAACCAATGGTCAGGCCCGCGACGATAGCGCTGAACCCCAACTGCTCATGCACATACCCCGGCAACACGGCAATCGGCAGGCCGATGCAGAGGAAGGCGATAAAGGTATAGAAAACGATGGAAACGATCTGCAGGGTGATCGCCATGGAGCTTTGCGGGGGCAGTTGCTGCACAGACATGAGAGCTCGTTCGCGGGCGGCGGTAGGAGAACTGCATCATGGCGCGGGCGTGAAATAAAAGAAAGCAGGCTAACGATGTGGATTGCAGATCAGCATAGGCCTTCAGTATTTACACCGTTTGTGAGGGACTCATCGCGAGCAGGCTCGCTCCCACAGTTGATCTGTGTCGCTCACAGGACCCAATGCGCGAGCGATCGTTTCAGCATCACGGTCCTTTGGAGTTGAAATGCAAAAAGCCCCGTCACCAGGACGGGGCTTTCCATTTGCAGCCAGAAGCCGCCTTACATCAACACACCCTGACTACGCAGGTAGTCGTCATAGGTGCCGCTGAAGTCGATCACGCCATCGGCACTCAACTCGATGATACGGGTGGCCAGGGACGATACGAACTCGCGGTCGTGGCTGACGAAAATCAGCGTGCCCGGGTAGTTCTCCAGCGCCAGGTTCAGCGCCTCGATGGACTCCATGTCCAAGTGGTTGGTCGGTTCGTCCATTACCAGTACGTTCGGCTTTTGCAGGATCAGCTTGCCGAACAGCATGCGACCTTGCTCACCACCGGAGATGACCTTGACCGACTTGAGGATCTCGTCGTTGGAGAACAGCATGCGACCGAGGGTACCGCGAACCAGTTGCTCGCCGCCCTGGGTCCACTGGCCCATCCAGTCGAACAGGTTGCAGTCGTCTTCGAAGTCGTGCGCGTGGTCCTGGGCGTAGTAGCCCAGCTCTGCGGCGTCAGTCCATTTCACGGTGCCGGCGTCCGGGGTCAGTTCGTTGACCAGGGTGCGCAGCAGGGTGGTTTTACCGATACCGTTCGGGCCGATGATCGCCACGCGCTCGCCGGCTTCAACGGTGAAGCTGAAGTCCTTGAACAGGGTCTTGCCGTCGAAGCCTTTAGCCATGCGCTCGACGATGACCGCCTGACGGTGCAGCTTTTTGGTCTGCTCGAAACGAATGAACGGGCTGACACGGCTCGAAGGCTTGACCTCGGCCAGCTGGATCTTGTCGATCTGCTTGGCGCGGGACGTTGCCTGCTTGGCTTTCGAGGCGTTGGCCGAGAAGCGGCTGACGAACGATTGCAGTTCCGAGATCTGCGCTTTCTTCTTGGCGTTATCCGACAGCAGTTGCTCGCGGGACTGGGTCGCCACGGTCATGTACTCGTCGTAGTTGCCCGGGAACAGGCGCAGCTCGCCGTAATCCAGGTCAGCCATGTGGGTGCACACGCTGTTCAGGAAGTGACGGTCGTGGGAGATGATGATCATCAGGCTGGAGCGCTGGGTCAGCACGTTTTCCAGCCAGCGGATGGTGTTGATGTCCAGGTGGTTGGTCGGTTCGTCGAGCAACAGCACTTCAGGATCGGAGAACAGCGCCTGCGCCAGCAATACGCGCAGTTTCCAGCCCGGCGACACTTCGCTCATCGGGCCGAAGTGCTGCTCGATGCCGATACCCAGGCCCAGCAACAGCTCGCCGGCACGGGACTCGGCGGTGTAGCCGTCCATTTCGGCGAATTCGGTTTCCAGCTCGGCCACGGCCATGCCGTCTTCTTCGGTCATTTCCGGCAGCGAGTAGATGCGATCGCGCTCGGCCTTGACCTTCCACAGCTCTTCGTGACCCATGATCACGGTGTCGATCACGGTGAATTCTTCGTAGGCGAACTGGTCTTGACGCAATTTACCCAGACGCACGTTCGGCTCAAGCATGACCTGGCCGCCGGACGGATCGAGGTCGCCACCGAGGATTTTCATGAAGGTCGACTTGCCGCAGCCGTTGGCGCCGATCAGGCCGTAGCGGTTGCCCGCGCCGAATTTGACCGAAACGTTTTCGAATAGCGGCTTGGCGCCGAACTGCATCGTGATGTTAGCTGTGGAGATCAATTACTTTACCTATCAATGGGTTGCGAGCTGCGCATTTTGGCGTTTGGGCCATACCTGGGGCGTTTTGGAGTTTCTCCATCTCTCCCCAGTCACCGCTAGACTTCAACCGGCGCGCATAAGTCGAGAGCAGCATCTGGACGCTTGTCCAAGCTGTTGGGCAATAAAGGCGGGATTCATGCCAGACATTCCGCATATTGTCGCATAAGTGTGACGGCAGTTGTACGGCGCGCGATAACGTGTCGCGAGCTTCTTCAGATTGGCCCCGCTGCTTGGGTCTACCTGAGGGGATGGTTCATCCTGGTGGGTGGCGAAACGCTGCGCAAATCCTTGATTACACGCCAATGTTATTTTTGTTCAGCGTTGTGTTAGGGACACCGGGCGCTGCTCTGGGTAAAGTCGGCAGCGCTTGCCCGGCCAGGTGTGTTTCAGAAGGATTGCTGAATGGCCAGCACTTGGTCAGGGTGGGCACCTGTTCAGATATTGGTTGCCCCTGCCCGGTGATTCATTCTCTACGACTAGAATAAAAAGTGTCTTCTAGTCACGGATGAATCAAATGAAGCTGATTTTGGTAGTGCTTATCGTTGGTTTGTTGGCCTGGAAACTTTCCCCTGAGCTGCAACCCTGGGTTGAAGCCAAGCTACCGCATCCGAAAGTAACCCCTACAGTCGCGACTGCGCCGAAGCCTGTTTCTGCGCCATTCAAATGTGACGGACGCCAATATTGCTCGCAGATGACCTCGTGCGCAGAGGCCAAAAACTTTCTGCAAAATTGCCCGGGAATGAAAATGGACGGCGACAACGATGGTGTGCCCTGTGAGTCGCAGTGGTGCCAATGACTTTTTTGTCGCGGGGCAAGGGGGAATAAACGAGCCTGACGGCTACAACGCTTGTAATAAGTTGTTCGTGATTGTTCCCGAAAAAATAGTCTCTACTGGCCCGATGAGAAAGACCGGGCCCACGCCATCCCATTGAACCGTTACGGTGCCGCCATCACATTCAACCTCAACGGAATGGTCTAACAAGCCACGACGAATTCCGCTGACAGCGGCGCCACAAGAGCAAGTGCCTGAACCAAGCGCAATCCCAGCCCCACGCTCCCAAATGCGCAACCGAATGTGTTGTCGGTTAATGATCTGGACGAAATGCACGTTCGTCCTGAGGGGAAACAGTGGGTTGGTTTCAATGGTTGGTCCGATTGTCGCTATATCAATGGCTGTCAGATCGTCTACAAAATAGGTGCAGTGCGGATTTCCCATGCTACAAGCTGCCGGGTCGCCGGCAAGTGGCAGAACCGCAGTATCCATTTCCAGAGCCAGGGGAATATCCGACCAGCCGAAAAGCGGCTCGCCCATGTTGACCGAAATTGCGCCGGTTGAAGTTCGTTCGCAAGTGAGCAGCCCGCGGTGGGTTCGCAGCACTATCGAATCAATATGCAATTCGCGCATCAGCAGATCCGCGGCCCCCCGTGTTGCGCTGCCACAAGCATCCAGCGCGGAGCCATCTGCATTCCAAAACATCAGGCGCGCATTGGCATCATCGCAATCAAGCACCGCTGCGAGTTGATTGAATCCGACGCCTCGGTTCCGGTTACCCAGTCGCCGAACCATGGCACTTGTTATTTGGTTGGCCGAGTTTCGCGAGTCCACAATGACGAAGTCATCGCCATTTGCATGCATTTTATGAAAACTCAGCGGCATAAATAGATCCTGGGTGAACTGGCGTTTGAAATCGATCTAGCCCCATTCGCATAACCTTTGCAAGCCGTGAGCCGGTAAAGAAAACACCAGCCCTCAAAACCGATAACGATTGATCGACTCTTGAATTAGTATTCCATCCTCTACCCAAGGAACATGGAAGTGAGAAACAAATTCGCAGCAGGTATGTTCTGTTTTCTGACGATTGTGACGGCTCAATACGCTTACTCCAGCGCTACGGATGAGTCCGCCGAAAACGCTTCATTACTCTGCAAAATTCTCGATGGCAATGACGCCTTGACCCAGGCCTCCGAATTCTCGGCCGAGGATCGGACGGTCAATATCTCGGTAGACCGTTCTCCAGAGGAAGCCAAAAAGCTTTGCCCGGAAATCAGCGCCATCGTCGAGTATCACGAGATGACTTTTACGCAAGGCTGGACTGTGCAGATCACCTCTCCAGACAGCGGTTATGACGTTGTTGCTATCTGCCCGCTGTAATGATGGTGGTTGTCCTGCACGCCAGTGATCAGGTGCAGTGGAATGTGCTGTTGCTCATCAACGCATGTGATTTCGAAACTGCCCACTATTTGAAGGTGTCGCTCACTCAGCCCGGTCGACTCTTGTTCCTTTGCCTTAGCCATTCTCGCGTGGTTCGCTGCGATTTCGTTGAGAGTTGACACGTTACATCTCCCGATGACTGACCAAGCGTTTCGCTGGAGTCCTTAAGCGTTAATGTGATTGCCGCCGCGTCAGAATTACGTCGTTCCGGGGCTGCTACGGCCGGCATGTGCAAGCCCTAAGCCAGACATGGACGCGTATTCCGCGCCACGCTTTCCATGCGACGAATGGTGTCGCCCGATGTCGTGACGGGTGACCACCCCTTCAAATTGGCTCGATCAGTTCAGGGCCATCGTTGTGCACATTGCCCACGGCTTGATCAACCTTGAACCACTCGAATGTCTCGGCTGGCTCGCCCTGCGACAGCACTATCTGCTCGGCGCGTTCTTTCGGCGTGGCCGGGTCCAGCCATTCCCGGGCCAGCTCGGGGTTCAGCGTCACCGGTTGCCGATCGTGAACATCTATCATGCCGCCCTTGCTGTCGGCGGTGATGATTACGAAGCCGTCATGTTCATCCGGCTGATGTTCATACCGTGGATACTGACCAATCGCCGCGCACAGGATCGGTGCGCGATCCTTGCGGCGGATGAGGTAGGGCTGTTTTTTCGGACCGCCCTCGTAGACCCATTCAAACCAGTTATCGATGGGGACAATTGCCCGGTGCGGCCATATCGTTTTAAAGAATGGGCCGTGGCTGACCTTCTCGACTCTGGCATTGATCGGCATCGGATGTTCTTCGGACCAGTGCGGCCGCCAGCCCCAGCGAACCTTGTCGGCATGCAACACGTCGCCTTCCTGATGGAAGAGGGCGAGTTGAGTGGTCGGCGCGGCGTTGTAGAGCTCGAATGGCTGATCACCGGCGTTGTTGATCAAGGCGTTGGGCATGCTCAGCGCCTTGACGAAGTCGTGGATGCCTCGGTACTGCGAAAGTCGTCCGCACATGGCTGAACCCTCATGCCTAATTCTGAGCTTAGACGATCCTTTAAACCGATAGGGCGTTAAGGCTGCATGAGCATTTCGGCGGCATGAGTAGACACATTTTCACAGTTGAAGGTTAACTATTGGTTACAAAGTGTGGCTAAAATGACATCTTTCGCTCCCATGTCGATTTGTCGGCATGGCTCAAGAACGCGCCATCGGGACGCAGTTGCTCACTTCTGACGTGTGACGATTTCAGTGAAACTCATTATTGCTGCTATCTATGTTATCTCCATCGCGTATGTCCACTTGCGTGGCAAGGTGCGCCACAAACCAGGCCGCCAACTAAGCGACCACTCGACGTTTCTGGCGCCGATCAATTGCTTCCTTTATATGTTCTCGAAAATCCCCAATCGGCCTTATCTCAATCCGGCGGACTTTCCCGACCTGAGTCCTTTGCAGGCTCATTGGGAAGAGATTCGCGCTGAAGGCCAGAACCTGCTCAAGGCAGGGGAGATCAAGCGCTCGAATCAATACGACGACGTCGGTTTCAACTCGTTTTTCAAAAGTGGCTGGAAGCGTTTCTATCTCAAGTGGTACGGCGATAGTCACCCCTCGGCTGCAAAACTCTGCCCGCGCACCACTGAACTGGTGCAAAGCATTGGCTCGATCAAGGCTGCAATGTTTGCAGAACTGCCACCGGGTTCCAAACTGGTCCGCCATCGCGATCCATATGCCGGCTCGTACCGTTATCACCTGGGGCTGGAAACGCCGAACGATGCCGGTTGCTACATCAATGTCGACGGTGAGAGTTATCACTGGCGCGACGGCGAGGCAGTGATGTTCGATGAAACCTTCATTCATTACGCCGAAAACACCACCCAGCAGAACCGCATCATCCTGTTCTGCGATGTCGAACGGCCGATGAAGTATCGCTGGGCGGCGGCGTTCAACCGCTGGTTCAGCCGTACAGTGATGGCGGCGGCGGGCGCTCCGAACGATGCGGGCGACAAGACCGGTGCTATCAATCGTTTGTTCTCCAGGATCTACAAGATTCGCCTGCGCGGTAAAGCGCTCAAGAAGCGTAACCGTGCTCGCTATTACCTGGAAAAGTGGGTGATTTTTGGTGGGCTGCTGGCGGTTTTCGTTTTGATCTGAGTTTTGCGTGGTGGCGCATGGCGCCTTCGCGGGCTTGCCCGCTCCCACAGTGTCTGTGACGGATATATAAATACTGCGAACGCCGCCAAGCCTGTGGGAGCGGGCTTGCCCGCGAAGAGGCTGGTATATTCACCGCAAAGCTTATGAATTCCACGGTGACGGTTCAGCCACGAGAATGCTTCGTGGCTTTTTTGTCTGTGCTCGTCTTGGCTTTTGCTGACGTTTTACCGGCACTCCTGGCACCGAGGCTGCGTTTGAGTAGTTCAGTCAGATCAATCACATCCGCGGTCTTGCGCTCCTCTTCGCCGGTAACGGCTTCGACGGTCTCGATCCGGCCTTCATTTGCCTTCTGCTCAACCAGCGCCATGATCTTGTCTTCGAAGCTGTCGCGGTATTCCTCTGGCGTCCAGTCGGCACTCATGTCCTCCACCAGCCGTTTGGCCATCTCCAGTTCGCCCTTGGCCAGGTCCGGCTTGGTCACTTCACTGCCCAGCTCCAACTGATCCAGACTGCGCACGTCGGCCGGCCAGCGCAGCATCACCAGAACCAGGGCTGACTCCAGCGGCATGAGGGCCGCCAGATGCTGACGCGTATGCAAAACCACGCGGGCGAGGGCGACCTTGCCGGTTTTGTTGAGGGTTTCGCGCAACAGCGCATAGACCTTGCCACCACGTTTGTCCGGCGCCAAGTAATAGGGTGTGTCGATGTTTTGCAGGGGGATTTGCTCGCTGTCGACAAAGGCAAAGATGTCGATGGTTTGGGTCGACTGTGGATGAGCCGAGCGAATTTCTTCTTCACTGAGCACCACGTAACGCCCCTTTTCGTACTGGACGCCTTTGACGATGTGCTCCTGGGTGATTTCCTTGCCGGTGACCTTGTTGATGCGCTTGTAGCCCACCGGCTCCATGCTGCGGCTGTCGAGCCAGTCGAAATCCACCCCGTGGGAAGACGTTGCCGAGACCAGCGCCACGGGGATATGCACCAGACCGAAACTGATTGCGCCTTTCCAGATTGCCCGTGCCATCGTCGTGTTCTCGGTAGCCCATTGATGTTCAGGTGACCTGTTGTCCGGGGGAAAGTTTCAGCCAGCTGCGACCCGGTTTTGCGGGCTGATCGGCGGCGCAGTAAACGGGTGTTACATCTTCTGAAGGAGGTTTTAGTTAACAAATCCGGACCCTGGGCGTAGCGTGGTTCTATTCATCCATGAAGCGTCGCACGCTCTTTTAGAGAGGTCTCCATGAACCGATGTGTGTTCGGCGTCATCGCACTGGCATTGAGTGGCGTGCTGAGCAGCGTGGCCTTGGCCGACGCCGCGCCGCCATCCTCGCCCTTGCTGCTGGCCCAGAACCTGCCGGGCAGCACCAATAACAATCCTTACAACAACCCGATCCGCCGGGCCAATCCCAACAGCATGCAAGGCACGCGACCCGGCATCCCGGTGATCCGTGGGCCGAGTACGGCGCCTGTGCCGCGACCACCGACCCTGGAGAATGGCGGTATCGGCAACCGCTATCCGCAGGATCGCGAGACTCCTGCCAGTCCACCGACATTCATCCCCAATCCACATCATCGAGACGCAGACACCAGCAACCGTTAAACGGCAGGACAGAGGTCTTGCCAGCCATTTTGACGACAAAAGGAATCGTACATGTTGCGTAAAACCCTCTTCGCCACACTCTGTGCCAGTGCCCTGATGACTGCTGTCGCGCCCGTTTTTGCGGCACCCGTCCAGCAACTGAAAAGTGAGGAGGGCACCCTTGAGGTCACGCCGATCGTTAAGGGGCTGGAGCATCCCTGGGCGCTGGCGTTTCTGCCTGGCCGCCAAGGGATGCTGGTGACGGAACGGCCTGGCAACCTGCGAGTGGTCAGTGTCGATGGCAAACTTTCGAGTCCGCTCGGCGGTGTGCCTCAGGTCTGGGCCAAGGGGCAGGGCGGCTTGCTCGATGTGGTGTTGTCGCCCGACTTCAAGCAAGACCGCATGGTCTATCTGTCTTACGCCGAAGGCGGCGGCGAGGGGGGCAAGGCTGGTACGGCGGTCGGTCGCGGACGGTTGTCGGAAGATCTGACAGCTATCAAGGATTTCAATGTGATTTTCCGTCAGGAGCCCAAACTTTCGGTCGGCAATCACTTCGGCTCCCGTCTGGTGTTCGACCGCGACGGTTATCTGTTCATCACCTTGGGCGAAAATAACGACCGACCCACGGCGCAGGACCTCGACAAGCTGCAAGGCAAGATCGTGCGGATCTACCCGGACGGCAAGGTGCCGAAGGACAACCCCTTTGTGGGGCAAAAAGGCGTTCGCCCGGAAATATGGTCCTACGGCCATCGCAACCCGCAAGGCGCGGCACTCAACCCCTGGAGCGGCACACTCTGGGAAAACGAGCACGGCCCCCGGGGTGGGGACGAGGTCAACATCATCGAGCGTGGCAAGAACTACGGCTGGCCGCTGGCAACCCACGGTATCAACTATTCCGGCCTGCCGATTCCGGAAGCCAAGGGCAAGATCGTCGAAGGTACTGTGGGCCCGCACCACGTCTGGGAAAAGTCCCCTGGTCTTAGCGGCATGGCGTTCTACGATGGCGATCGCTTCAAGGCCTGGCAGCACAACGTGTTTATCGGCGCGTTGGTGGGGCAGGAGCTGATCCGCCTGCAGTTCGACGGCGATAAAGTCATTCACGAAGAGCGGTTGTTGGGTGAGCTGAACAAACGGATTCGTGATGTGCGGCAGGGGCCGGATGGGTATTTGTATGTGCTGACCGATGAGGATGATGGCGAGTTGTACAAGGTTGGGTTGAAGTAATACACATAGCTGGTAAGTCAAGACACAGAACCTGTGGGAGCGTGGCTTGCCCGCGAAGAACGATGACGCGCAGTACCTGAAAAACCGCGGTGTATCCTTCGCGGGCAAGCCACGCTCCCACAGGGCTTGCGTTTTAACCCGCCGGCATTGGGGAAAGCTCCTTCGGTACAACGATGCATTTCTCCAGCCGCAGTGCGTCGGTATGGTCCTGGTAATAGGCGTGAATCAGCGCGAAACGCCGGTAACCGCTACGTTCATACAGAGTAATCGCCGCCGGGTTGTCGGTACGTACTTCAAGTCGCAGGTAGGCGCAGTCGTGCTCAATGGCGCAAGCCTCGATATGCTCGAGCAACCGCGTGCCCAGTCCGCTGCCGCGAGCCTTGGTAGCAATCGCGATCGAGTACAAGCGTGCCCGTGAAGTACCCCGGTGAAACAGCACCAGCGCATACCCCACCAATTGCTCGCCACATTGGGCCAGCAGCAACTGCCCGTGAGCCCGATTGATCATCCATCGAAAACTGCGCCGGTTGAGCCTGTCCGTGGTGAAGCATTGCTGTTCGAGTGCCAACAGCGCCGGCAGGTCTTCATTAGCTGCCAGGCGAAAAACAGGATTCATATGACCGCCGTAAAAGTTGCGTAACGAAACGGGACTTTCGAAAAAGTTCGTGCTTAATAGGAAAGGTCTTGTTCTCCAACGGATCAATCACTATGTCAGCGGTACAAGGTCATTGGCGCGAAGTATCCGAACAAAGTTTGCCGACGGCAATAACTTCTGCACACTATTTAAATACCTCGATCAGAATTTCCAGCCCGTTGATGATAATCGTCGAGCGCAAGGAAGACTGGGCGTCCTACTTTCCCAGTGAGGACATCATCACCGCTCAGGAATACCTTGAACAGACTCGCGGCAACGAGCAGGGCAAACGGGTCCAAGTGATCAACCTGTGCCGCAGCTACAAGTACCTCGGGCATGGTTATTACTGCTCGCTGCTGGCCGAAGCACGGGGGCACAAAGTGATTCCGTCGGTGCGGACCATCAGCGAATTGACCCGCAAATCCCTGTATGGCCTGGCCCTGGACGACCTGGATAAAACTCTGGAAAAGGCCCTTAGCAATCATATTTACAGCGACACCGAAGGTTTCACCCTGACCCTGTACTTCGGCCAAACATCGATCGAACCATTACAGGATCTGGCTCGCCAGTTGTTCGAGGTTTTTCCTTGTCCGATATTGTTAGTTGAGTTTCGTCGAACTAACGGTTGGCACATCGAAGGTGTAAAGTCCGGTGGCCTGTCCAAGTTGCGTGAAGATCAGGAAGATCAGTTTGCTAACGCGCTGGACAGTTTCAGTCGCAAGATCTGGCGTCTGCCGCGCTCCAGGCGATTTGCCCGTTATGACCTGGCCATTCTGCATGACCCGCAAGAAGCATTGCCGCCCTCCAATCCCAAGGCTTTGGACAACTTTGTCAGGGTCGGCAAGACGCTGGGTATCGATGTCGAGTTGATAGGGCGCAAGGACTACGCCCGAATCGCCGAATACGACGGGCTGTTGATCCGCGAGACCACAAGCGTCGACAACCACACCTACCGCTTCGCGAAAAAAGCCGAGAGCGAAGGCCTGGTGGTGATGGACGATCCGGCGTCAATCCTGCGCTGCACCAACAAGGTTTACCTGACTGACTTGCTCAAAAGCCATCAACTGGGCATGCCTGCCACTGAAATCCTCTACAAGGAACGACCGGAAGATTTCGAGCGGGTAGGTGAGCGTCTCGGGTTCCCACTGGTGCTGAAGATCCCCGACGGCTGTTTCTCAAAGGGCGTCATCAAGGTTGAAAGCCAACAAGCCTTGCTCAAGGCCACGGCGGAACTGTTCGAACATTCGGTGTTGCTGCTGGCCCAGGAGTTTTTCTACACCGAATACGACTGGCGCATTGGCGTACTCAACCGCAAGCCGATTTTTGCCTGCCAATACTTTATGTCCAAGGGCCACTGGCAGATCTATAACCACAAGGCCAAAGGCCAGGACATCAACGGCGAATGTCGCACCCTGGCGGTTCACGAAGCGCCGCGTGCGGTGGTCGAACTGGCGGTGAAAACCGCAAATCTCATCGGTGACGGACTCTACGGTGTCGACCTTAAACAGTCCGGCGACAAAGTGGTGGTCATCGAAGTCAACGATAACCCGAACATGGACGCCGGCATTGAAGATGCATACTTGCAGGATGATCTGTATACGCTGGTGCTGGAAGAGTTCGTCCGGCGACTGGAGCTTAAACGCCGCGGTCAGGCTTGGTGAGCCCCTGCACCACCAGATACAACAACGGCCCGACTGACACGAAAACCGCCGTCACCAACAAATAAGGAACCACCGACAATCCCGACTGCCCGCGCTTGCGTGCATCCCGGTACATCCAAATACCGGCAAGCGTTGCCAACAGGTACAAATCAATGACCACCTGAGCGGTATCGGGCCGCGACATCAGACTGATACCGAAGTTGAGCAACGATTGTTCAGCCTGCAGCATCACCGAAACGGTGTAGCCGGCGAAGGCGATCAGGGCAATGAGGGGCAGGGCGACAGACTTCATGGTTTCCTTCCTTGGGACGATGAGCAGAATCGCCAGCCTACAGAGCCCGTTGAAAATTGGCCATTGACTTGCCATCAGCGTCCGGCTAATTTCCAGCCATGACTTCCACCGTATTGCGCTGCCAGCCAAGCATTATTACCGCCATTCCTTATTTGGCGGGCTAGCTCACGACTGCAGCACCCAACCCGCCCTAGAGGCGGGTTTTTACTTTCTGTCTCTTGGGCTCCGATCAAAGTCAGGAGACGACCATGAACAGTACCCCCGCCCAGCAGAGTTTGCTTGAGCATTACGTGAAAAAGATCCTTGCCGCGCCGGTGTACGAACTGGCGGTGCGCACGCCGTTGCAAGCCGCGCCGGCCTTGTCTGAGGCATTGGGTAATCAGATCCTGCTCAAGCGTGAAGACTTGCAACCGACGTTTTCCTTCAAGATCCGCGGGGCCTACAACAAGCTGGTGCACCTGAGCGATGAGCAGAAGGCCCGAGGTGTGATCACTGCCTCGGCGGGCAATCATGCCCAAGGCGTAGCGTTGGCGGCCCGCGAGTTGGGGATTGCCGCGACCATTGTCATGCCCTGCACGACGCCGGAACTCAAGGTAATGGGCGTACGCAGCCGGGGAGCCGATGTGGTGCTGCACGGCGAGAGCTTTCCGTTTGCCCTCGCCTATGCGCTAGGCCTGGCGCAGCAAACCGGCCGCACCTTTGTCTCGCCCTTTGACGACCCGGACGTGATCGCCGGACAGGGCACCGTCGCCATGGAAATCCTTCGCCAGCACCAAGGCGCGCTGGACGCAATCTTCATTCCGGTAGGTGGCGGTGGCTTGATCGCCGGTATCGCCGCGTACATCAAATACCTGCGCCCGGAAGTGCGGATCATCGGTGTCGAGTCGGAACATTCCGCCTGTTTGCAGGCGGCCTTACAGGCCGGTGAACGGGTTGTGCTGCCAACCGTAGGCACATTCGCCGATGGTGTGGCCGTCGCTCAGATCGGCGCCCATGGTTTCGAGGTCTGTCGGTTTTGCGTCGATGAAGTGCTGACCGTCAGCAACGACGAACTCTGCGCAGCGATCAAGAACATCTACGACGATACCCGCTCGATCACCGAACCTTCCGGCGCCCTGGCCGTGGCCGGGATCAAACAGTACGTGGCGCGAACTGGTGCCCGGGGTCAGACCCTGGTGGCCATCGACTCCGGCGCGAATATCAACTTCGACAGTTTGCGTCATGTGGCCGAGCGCGCCGCGTTGAGCGGCGCCCTGGCATAAGGGATGGGCGGATTATTCCTGAACGGCTTTCTCGACGTGGCTCGATGCCGACCAGATCCGGTAGCGCACTTCGATGTCTTTTGGCACGTAGAGCACGATCGGCAGTTTGCTGTTGTAGCGCAGCTTGAAACCATCACCGACCACTGGTACGAAGTCTTTCTTGCTCTTGCCGTCAGGACAGGCCATCAATGTGCTCATTGGGCCGGTGACTTTTTCCAGCCGGTAGAATGGGTAGCCCCAGCCTTCGAGGTTCTTTTCCTCAAGCATGCCGCCCAGGCGCTGACGGTTGCAGTCGACGGTAAGGGTCTTGCCGGCCAGGATCTCGACTTGATAGGCGTCTTCCTGTGTTTGCGGGGCAAGGTGAATGACCTGGCGGGTAAAACCGCTCTCCGGTTTGGGGTACGGCGCGACGTCTTCGAGTGTTGTGGCTTGGGCTACGGACGACAGAACGCCAACTATCAGCCCGACGGTCGTGTTAAAGGGCAAAGTACCCATAATGCCTCCTTGCGTGTGTGCGGGGTCAGCAGATACTGAATGGATAGGCCGCATTCTCGCGGCCGCCCTCTGCCAATGCAAACCCGCCATCAGAGATGGGTTGCAAAATGCAAGTATCGAAAACAGTCCTTTCTTGCATTTTGCATGGCGCGATGTGTTGCCATCTCCACCAACTCCTTGATTTGCCGACGAGCCGCAGGGCGAAATTCCGGGCATGTTTTATGCTGAAGCTGTCTTGAGCTGACCACGGTCCCGTTGAGTCAGCGCTGAAACAAAAAAACGGTCGGACGTTGGAACGATGAAGCCCGCAAGGAAGAAAAGAACGGGTGATCTGAGCTCCGACCGACATTGATTTTTGATTGGCATCTCACAATACCGAGAGGGTGGCCATGTTTCTTTCTGCCTTGGAACTACGCAATATCGTTGAAAGCAGTTTTCTTCCGAAACGCTGCCAATGCACGCTGTCGCCGGACCTGTTGATGACCGTCAAGGTGTATTCGGACCGCGAGACTGACCATCTCGACCTGTGCGTCACCGGCATAGACGCCCATCGCCTCAACGGCTGTCGGGAGATCAATAACCTGATCGCCGAGTTACGCACCGACCTTGAGCACAAGACCCATAGCCAAGTGTTCAGCTCGACATCAAAAGCCCATTAACCGGCTGTTTCACCCAGTTCGAGCGATACGCGCCGGGTCTGGACAAACCCCAGACCCAGTGCCAACTCCACCAGGATCGCCAGTAAAATACCCGGCCCGGCATGGCCATCGAGCCATTCGCCGAAGCCCAGCGCTGCCAGGCCGAAACAGCCCACCATAAAGCCGCTACACATCGCACTTCTCGCCGCCGATGGCGGTGCCTGCCGCACGAGATAAAACATCACCCCCAGCGCACCGAACAGCACCGCACTGCGCCTGGCCACAAAACCCGCTGCGGGCGAATACTCAATACTCCAGATCGCCAGCAACCATTGCGGCATCAAACCCCACACCAGCGCCAGCAAAAAGCAAAGCGCGGCGGTGAACGTCGACAGCGTGCGAAACGAGAACGGCATGGCGAATCCTTTCGGCAGTAGAGGGGGACGCCGAAGCATAGCCTCAGAATCCCCGCAGGCCTACCGTCAAGTGCCGAATCAGAATCGTCTGTCAGCTCTGATAACTGCACGCGTCAGAAAGTTTTCGATAGGTAATTTCTGCTGGCTTGCCCGAGGTGCTATCGATGTACTTCATGTCCGCCGTGACCACTTCGCAGTCCAGCGTCGACGGTTCGGTCATGGAAATGACCTTGCCCACATTCAGAGGCATACCGTAGTGATAAGGCACGGCCTGGGAGGACGACGTATCGTTGGCCTGAGCAAAACCGGCGAATGCGGTGCAGGCGAGGGCGGTGGTCATCAGCAGTGTTCGCATGTTCATGATGGGTCTCCAGTGCAGAGGGGAAGCCAGTTCGATGCAAGAGCGTCGAACCTGCCGCACTGGGCGTCAGAGGGTGCTGAGGGAGTGCGGTCCAGTAAAGTTTTGGACCGCAGGATTAATCGAAGGTTAAGTAGCGGGCTAATGGTTGTTGCGAGCCGGTTGTATGGTCATCTATTCGAGGCGCACAACCTTGAATCCACGTCGATCTGGAGGCGTCTCTATACCAGCGGGTCCTTCCAACTGCCCCCTTCCAGCAACATAGTCATAGACCAGAAACTTCGCCGACACTTCATACCCGATATTAGGAATGACCAGCCGGATCTGCTCTCGTCCGAGGTACAGCCAACGTGGTAGCGCCTTCTCGGCAAAATCGATTCGCTCGACGGTGTGAGTGACAGGGTTCTTGCGTAAAACGACGCCTTTTAGATACGGCGAGCCGTATGCGAAGGCGAATATCAGGCTGGAAGAAACACACTTTGCCAGGAAGACTTCGCCGAAAAAGTCGAAATCCGGGATGTCGGTAAAGGCCGGTTGGATTTTGCTGTCGAGTTTCACAAACAGGCGCTCGCCTTGCGCATTCGTTTCCGCCAGCAAGGACACCTGAGTTCTATCGGCCAAAGGGCAGGTGAGGATTGTCTGGAGTGGTTGCGCGTAGGCCGGGGCGGCTAGCAGTGCCGCGATGATGTACTTCCATGGTGTTTGCATTCGGGGAAATCCCTTCGGTTGTCGGGTCCTACGTTACTGCCCGTGAGTCGTGATAAATCCTAAGAAAGCTTCGTCCCGTTCCTACAGGCTGGGGCGTGTTGTCGTCTTTCGCCGGCCGGTTTCCAGCGGTTACTGTTTGGCGTCGCTGCAAAATCAGCGAACAGGTTTGGTCACCTGTTAACGTCGCACATATTTGTGCCCTCATTCGCACTGCGGACTTCTACGTCTCGTATTGCGTTGTAATGGCGGCTGTGTGCGGGACGCCTTCGGGCGAGCCGATTTGGCGTTATCGGTTGACCAAGCCTGTGCACAGCCGCCACCCATCGTTTGGTCACGGTGCTGGCGATTACTAATTAATGCCGAGTAATTACTATGCCAACGAAAAATCCGTTTCCCGAGCGCTACCGTTCAATCAAAAGCGGCGTTACCGACTCAAATCCCTTGGTGATCGACACAGAAGCCAATCCCCAAGACATCCTCGAATCCGCCCTACAGCGCATCCGCGCCTCCAGCCAGTTACTTGAAACACTCCACTGCCTATGCTTCAAGCACGGTGACGTTCAGGACATTCCGCACATTACCCATGCGCTTTATCTGCTGACTCAGGATGGTTGCGATCTGTTGACGGTTGCTCAGCAGCGGATGATGGGGTGGAAGGCGCCGGTCTGAGGTAGGGCTGTAAGGAAGGGGAGTAGCGTTACGATTTTGAATTGACTGAATGATCAATTCGTCCTGTTCTACTGCTTTGCTGTCACCTGATTGATGCAGGCTCAATCAGGTGACCTTTCAATAAGTCTTCATCGCTTCATAGTTTGTCAGGGAAGAACGACAGTGAAGGGCGGGTTGCTTTCCATTCGGTCAGAGTTTTTTTCGATTTCTCGATCTGCTCATCTGTCATTTTAGCAGCGATTTCAGGACGTTCGTCTTTTGCAAATTCTTGCATGCCGCCTCCACCATCCAGTTCAAGTATCCAGGAAACAGATGCATAGGCTGTTACTAGATCTTCTTTAAAACCGTATTCTGGCGACTGACCTGCCAAGTAGGAACCATAACCATACACAGCGCTGACATATCCAGTCATTGCAGCTTTTTCGTTCCAATACCTGAATTGCTCCCAATCCTTTTTCCGACCCTGAATCGCAGCGTACGCCAGCATGCCTTGAGGGTTACCACCCTCCGCAGACGCCTTCATCCAGTGTTCGACCATATCCGCTCGCTTTGACGGTGTCAGTAAGAAACCTTTTCCTTCACGGTATTCGGCCGCTAGATAGTATTGTGATAATGCAAAGCCTCCCTCTGCGGATTTCTCAAACCACTTATCATCTCCGGTAATCCGATATATCAAATACATCGCCTCAGCGTCACCTTTTTCAGCTTCTTTCATGGCAGCCTCTAAAGCACTTCGGGACCATTCGAGTGGCGATTTTTTTTCAACTGGGCAGTTGTTCATCTTAACGCAAAGGTCATTGTCACGTTGAGATAATCTTATCATTGCATATATGTCACCTTGGAGGGCAGATGCTTCATACGCACTTTGGGCTTCTGGTGTTATATGTTTGTTATTTTTGCGCAAAGCTTCGCCCAAATAGTACTGAGCCTCACGGTCGCCACTTTCAGCTGCTGTTTTTAGATAGGGTACTGCAGAAATGGCTTTGAGTTGATTGTAAAGTGTAATGCCTTGTCTTTTAGCTTGCTGCAGATCTGTGAAAGTCTGTGCATGTGCTGCCACTGAAGTTATCAAAATAATAGCAATGGCTAATGTTCGATTCATGGATTATTCAGCGGCTTAGTTTGAAAGGGGGGGGGATTAAAGAGCTGGATGAGTTTTTTTCAGTTGGCCGCAAAAGTTCAAATACATCGACTCTGCGTTGCCCTGTGCCGCTTCTTAAGTTGCCAATGATTTTGCGCTTTTCAGCCATTCCACAGGGGTTTTTTGGCTTTTTTGGCAGTTGTTCATAGTTGCACAAAGATCATCTTCCATCTGGCCAAGTCTAATCATTGAGTAAATATTACCTTGCTCAGCAGAAGCCTCGTAGGCTTCTTTGGCTGCTGCATCGATATATCGTTTGTTTTTTCGTATTGCTTCGCCTAGATAGTATTGAGCTTCGCTGTCACCGGCTGTGGCGGCGATTTGTAGGTAGGGAAGTGCGGAAGCACTCTTGAGCTGATTGTAAAGCTCAGTGCCTTGACTCTTAGCAGACCGCTGCTCGCTCGTAAACTGCGCGTAAACGGGTAAGGATATTCCTGCTAAGAGAAAGGCTATAAAGCAAAATGTTCTTGCTGATCGCTGCTTCATAGTTTATCTGGGAAATATGAGAGCGGCGGGTGTGTTGCTTTCCATTCTTTCGACATTTGCTTTGCTTGTTCGATTTGTTCAGGAGTTAGTTTTGCTGCAATTTCAGGGAGTATGTCGTTTGCGTAATCTTGCATGCCGCCACCGCCGTCAAGTTCAAGCAGCATAAAAATCAACGCATATGATTTTACCGGATCATAAGGGAATCCGAACTCTGATGGGTTTTTAGATAAATATGAACCATATCCGAATACAGCACTTGCGTATCCAGCTTTGGCTGCCTTTTCGTTCCAGAACCTGAGTTCTTCAAAATCTTTTTTGTGCGCAAGAGCCTCTACATATCCCATCATGCCTAAGGGGTAGCCGCCTTCAGCAGATGATTTCATTAAGCGCTCAACGACTTCTGCTCTGCTTGAAGGAAGCAGGAAAAATCCCTTTCCATCACGGTACCCAGTTGCAAGGTAATATTGTGCGAAGGCGTACCCTTTTTCGGCCGATTGCTCTAGCCATTTGTCGTCACCAGTTAGGCGAAACATCAGGTACATGGCCTCGGCGTTTCCTTTGGCTGCTTCTTTTTCAGCAGCATCTAAGGCCATTTTTCTCCATTCAGTTGGTTCTTTTCGACCTTCGGGACAGTTCTTCATAACAACGCAAAGATCGTTCTTGTTTCCAGAAAGTCTGATCATTGAATATATATCGCCTTGAAGTGCAGATGCTTCATAAGCGCTCTGTGCCTCAGGCGTGATGTATCTTTCGACTTTTCGCAACGCTTCGCCAAGATAATATTGTGCCTCATGATCTCCCGCTTCTGCGGCGACTTTTAGATGAGGGATCGCAGTCATGGTCTTGAACTGGTTGTAAAGAGTAATTCCTTTTTCTTTTTCTTCGAGTTGCTGCTGTGAAGGTGCGGCTAGCGCATTAGAACTAATGAAGAAGGAGAATAATATTGTGTATAAAAATGACTTTAAATAAATCATGCTTGGTTTCTCGAGATTTATGAGCCGATGTATTTTATGGTTCTAATGGGGGTGTAGCTATTTTCATGAAGGTCGAGTTTACATAGGCCATCTAGGCGTTGACCCAGTTTTTTGCTCTCTCTCATATAAATCGCTCGAATCTGGTCGCTATCTTGTCTAGAGTATTTCAATACGGGGTCTTGCATAAAGTTGTCTAGTTTATGTTTGTTTTCGCAGTACGCTTGCCCTGGGTTTTCTGAGAGCTCGCCAAATTTATTCATGCTTTTGCATGCATCTTCAAACTGTTGCTGGGCCTCGATTAATGTGCCAGAAGCATTAGAGTTTTTTCCTATCCAGTTCACTATCTTGCTTATTGCTTGTTGTTGTAGTAGATATGCCTCGTCTCTTTTGTATTCGTGCTTCTCATCACTTGGATCGCCTTCCCCCGCCTTGGTCGAAGTTACGGCAAATGCTTTCGGCTCAGATGTCAACGTCATGAATATAGGACCTAAAGCTGCGGGCGTCGCTTGAACGAACCATTTTTCCAATTCCTCTGGGTTGTGATATTCAACAATTGTATGAGCAATAGGTCCTCCCTTTCCGCTACTGGTCATTGCCTCATAGAGGTTCATGATGACGTTAATCCCCATCATATAAACCATTGCAACATCCAACCCAACTGCGCCGAGTACGTTCAGCGCAGAAGCTTGCTCAGCGGCCTCCGGAGTAATCCAGCTAATAGAAGCTCCCTTGGCTTTATACAACTCACGCCGATAAATATTGATGAGTTCTACAACCGCCTCGTAACCGACCTCAAACTTGAAACTACCATTCGCACCCGGCCCAAGGACAACAGCTGCTTTCAGATTGAGGATGAATTTACCCTTATCTACTGATATTTGAGCGTTGCCTTGCAATCCCGCGCCATAGGCGGCACCTAACGACCCACTGAGGTTGGCAAGCGTTAGCCATTGGCTAGCGCTTGTAGCCTCCTTGCTGTTGTTGATTCCTGTGGCGGGGCCTGCACGCAACGCAGCCAATGCTTTAGGCGGAGCCCAATTCAAAGCCCCTGTCAGTTCGATTCCTGCTTGAACGCCGGCGAACAGATTGAAGTTGGCCTTCATGCCATTTTCAATTTGTACGTTGGCGGCCTTGCCGGACATGACTGGACCAGTTGATTTGGTGTCAACAGCTGTCAGAGCCTTGGATTTGTATTCAAGGTCTGGGGTAGGGCTGGTATCACCATTGTCGGCTTTGGTTTTGATCGTTTCTTCGTGGGTCTTCCGTTCAGCTTTTGCTTCGGCATCTTCGCGCTGTGCCGGTTTGACAGGGCTGAGAGTCGCGCCATATTTGGTATTGCCGCCTATAGGGACCAGCTCAATACTGCCGGCGAGCATGAGTGACGCACCGGCGTATCCCCACGCACGGGCACCGAAATGGAATGACATACGGCCGAGGTTCAAGGTTTGAAGTTGAGGATTACCTTCGAGATAGTAATCGACCGTCACATCCTTGGCTTTTTCGCGAGTCGGCATATCGACTTTAAGTAGCTCCACTTCGCCTCGAGCCAGGTCGAAGCTCAATGACGCGCTGGCCGACGTCTTGAAGCCTTCAGTGGCAGAGAAGGAGGGACCTTCCAGCTTCACTTCGCCATGCAGTTTTTTTTGCGGTGGCGCAAGGCAGCGGACAAATTGCGCCTGCTGGCTCTTGTCGAAAAGCCTCACTTCACCACGAACACTCTTTTTGAATACGACCTGTTTAAGATGTTCGCCCCATTCTTTTCGCGCACCGGCATCCTCAAGCTGAGTCACTTTATAGCCGTTGGTTTGCAAGAAGCTGTAAAACTTGTCGATATTGAACCAACCATTGGTATCAAACCAATCGCCGGCTTGATCTCCAATTTTTAGCGCACCCTGGCTTGCCAACCACTGGCCAAATACCTTCTGCGCGCTGTTTTTACTTGCACCACCGTTACCATTCTTTGGGATACCTTCAAGAATTTTTTTCGCGCTCTTGCCGACCTTTTTCAGGTCTTCCTCAAGAAGCTTTGGCGCACCCTTGAGGTTGAGCAAACTGAACCACTTCAACGGCGTGCCGCTAGCTGCCAATGTGCTGACTTCCCTTAGCGGAAAGCCATCCTTGACAAGCCGATCAACCGGCTGAGGCTCAAACTGTTCAGGCTCCCATAACAAGTGACGTCGAATAGGGTCAGCGGCGACTTTCTGTTGAGCCTTTTCGTGTAAGCCCTGTTTTACAACTTGTAAACGGTCCCATTCGGCACGTTCGGCTTCGACCAGTCCGGCAGGTGCCTGGGCATTTTGACCCGTCGCTTCGACCCAGTTTTTGTACTTTTCACGCAAACGGTTATTGATTTCCGATTGCTGTTTTTCCGTATCGAGATATAACTTGAACTGCTCGATACCTGTAGTGATGTCATCGCCACTGATCAGTGCGTACTCAGGTAAGGCGATCCCGTATTCCGCTACTTTGATAATCGCGTCGGTGTATTCGTGATAGGCAAACGACTTGGCTTCGCCATGCTTCCACGCCAGGTAGGCGTATGTATCACCTTCGCAGGTATATAAACACTTCTGCAGTTCATCACGCTTTTTCTTATCTGTTTCAAGGAGCTTGGCGATATCTTCCTGAGCCTGTGGCTTGATGCCACCCTCACTGATCAGCGCCTTGCGTTTCTCCAGGTAATTTTGGACGCGAGCGCGAGCCTCGATTGCCCCGGCAGCGAACAACGTGCCGTTCTCGTAGGTATGCCCCTTCTTTTCGGCGGCGGCAATAGCGATTTTTTTCAGCGCCAACCACTCGCTGCGTAACTTACGTAGCTCGCTGTAATCATCCCGGATACGGTTCTGAGTATCGATATCCGACTGAAGCTGATCTATACGTGAGCGCTGAGTATCGGTTTTTGGCGCTTCAGCCTTTGGTGCATCCTTTTCTTTTGCGCGTTTTACTTCTTGGCGGCTGCGAAGGACCATTCCTGGGTCCATTTCGATATTCGGTTCCTGAGCTTCAATCTCCTCCATTCGCTGGCGCTGTTCGCCTTCGAGAAAATTACTCAGTTTTGGCTCAAGGAAGTAATTCAGTAATCCGCTGTCATCTAATCCCTTGAGGCGCTCATCACGGGATTTACTCGGAGCAATTTGATTCTCCAGAGCGTGCATCGCCTCCTTCATCGAGGAGGCGGCGCGCTCGGGCAGTAACCAAAACTCTTCTTCGTCAGTTGCATAAATTGCGGTGCCGTACGTGTTGGAACAAGGCTTGGGCTGATCCTTGAAACTGGGGGCGCACGTTTCTGTAAAGTCTTTTGCCGGCCCCAAATCAATGGGCTTAGGGCCAGGCGCACTTGCACTTTCGGCCGTTGGAGCAGGTTGGGAAGCTGCCGTTGAAGGGGCCGCGGATTTTGCAACCGCTTCAGCCTGAGCACTCTTGGGAACGCTAAGATTCCAACCCGGCTTGATGGCATTCGGGTTTGTGATGAAAGGGTTCATCTGGCGCAGTTGCGCAACATTGGTGTTGTAGCGAGTGGCAATCTGGCCGAGTGTTTCACCAGGATTGACTGAATGATTGGTAATTTCCATGGTGCTTCCGTTCTGTTGTTGCGTCGGGTTCATTGGGGATTGGCGGATGCTGTTTGCATCAGCTGTTCAACCTTGATGAACGACTCTTCCCTGGATTGCAGGATGGCCATGGCTTCTGGCCGGGTTTCAAGCAGCGGTCCATCGACGATAGAGGCGAGCTTGAGTAAATGATCACCTTCGTAGATGTTGTTTTTAAGCAAAAGGTCCAGGTTCTCGGTAATTTCATTGATGCGATCGTCGCCTGGTTCGCCGAACGCTGCATATTGTTCATTGACCCAATACAGCCATCCCAGTCGCGCTTGAATCTTTGCTGTGTTGTCGGGAAGGTTGTAATCCTGGACGTCACCACGCCACTTCAGTTCCGATGTAGCCGTCCATGACAGCCAAGCACCGCGCTCTTTGCCGAAGTGGCTCGGGGCAGGGCTGTAAACTGCTTGCCAAGGACCGAACAATTGAACGGACGCGTCACCAGCGGTGTAGGCCAGCGCAGCCCAGAGGCTGGGTTTGTGATAGCTCAACAGGCTTTGGCCACCGGAACCGTCATTGGCTCGCAGTAACCAGCGTGCGTGCGCGAGGGCCTGGGTGGCGTCTTCTGCGACCAGCGCAATGCCTGAGTAGTTTTCTTCACACAATCGCGTGGCTTCGGCTGCCAGACGGCTACCCCACGGCGCCGTGAGCCAGAGCGGACCTTCGTCAGCGATTTCGGCAAAGTCAGTACTGCTGAACAAGGCCTGAGCATTCATCGGCTCGCCGATACGATAGAGACGAGACATCGCCTCGGGCTGGCGTCCACGATCGATGATGAAACACAGGACCTGACTGGACTGTTCCCTGGGTAGCGACTCGAATCCATAGCGAGGTGCGGCCAGCAGGGTGTTCATGGCGTTTACATGCATGTGCAATCCTTACGGCTGCAGGCGCCGTTGCTCTGTTTGCCGCACAATGGCGTGATACCCGACTCGTTGAGACGGCTGGGGAGAGGGGTCTTACCCGCTGTATCCGCATCCGCCACCTTCATCGGCCCCGGCAACAATGGTGCAGCAGGCGTACCCGCACCCGGCCCACCCCCGGAATTCACCTTCACCTCAGCCCCACTAATCGTCACACCCCCCGCATCAATCTTCACAAAGCTCCCGCCAGCCTTAGCCGTGAGCTCCATGCCACCCTCAACCACCACCTTCTCCCCGGCGTGGTAGTGAATCTCCTGACCCGCCTCGACAAACTGCGCCGTGCCGATCTTCACATGCTGGGTCACGCCCACGGTGAGGTGATCATCCGCCCGTGCTTCGGTCTTGCGGTCCAGATGGGTAATCCGGTGCTCTTCCACCTTGAACTCGCTGAACACGTTGGCCTCGACCGTGTCGTGCCGTTCATTGCCGACGCGGATTTTCTGGTCGTGCTCGATGTTTTCATCCCAGTCGCGCTGGGCGTGCAGGTAGATCTGTTCCGCGCCTTTCTTGTCTTCGATGCGAAACTCGTTGTAGCCCTTGCCGCCCGGCGAGCTGAGGGTTTTGAAGGTGCTGCGGGTTTTGTTCGCCGGCAGGTCGTAGGGGACGACGTTTTCCTTGTGGTACAGGCAGCCGGTGATCAGCGGCTGGTCGGGGTCACCTTCGAGGAAGGTGACGAGCACTTCCATGCCGACCCGCGGGATGGCGATGCCGCCGTAGGCATTGCCGGCCCAGCCGCTGGCGACGCGCAGCCAGCAGCTGGTCTTGTCGTCGGCCTGGCCGTCGCGGTCCCAGTGGAATTGCACCTTGACCCGGCCGTATTCATCGCAGTGGATTTCTTCCCCCGGCGGGCCGGTGACGATGGCGGTCTGGCTGCCCAGCACTTGCGGTTTCGGGTGTTCCAGGGCCGGGCGGAAGTGCGCGTCCCACGGGGTGGCGAGGAAGCGGTTGCGGTAGCCCTGGTGGAAGTCGTCCTTGTTGTCGGTGACGTCGCTGGTGGTGTTCTCGCCGAGCACTTGTGGCTGTTTGCCTTCGTGGACGATTTCCAGCAGCAGCCAGAGGTCGTTCCATTCGGCGCGCGGGTGTTCGCTGAGAGCCAGGAAGTGGCCGCTGACCAGGGTCGGCTCGTCGCCTTTGCCTTCGGCCAGTTGGTAGTCGCTGCGATGGCGTTCCAGGGCTCGGGTCGCCAGTTGCTTGCCGCGCGCGCGGTCGGTGAAACGGCCGGGGTAGTCGTAATCTTCCAGGTCCGGGGCGAATGCGCTTTTGGCCGCGCTTTCCGGCAACAGGCGCGGTTTTTCGAAGTCGTAGTCGCGGCGGCTGACGCGGGTGGTGCGGGTTTCCAGGCGCAGGTTGAAGCGCTTGATCACCGGTTTTTTGGCGGCCATGCCGGAGTCCTGCTGGTAGCTCACCGGCGCCAGTTTGCGGAATACCGTCTGGTCATCGCCGAACACCAACTTGTGACCGCTGGCCGAGTGCTGGAAGTGGAAGTGGATGCCTTCCTCCTCACACAGGCGCTGAATGAAGTGCAGGTCGGATTCGTCGTATTGCACGCAGTACACGCGCTCGGGGTAGATCGCGCCGAGCTGGAAGCTGTAGGCGTCGGCCAGGATGCCACGGGCTTCGAGCACCTGGGCGATGATCTTCGGCACGCTCAACTGCTGGAAAATCTGCTGGTCGTGGTTGTGCCGCAGGTAGGCCAGTTGCGGCACCAGGCTGATGCTGTAGCGGGTCAGACTCTTGCCGGAATCGCCTTGCTCGATGCGGTACACCAGACCATGGATCTTGCCCTGGCCGGTGGCGCCGAAGGTCAGGCAACCGGGCTTGTGCAGCAGCTCTTCGAGTGTCAGGTCGGGGCGGGCGCTGACCAGTTCGATGTCGAAACAGAACGGCTGGTTGAGGGCTTCGCGACCGACGAAGCTGAGCACCTGAAGGTCGACGGAAACGCCTTCGAGAGTGAGGGAGATATGGGTTGCGTTTGCGTCCAGCATGCCTTGAATTCCGTCCTTTGAAAAAGCAGGGGCGGATGTTGCAGTATTAAAGAGCCACATTCAAGGTTGGAATGCCGTAGGTCCGGGGCTGACGGGTATCGGGTATTCCCCTATAGCCGATGTTTTCCTCGATGAGTACAGGCCGGCTCAAGGCAATGGGTCGTTACTCCAGATAAAAGAAGGTCCACGAACGGGGCCTTCTTCTATTACTCAGTCGAAGTCCACCGGCAGGCCCTGAAATCAGGACCTGCAAATAGCGGTAGAGGCATGGGGCGCGAATGTCAGCCCAACTGCTGCCGATACGGCAAATCCGGCCCGGTCTTGCTGCAGGTCAACGCGGCGGCGCTCACCGCAAACCTGAGCATCCCGTCAATCTGCTCACGACTCAGCCGCTGCACCCCCTCAACCGAATCCAGCTGCTGCTCGGTCAGCCAGGTAATCAACGCTGCCTGGAAGGTATCACCAGCCCCCACGGTGTCGGCAATCTTTACCGAACAGGCTGGCACCGACCATGTGCCATGAGCCCGGCTGAACACCGTCGCCCCCTGACCGCCACGGGTCAGGAACACCAATTGACAGCGATGCTCCAGCCAGCCTTCGATCACGCGCTGCGGATCCTGCTCTGGGTACAACAGGCTCAAATCTTCGTCGCTGACCTTGATCAGATCCGCCAGTTCCACCAGCGTGGCGATCCGCGAACGCCACAATTCGATGTTCGGCTCGGGATTCAGGCGCACGTTCGGGTCGAGGCTGATCAGGCGTTTGCCACTTTCGCGCTGCACCAGCGCCAGCAAGGTATCGGCAATCGGCTGCACCACCAGTGAGAACGAGCCGATGTGCAAGCCGCGCACTTCAGGCCCCAGTTCTGGCAGGTGCTCCAGTTTCAATTGCCGGTCAGCGCAGCCTTCGCCGCGAAAGCTGTAGTGAGGCGAGCCGTTGGCACCGACCGCCACCATCGCCAGCGTGGTCGGCGCGGCAAAGTCCACGAGGTAATCCGGGCGCACGCCTTCATCCTGCAGCACTTGCTGCAAGCGGCGGCCGAGGTAGTCGGTCGACAGTCCGGCAAACAGCGCGGCATCCACGCCCAAGCGGCACAAACCCACCGCCACGTTGAACGGTGAGCCGCCGGCAATTGCCTTGAAATTCACTTTGGATGCCAGGCCGCTGGCATCGTCTTTGCTGAAGAAATCGAACAGCGCTTCACCACACACCAGATACATAGTTGCTCGCTCTTTAAAGGGTTGCGACATGCTGTTGATAGCGTTCATAGGCCTGCTGACAGGCCTGTACATTTTCTGCAATCGGCAGGGTTTCACTGGCCAGGTCGAGCTTCACGCAGCGCTCGCACAAGTCCGCCAGGCTGTCTTCGTGGCCGTTTGCCCAAGACTTGCACCACGCGGCCTGAATCGCTGCGCCAAGCGCCGCGGCCTCGCTCTGTTCGGTACAAATCACAGGCGTATTCATGATGTCGGCAACAATCTGGCGCCACACCGGGCTCTTCGAACCACCGCCGATCAGGCAGATGCTGCGGCTTTGTAAGCCATTGTGGCGCAGCAGGTCCAGCCCGTAACGCAAACCGAAAGTGGTGCCCTCCACCACGGCGCGGCACAAGTTGGCCCGGGTCAGGTTGGTCATGGTCAGTCCCAGCAGGCTGCCGCTGGCATGGGGTAGGGCGGGAACGCGTTCGCCATTGAGGAATGGCAGCATGCACACGCCTTCAGCACCGATTGGCGCCTGCTCGACCATGGCGTTGAACTGCTCGATATCCAGTTCGAACAACTCGCGAATGGCGCCGGTGGCATTGGTCAGGTTCATGGTGCATATCAGCGGCAGCCAGCCGCCGCTGGAGGAGCAGAACGTTGCGACCGAAGCGTCCGGGCTGACGTGCGCTTGCTCGGCATAGGCGTAGACCGTCCCCGAAGAGCCGAGGCTCATGGTGATCGCGCCGGGCTTTATGTTGCTGGTGCCGATCGCGCCCATCATGTTGTCGCCACCACCGCTGGAGACCAGTGCCTCGGGGTTGATGCCCAGGTGCTCGGCGATGCCTGGCAGGATCGTGCCGACCGGTTGGTGGGCATCGATCAGCTCCGGGAGCGCGGCTTGCAGGCGCCCACTGGGGTCGATGTCGCGCAGCAGCTGCAAGTCCCACTGACGGGTGCGCACGTTGAAATAGCCGGTGCCCGACGCATCGCCGTACTCGCTGCAACTGCGGCCGGTGAGCCAATGGTTGAGGTAGTCATGGGGCAGCAGGATGCGGGCGATCCGGGCGAAAATCTCTGGGTGCTGTTCTTTGGTCCAGAGCAGTTTGGACACGGTGTAGCCTGGCGCGATGACGATGCCGAGGCGTTCCAGCGAGCCTTTTTCACCGCCCAGATGGGCGAGCAAGCGGTCGTTCTCCGGGGTGGATTCGGTGTCGCACCAGAGCTTGGCCGGGCGCAGCACCTGGCCGTGATCGTCGAGCAGTACCAGGCCATGTTGCTGGCCAGAGACGCCGATGCCGAGGATGTCCTGACCATCGACATCCGCGGCGAGCAACGCGCGACGGGTGGCCTGGGTAAAGGCTTCCAGCCACTGGGTAGTGTCTTGCTCGCGACGGCCATTGGGGCCGCTGATGAGGCTGTGGACAGCGGCACCCTGGCCGAGGACCTGACCGCTGTGCGCGTCGAGGATCACGGCTTTGGTGCCCTGGGTGCCGCAGTCGATGCCCAGGAATAGTTGTTGGTTTGCCATGGAAGATCCTTGGTGTGTCAGTCGATCTCGGTGAGCCCATTCGCGAGCAAGCCCGCTCCCACAGTAGATCTTCAGTGAACGTAGATTTTGTGTACGACAACGATCCAATGTGGGAGCGGGCTTGCGCGCTAAGACGGTAGTAGATTCACCACCGTACTTACGCCAACACCCGCTCCAACGTCTGAGTCACCCCAACTTCCCGCAAGCTGTTGCAGCACCACTCGAACGCCGCGACAAACTCCGGCGAACGCGGGATCGCCGTGCCGAAAATCTCCTCGACTTCCAGCAGCCGCTGGGTGATCAACGCATCATCAGCCACCAACGCCTGACAGAAGGCCGCTCGCGGATCGGGAATTGAATAGGTATGGCCGTTCTCATCCACGCCTTTGAGGTACAGCGTCCACGCCGCCACCACCAGCGCCGCACGTTTGGTCTCGCGGCCATCGGCGATCAAACGGTTGAGGGTCGGCACGGTGAATTTCGGAAACTTCGACGAACCGTCCGAACATACACGCTCCAGCTGATCGGCAATCGCCTGATTGGAAAAGCGCGCCACCAGGGTGTTTTTATACTCGGTCAAATCGATGCCCGGCACCGGCGCCAGTTGCGGCGTCACGTCCAGGTCCATGTAGGCGCGCATGTAGCGCACGAACAGCGGGTCGTTCATGGTTTCGTGAACGAAACGGTAACCCTTCAAGAACCCCAGGTAGGTCAGGGCCAGGTGACTGCCGTTGAGCAGTTTGATCTTCATCTCTTCGTAAGGCGTGACGTCGTCGGTGAACTGCACGCCGACCTTTTCCCAGGCCGGGCGACCGTTGACGAACTTATCTTCCAGCACCCACTGCACAAACGGTTCACAGACCACTGGCCAGGCGTCGTCGACGCTGTGTTTGTCGTGCAATTGCAGGCGATGCTCGATGCTGGTCATCGGCGTGATGCGGTCGACCATGGCGTTGGGGAAGCTGACGTTGCGCTCAATCCAGTCGCGCAGGTCGGCATCGCGCAGGTCGGCGAACGCGAGCAGGGCTTTACGGGTCACCGCGCCGTTGTGCGGCAGGTTATCGCAGGACATCAGCGTGAACGCGGGCGTGCCGGCTGCACGCCGTTTGGCCAGTGCGGCGCAAAGGAAACCGAACACGGTTTTCGGCGTGTTCGGATTGGCAAGGTCGTGCTGGATTTGCGGCAGGTGCGCCATGAACTCGCCGTTGCTGTCGTCGATGCAGTAGCCGCCCTCGGTGATGGTCAACGAGACGATGCGGATCTCGGGGCTGGCCAGTTTATCGATCAGCGCCTCGGCGCCGTCTTCGGCCAGCAGCATGTCGCGGATGGCGCCGATGACTCGCACTTCGGTGTCGTCGGTATCTCCCAGTTCGAACAAGGTAAACAGGTAATCCTGCTCTTTGAGATCGTCCCGGGCGCGACGATCTTCGGTGCGCAGACCAACGCCGCAGATGGCCCAGTCCAGTGCTTCGCCGGTGTTCATCAAAGCGTCGGTGTAGTACGCCTGATGGGCGCGGTGGAAACCGCCGACGCCAATGTGCGCGATGCCCTGGCGGGTGTCGCTCAGGGTGTAGGCGGGCAGGGCCACCTCGGGGGCGAGGCGGTTGAGGTTGGACTTGTTCAGTTTCATCGCATGTTCTCTGATATCAGGCTGCGGCGCGCAGTGGACGGGTCAGCGCCACGCCGTCGGCATCGAATAAATGGCAGTGTTCGGCGTCCAGGTGCAGGCTCAGGGTTTCGCCATAACGGCTGGCCAGATCGCCGCGAACGCGCATGGTCAATGCTTCGCCGGACGACGTCAGCACATGGCAGAAGGTGTCGCTGCCCAAACGTTCGCTGACATCGGCGGTGACTTGCAACGTGCAGTCGCCAGGTTGCGCCAACTCCAGGTGTTCCGGGCGAATGCCCAGCGTTACCGCACCGCCGACGCTCAGGTTGGCAGCGCTCAGCGGCAGAGTGATGCGGGTACCGGCGTCCAGCAGCACTTCGCAGCCCTGGCTTTCAACACGGGTGACTTTGCCTTTGAGGAAGCCCATTTTCGGTGTGCCGAGAAAACCTGCGACAAACAGGTTGGCCGGCTGGTGATACAGGTCCAGTGGCGAACCGACCTGCTCGATCTTACCGCCATTGAGCACCACGACTTTGTCGGCCATGGTCATGGCTTCGACCTGATCGTGGGTCACGTAGATCATGGTGGCTTGCAGTTCTTTGTGCAGGCGCAACAGTTCCAGGCGCATCTGCACCCGCAGGGCGGCGTCGAGGTTGGACAGCGGTTCGTCGAACAGGAAAATTTTCGGGTTACGCACGATGGCCCGGCCGATCGCTACGCGCTGACGCTGACCGCCGGACAGCTGTTTCGGTTTACGTTCGAGCATCGGCCCGAGTTCCAGAATGCGCGCAGCTTCGCCGACCTTCTTCTCGACTTCGGCTTTTGCTACACCGGCCAGGTCGAGGGCGAACGACATGTTTTTACGCACGCTCATGTGCGGGTACAACGCGTACGTCTGGAACACCATCGCCAGGTCGCGCTTGGCCGGGCTGACTTCGGTGATGTCGCGGCCATCGAGCTCGATGGTGCCGCCGCTGACTTCTTCAAGGCCGGCGATCAGCCGCAGCAGGGTGGACTTGCCGCAGCCCGACGGGCCGACGAACACCACGAACTCCTTGTCGTTCACTTCCAGGTCAATGCCTTTGATGATGGAAAAACCTTCGAAGCCTTTTTGCAGATTCTTGATTTTCAGGTTGGCCATGATGGCGCTCCTTTATGTTTATTCTTTGAGGGCTATTTCACTGCGCCAAACGACAGGCCGCGGACCAGCTGTTTCTGGCTGATCCAGCCGAAGATCAGGATCGGTGCGCAAGCCAGGGTCGACACCGCCGACAACTTGGCCCAGAACAAGCCTTCAGGGCTTGAGTACGAAGCGATCAGTGCGGTCAGTGGCGCGGCTTTGGACGAGGTCAGGTTCAGCGACCAGAACGCCTCGTTCCAGCACAGGATCAGCGAGAGCAACACGGTGGAGGCCAGGCCGCCCTTGGCGATCGGCAATAGCACCCGGACCATTTCCTGCCACAGGGTGGCGCCGTCCAGGCGTGCCGCTTCGAGGATGTCCTTGGGGATGTCTTTGAAGTAGGTGTAAATCATCCAGACCACGATCGGCAGGTTGATCAGCGTGTAGATCACGATCAGCGCGATTCGTGTATCCAGAAGGCCGAAGCTCTTGGCCAACAGGTAGATCGGCATCAGCACGCCCACCGGCGGCAGCATCTTGGTGGAGAGCATCCACAGCAGCGTGCCTTTGGTGCGCTGGGTTTCGTAGAACGCCATGGAATAGGCCGCCGGCACCGCGATCAGCAGGCACAAAGCGGTGGCGCTGAAGGAAATCACTACCGAGTTCCAGGCGAAGCTGAAGTAATCACTACGCTCATTGATGTGCAGGTAGTTCTCCAGCGTTGGCGTGAAAATGAACTGCGGCGGCGTGGCGAACGCGTCGATTTCGGTCTTGAAACTGGTCAGCACCATCCAGAAGATCGGGAAGAAAATCACGATCGCGATGGCCCAGGCCAAGGTGCCGAGCAGCAGGCTTTGCAGGCGGCGGGATTGTTGAAGAGTCATGGCACTGGCCTCAAGCTTTGTCTGTTAGGTTTTTGCCGATCATGCGCACCAGCACGATGGCCGCGATGTTGGCAATCACCACCGCGATCAAGCCACCAGCGGACGCCATGCCGACGTCGAATTGCACCAATGCCTGGTTGTAGATCAGGTAGGCGAGGTTGGTCGAGGCGTAACCGGGGCCGCCGTTGGTGGTGGTGAAGATTTCGGCGAACACCGACAGCAGGAAGATGGTTTCGATCATCACCACCACCGCAATCGGCCGCGCAAGGTGCGGCAAGGTCAGGTGCCAGAAAATCGCGATCGGGCCGGCACCGTCAAGGCGCGCTGCTTCCTTTTGTTCCTGGTCGAGGGACTGCATGGCAGTCATCAGAATCAGGATCGCGAAGGGCAACCATTGCCAGGACACAATGATGATGATCGACAGCAGCGGGTAATGTGCCAGCCAGTCCACCGGCTGCGCGCCGAACAGCTTCCAGATGTAGGCGAGAATCCCCGAGACCGGGTGAAAGATCAGGTTCTTCCAGATCAGCGCGCCAACAGTGGGCATGATGAAAAACGGCGAGATCAACATTACCCGCACGATGCCGCGACCGAGAAACTCACTGGCCTCCAGCAAGGCGCTGATCAACACACCGAACACCACGCTGATCAGCAACACACTGCCCACCAGCAACAGGGTATTGGTGGCGCCGGGCAGGAAACCTGAATCGCTCAGGAAGTAGCTGAAGTTCTCCAGCCCCACGAATTCGTTTTCGCCGGGGTAGAGCAGGTTGTAGCGGATCATCGAAAAGTAAACGGTCATGCCCAACGGCACGATCATCCACAGCAGCAGCAACGCCACCGAGGGGCTGACCAGAAACCAGCCGGGGTTGGTCAACCGGCTTTTACGCACCGGTTGCGGGATGTCCATATGAGCTTTGACAGTGGTTGAAGTATTCATGGCGATCAGAACCGATTGAGAACAAACAGATGAAGATCAACCGTAGGAGCGAGGCTTGCCCGCGAAGGCGATTTGTCTGACACACCGCTTTCGCGGGCAAGCCTCGCTCCTACAAGTGCGCGGGGTTATTTGGGATAACCGGCGCGCTTCATCTCACGTTCGGTGGTTGACTGGGCGGCGGTCAGGGCCTGGTCGACTGTGGTCTGGCCGATCAACGCGGCCGAGAACAGCTTGCCGACCTGAGTGCCCACGGCCTGGAATTCAGGAATGGTCACCAGCTGGATACCGATGTAGGGCACGGGTTTTTGCGACGGTTGGCTTGGATCCGCAGCTTTCAGCGATTCCAGCGTCACCTTGGCGAACGGCGCGGCATTCATGTAAGCCTCGGTGTAGGTGGAGGCGCGGGTGCCTGGCGGTACGTTGGCGATGCCGTCTTTTTCCGCGACCAGGGCACCGTACTCCTTGGACGTGGCCCAGGCGCTGAAGGTTTTCGCCGCTTCCTTGGCCTTGGAACTGGTAGGGATAGCCAGTGCCCACGAATACAGCCAGGCCGAACCATTGTCGGTGACCTGATGCGGTGCGTAAGTAAAGCCCACGTGGTCGCTGACTTTGCTCTGGGTTTTGTCGGTCACGAACGAGCCGGCCACACTGGCATCGACCCAGATCGCGCACTTGCCGCTGTTGAACAGCGCCAGGTTCTCATTGAAACCGTTGCTCGATGCGCCGGGCGGGCCGGACTTTTTCATGGTGTCGACGTAGAAATTCAGCGCATTTTTCCACTCAGCACCGGTGAATTCCGGCTGCCATTTCTCATCGAACCAGCGCGCGCCATAGGCGTTGGCGACAGTGGTGATCAGCGCCATGTTTTCGCCCCAGCCAGCCTTGCCCCGCAGGCAGATGCCGTACTGTTCTTTATCTTTATGGGTGAGTTTGCTGGCGAATTCGCCGATCTGTTCCCAGGTCGGGCGTTCCGGCATGGTCAGCCCGGCGTCCTTGAACAGGTCGGTGCGGTAATAGGTGATGGAGCTTTCAGCGTAGAACGGCAGGGCATAGAGCGAGCCCTTGACCGAAAGACCTTCACGCACCGAAGGGAAAACGTCGTCGAGGGCGTAGTTGGCCGGCAAGTCCTTCATCGGCTCCAGCCAACCCTTGGCACCCCAGAGTGCGGCTTCGTACATGCCGATGGTCAACACATCGAACTGCCCGCCCTGGGTGGCGATGTCGGTGGTCAGGCGTTGGCGCAGGACGTTTTCTTCAAGCACCACCCAATTGAGTTTGATGTCCGGATGCTCGGCTTCGAAGGTTTTCGAGAGCTTTTGCATGCGGATCATGTCGCTGTTGTTGACGGTGGCGATGGTCAGGGTCTGAGCGCCGAGGCTGACGCTGCTGAGGGTCATGCAGGTGAGGGCAAGCAGAGCTTTTACCGAAGGTTGCATCGTGCACTCCTTTTCTGCACCCGGGGGTTACAGAAGGACAGTTATTGTTTTTGTGTCTTCCTGCGCAGGGAAGAATGTGCACCGATTACAGCCTTCAATTGACGGGCTGACAAATCATCCATCGCACTGTGATCGATACTTTTTTGCACTGGGCTTTGGCGGGGGAGATGCAAGGACAGGCTTTGCAGAGGCGAGCGGTCATTGAATTTGTACAGGTTTCATCGGCCTCTTCGCGGGCAAACCTCGCTCCTGCAGAAGCGAGGCTTGCCCGCGAAGGCGATCTAAAATTCAGCCGAGGTTTTGCTCAGTCAACCGCTGCACCGCCAGCCGCCGATAGTGCGACGGCGTCATGCCCTTGAGCTGCTGAAAACGCCGGTTGAAGTTGGAAATATTATTGAAGCCCGACTCGAAACACACATCGGTCACCGTTTTGTCGCCATCGGCCAGCAGCTCGCAGGATTTGCTGATGCGCAGGCGATTGACGAACTCGATGAAGCAGCGTCCGGTGGCCTGTTTGAACACTCGGCTGAAGTAGGTCGGCTTCAGGCCCAGATGCTCGGCCACCTCTTCCAGCGTTAAATCCCTGGCGTAATGGGCAAAGATGTAATCCACCGCCCGGTTGGTACGGTCGATATTGTGTTCATCGGCCAATTGCGGCGTTGTGGCACCGGACAGCAACTGGTAGTCATCGGACGCCGCCAGCAACTCCAGCAGAATGAAAAAATGCCCGAGCCGGGTCATGCCGTGGGTGTCGGCGATGCGCTGCATCAAGGTCATGGCCTGGCGGATGGTGCGCTTGCAGCGAAACTCGATGCCGTACTGCGCGCGCTCCAGCAAGGGCGCAATTGTCTTGAGTTCGGCGAACACCTGATAGCCGCTTTCGAACAGCTCGTCAGTGAAGTTGACCAGCATGTCGCGCTCGGGCACCACTTCGTCTTCGGCCACCTGGCTGATCCAGTTGTGGGGCAGGTTGGGGCCGGTCAGGAACAGTGTTTCCGGGTAGAAGTTACCGATGTAGTCACCGATGAACACCTTGCCGGAGCTGGCGATGATCAAGTGCAGTTCGTATTCCTTGTGGAAATGCCAGCGCACCAGGGGGCAGGGGAATCCGTGTTGGCGATAGATGATGGACAACCCGTTGTGGTCGTCCATCAATTCGTAGGAAGGATCGGTGACTCTGGCTGTTCGGGTCATGTCAGGGCGCTTTGATTGTTATCGCCCCTTGATCATGCCTCTTTCGGGATGCCTAAGGCCAGCTTGCAACGCGACTGTGCTCAGGCGGGGGCATGCAAGGCGTCACCGTACACCGCTTTCATGCTGGTGGCACTCCAGCAGTAACGAACGATTTCGGACTCGTCGAAAAAGTCGGTATTGATGATGCTGCAACGCGTGACCCAATCCCGGGTAGGATTGAACCACTCATTGATCTGTTTTTGGATGTACTGAGGAGATAACGTTGCATTGATCAGCTCATCGAGGACTCGATGGGATTGGTAGCCATTGTGGTGGAAATAGAAGATCGACTGATCAGCACCCTCGGTGTAACCCAAGCGGATATCGAATGCCCGTGCGCCATTGGACAGCTGCCATGCAAATGAACCGTTTTGACACGTCGTCCAGTTGCCGACGAGTACCTCATAATTAGGCGCCTGTTTATCCATGCCGGCGTTATGGGCGCCGGGCCAGATAACATCAGTCAGTTTTATACGATTGATGTCGAGGACATTGCTCATCCACTTTTGTTTATCCAGCATGATTGCAGTGTTGTGGGTCATGACAGTTCCTTGTCGTTGAATCGTCACCGTCATGGCGGCGACGAAATTCATGTGGCGGATGTGGCGGCATGCCATATCCCTGTGACTCGCCTGCGTAGAAAGGCTTTCATGACCCAGCATAGAAATGCACGACAGTATTTCCAGTCGCGGAAATACTTGCACAAGAAATAGTTAGTTGGCTCGCTTGCCCGCTTTACTCAGATTCGCAGTTAGGCAATAAGAAACGATGTTGCTTTCTTCAATGAAGTCAACATTGATGATGTTGCACCGTATTGCCCAGTCGCTTTTAGTCGGATCAAACCACGAGTTAAGCTCATCGTGAATATCTACCGGACCACCGAGAGCGCTATAACTGGTCGCGGACAGGGACCAGGGTGCCCATGTGCCTGGTGGGTATTTCAGCACGTTTATAATGTGCTGCTTCAACTCGGCGACACTGGTGGTGGCGATGCCAGACCATTGATGCTCGATTTGCTGAATGAACAGGTTCTTGTCAATTTCCCAGTGCCAAGGCGCAGCAACCACAACGCGTTGGGTGTCGCTGAGACGTTTGAGTTGGCCGAGGCTCAACGAGCGATTCTGGTTGGGAATCAAGCGGCGCCCAAGAAAGTGGATCACCATCTTATTGAAGTAAGCGTAATCAAAAGCATCCCCACTCAACTCATGAAAGTCCAGGATGATGAATTCATTGGGGTTTTCTTGAAGAAATGTTTCTACGTCTCTGAAAAGGTGTCCTAGCGTGCGACCGTTACGGTAGCCGTTGTGATGAATGCAGAACTTGCCAAGCCCTGGCGCGTTGGTTTCATACGTCAAACGGATATCAAGCACTCGGGAACCGTGGTGCAGTTGCGAGTAAAACGATTCGTGTTGACAGGCCAGCCAATGGGCGCCCGGGATCAGTGGCCAGGACGTCTTCCAGTCGCTGCCGGCATTATGGGTGCCTGGCAGTGTCAATTCGGCGAGCGACAAAGTATCGATTGCCGGCGTAGCGCTCATCCAGTGTTTATGTGCATAGTTGTTTTGGGTAATGTTGACCATTTAATGCATCCTTGCATAGTTTGGTAGGTATTATCGGTGGGTCAAAGTTGGTGTTTGTTATTCGCTTCGGTCGATACCTTATAAAATCAAAGAGAAAAGTTATCAATGGATTGAGCAATGCAAAATATGTGTTGTTAGTGTACTGGAATCAAACCGGGTTTCGATTTTTTGCCTCGATCCATTGCGCCATGTATTGCGTGCTTTTGTGGTGGTGATGACGCAACATGCTGCCCATGAAGTTATCACTTCGAAGTTGTGCGAGGTGCTGTCGGCAATATAACAACTTCTCGATCAATGCCGGGCCATGTTCCGACCGTTGATAACGGTCAGCCAGTAACTTCTGCCCATTGAGTTGGGTCTGCGTCCAAAGTGATTCATCCTTGTACAGCCGCACCGCACATTCAGCCAGTTCCCGTGCCGTGCGAGCCACGGCACCAGGCCAGGGATGATTGCCGTGCATCGCTTCGGCCCCGATGGGGGTTGTCGCCGTAGGGGTGCCACACAACATGGCGTCGACAATCTTGCCTTTGATGCCTGCACCGAAGCGCAGCGGCGCCAGGCACACACGTGCCGCCGACATCACCTGCAACGCATCTTCTGCCCAGTTCATGATATGAAAACCCTGCGCCGGGTTGTGCAGCGCCGTGGCCTTGGGCGGCGTGTAAGCGCCGTAGATATGCAACTGAGCCGTTGGCAGTTGCTCGCGGATCAACGGCCAGAGGGTTGTTTTCATCCAGAGCACCGCATCCCAGTTCGGCGCATGTCGGAAATTGCCGATGCTGAGAAAGTGCGCCCGATCTTCAAAGGCTGTCGGCGGCACACTCGCAGGTTCGACCATCAGCGGGCACCAGTGCAGCAAATTGCGCGGCAGCTTGAACTGCTCGACCAGCAATTCAATCTCCACATCAGAGATCATCAGGTTCAAGTCGCAACGATACAGCGCAGCAATTTCCCGTTTGGCGAGATCGGTATCGGCCATGAGCTGGAACTCTTCACGCAAGGCTGGCGCGAACAGCTCACTGAAATCGTTGGCGTCGTTACTGGCTTTCAAGCGTTCCTTGAGCCGCTGATGCCGTGCATGCCGAAGGCTTTGCAGGTCAGAGGTCTCAAGCACGCGCAAGGCGTCGGGGCAGTGTTTTTCGACTCGCCAGCCGAACTGTTCTTCCATCATGAACTGGTCGAACAGGACAATATCCGGTGCGAGGTCACTGATAAACGCATCGAAGCTGCTGTTGTTCAACTCGATCGGCACTTCGCGGATACCCAGCGCGGCCAGGTCCGCACGATGCTCACCGGTGCCGGCCGGACTGCTGAAGGTAATGTCCCAGCCTTGCTGCAAGAACGTATCTAGAATTTGCATGACATGCCCGCTGGCCGCCGATGAGCGGGGCTCGGGCCAGACGTAACCAATGACCAGGACTTTGGTTGGGCGGGGTTGACTCATGAAATGGAAGTCCTTGATGCAGGCTGCGGCTGGGGAATAAAAGGGGCGGCATTAAACCATAGCCCGTTCCATTTTTTCCCCTGTTCGTCCGGGGGCGCCCCTTGTTTCAGGGGCGAGCCGGGCTCGAGAGCGTCATGAGCGAAGGTCGGGTGATGAGCTGCAATGCGTCAGGTATCGGAGTGATTCTTCAAGTTGCCCCGGCATCGTGGAGTTAATTTATTGCCAATTATGTTTTTCACCTTGTCGCGCAATTGATCAATCGAGAATGGTTTGCCGATCACATGCATGTCTTCAGGCACCTCAATACTTTCGGCATAGCCGCTGGCGAACAGAATCGGCAAATCGGGACGCAGCATGCGCGCCTGCTTGGCCAGTTCCCGACCATCCATGACCGGCAACCCCACATCGGTCATCAGCAAGTCGATCTGCTGGTCCTCATCGTTGATGAAAGCTAGCGCTTCTTCACAGCCGTCGGCCTCAAGTACCCGGAATTCCAGTTCCTCCAGCACATCGACGATCAGCGTGCGCACGATGGCATCGTCTTCGACGACTAGTATGGTGGATGGGTTGGTGGACATAGTGGGGCTCTCAAAGGTTGGATTTGCGGTAGCGCCGATCGAAATCGCCGAGCCCTTGAATCAGTAAGGGACGGATCACGGCAAGTTCCCGATGTGCTACAAAAAACAATAGCCGCACAAGCGCTGCACAGAATAACCACTCCTTTGCCCCAGAGCAGCCAAATGCAGGATATTGCCGAAAAACATGTCAGAAAAATGGATCGCCTCGGCCGTTTTGGGGCAGACTCGATGGCTTCAATAGTTCGACAAGGCTTCCCATGACCTCTGCGCCTTCGGTTGATGAGCAACGATTTCGTAAACTCCTGAGCCGCAACGTCAGCCTGCCATTGGGTGTCGGCGTCATCAGCTCGGTGTTCTTCGTCGTGCTGATTACCTATCTGCTGTCGGTGATCCAGTGGGTCCAGCACACCGACCGGGTGATCAATAATGCCAATGAAGCGGTAAAGCTGACCGTCGATCTGGAAACCGGAATGCGCGGTTTCCTGCTCAGTGGCGACGAGCATTTTCTTGAGCCCTATGAGACGGCCAAGCCAAGAATAACCGTCGCCCTCAACACCTTACTTGAGCTGACGGCGGATAACCCGGTGCAGACCGACCGCCTGCACCGGCTCCAGGCCTTGCAGACGGAATGGGCCAATTACGCGCAATCGATCATCGATTTGCAGCGTGCAAGCGGTGATTACCGCAGTGTCATCAAGGCCGGGCGCGGCAAGCGGCTGACTGATGAGATCCGCAAGCAATTCGAAGATGTGATCGACATGGAGCAGCAGTTGCGGGCCACGCGCAACGAAGAAGTGCGAAGCACGACGATCTGGAGCATCGTCCTTTATCTGTTGTTCGTGGCCGGTATCAGCGGGTTGCTGGCCTATATTGGCCGTCGGGATCTGCTCAATTTGTCCCGCAGCTATGGTGTCAACCTTGCCGCGCAGGAAGCCAGCGCCCGGCGTCTGGAACAGCAAGCCTGGTTGCGCAATGGCCAGACCGAACTGGCGGAACAAGTCTTGGGGCAGCTATCGCTCAACCTGTTGGGGCGCAACATTCTGCAGTTCTGCGCGCAATACCTGGGCAGCGCCGTTGCGGCGATCTATGTCCGTGAGGAGCATGGTGGCTTGAAGCGCATCGCGTCTTACGGTTTCTCCCGTGAACAGGAAGCGCTTGAGCAGCAGATTAACAATGGCGAAGGGATTGTCGGCCAAGTGGCGCAACAGGCACGCCTGATTCGTCTTGATGAGGTGCCAGGTGACTACTTCAAAGTCAGCTCCGGCCTGGGCGAAGGTTTGCCACGCAGTGTATTGGCGGTGCCGACCAGCGATGACGATCGGGTCAATGGGGTGATCGAGTTGGGTTTCCTGCGGTCGCTGACGGATCGTGACGTCGAGTTGCTCGAACTGATTGCCGGCAACATCGGCACCTCGATCGAAGCAGCGCGCTATCGCCAGCGCTTGCAGGAAGTGCTGGCCGAAACCCAGCAACTCAACGAAGAGCTGCAGGTTCAGCAAGAAGAACTCAAAAGCGCCAACGAAGAGCTGGAAGAGCAGTCGCGGGTTCTCAAGGAATCCCAGGCTCACCTGGAAACCCAGCAGGTCGAGCTGGAGCAGACCAACGAGCAACTCGCCGAGCAGGCGCAGATCCTGGCCGAGCAACGCGACGCCATGGACCTGAAGAACAGCGAACTGAATCAGGCCCAGCTTGAGCTAGAGGCCCGCGCCGAAGAGTTACAGCGTGCGAGCAAGTACAAGTCCGAGTTCCTCGCCAACATGTCCCACGAGCTGCGCACGCCGCTGAACAGTTCGTTGATTCTGGCGAAATTACTGGCGGAGAACCCGCAGGAAAACCTCAGTGCCGAGCAGGTCACGTTCGCCGAGTCGATCTACTGCGCCGGTAACGACTTGCTCAACCTGATCAACGACATTCTCGACATTTCCAAGGTCGAGGCCGGCAAGCTTGAGGTGCGCCCGGAAAACACCAGCGTCGCGCGTCTGGTGGAAGGCCTGCGAGGAATGTTCGAGCCGTTGGCTGCGGACAAGAAACTGGATTTTGAAGTCGAATTGCGTGCCGACGCACCGCTGATGCTGTTCACCGACCGTCAGCGCCTGGAGCAGGTGATCAAGAACCTGCTGTCCAACGCGGTGAAATTCACTGAAAAGGGCACAGTCGGCCTGATCGTTGCGGCTCAGCCGGGCGAGGGCATTGCCTTTATCGTTCGAGATTCCGGGATCGGCATTGCGCCGGATCATCAGGAAAGCATTTTCGAAGCCTTCCGTCAGGCAGACGGCGCCACTAACCGCCGTTTCGGCGGCACCGGCCTGGGCCTGTCGATTTCTCGTGATCTGGCCACGTTGCTGGGCGGCTCCATCAGCCTGACCAGCACGCCAGGGCAGGGCAGTGTGTTTACTCTGGTCTTGCCGCAGCACTACATCGAACCGGGCGATACGCCTGTCGAAACGATGAAAGCCACGCCAGTGGCCATGCCGGCTCTCATATCGAAAAACGCGGTGATTGCCGCATCTGTGCCGCTGATTGCCGAAGTCGATATCGCGCGTTTCGATGATGACCGCAACAAGGCTCCGTTCGCCACTCGTTGCATCCTGGTGGTGGAAGATGAACCGGACTTTGCGCGCATCCTCTACGATCTTGCCCATGAACTGGGTTATCAGTGCCTGGTGGCCCACGGCGCCGATGAAGGCTACGAGCTGGCCAGGCAATTCATCCCCGATGCGATCCTGCTGGACATGCGTCTGCCGGATCATTCCGGCCTGACGGTATTGCAGCGCCTGAAAGAACACGCCGAAACCCGGCACATTCCCGTGCACGTGATCTCGGTCGAAGACCGTGTCGAGGCCGCCATGCACATGGGCGCCATCGGTTACGCGGTCAAACCGACTACGCGCGAGGAGCTCAAGGAGGTGTTTGCCCGCCTCGAAGCCAAACTGACCCAGAAGGTCAAACGCATATTGCTGGTCGAAGACGACGATCTGCAGCGCGACAGCATCGCCCGGCTGATCGGCGACGAGGACATCGAAATCACTGCGGTCGGCCTGGCGCAGGATGCACTCGATTTGCTGCGCACCACGATTTTCGACTGCATGATCATCGACCTGAAACTGCCGGACATGCTTGGCAACGACTTGCTCAAGCGCATGTCCATCGAGGACATCTGCTCGTTTCCGCCAGTGATCGTCTATACCGGGCGCAACCTGACCCGGGACGAAGAGGCCGAACTACGCAAATATTCGCGCTCGATCATCATCAAGGGCGCGCGTTCACCCGAGCGGTTGCTGGATGAAGTGACACTCTTTTTGCACAAGGTCGAAGCCCGGTTATCCCATGAGCGCCAGACCATGCTCAAGACCGCCCGCAGCCGCGACAAGGTGTTCGAGGGGCGCAAAGTGCTGCTGGTGGACGACGATGTACGCAACATTTTTGCCCTGACCAGTGCGCTGGAGCAGAAGGGCGCGGTCGTGGTGATTGGCCGTAACGGTCGTGAAGCAATTGAGCGATTAAATGAGGTCGAGGACATCGACCTGGTGCTGATGGATGTGATGATGCCGGAAATGGATGGTTTCGAAGCCACCCTCGAAATCCGCAAGGACCCGCGCTGGCGCAAGCTACCAATCATTGCGGTGACGGCCAAGGCAATGAAGGATGATCAGGAGCGCTGCTTGCAGGCCGGCTCCAATGACTACCTGGCCAAGCCCATTGACCTGGATCGCCTGTTTTCGCTGATACGTGTGTGGTTACCGAAGATGGAACGCCTCTAATGGAGCGCAGCGAAATCGAACTGAGGTTGTTGATCGAAGCGATCTACCTCAAATACAGCTACGATTTTCGCGATTACTCCGGCGCGTCGATCAAGCGTCGGGTCAACCATGCATTAAGCCAATTCGAGTGCAATACCATCTCGGCGCTGCAAGAGAAGGTCCTGCACGACCCAACCGCGTTCATGCAGCTGCTGCAATTGCTGACGATTCCGGTCAGCGAAATGTTTCGCGACCCTTCGCACTTCCTGGCGCTGCGTCAGGAAGTGGTGCCGCTGCTCAAGACCTATCCGTCGATCAAGGTCTGGATTGCCGGTTGCAGCACCGGTGAAGAAGTTTATTCGATGGCCATCCTGCTGCGTGAAGAAGGCTTGCTGGATCGCACCATCATCTATGCCACCGACATCAACCCGCGCTCGCTGGATAAAGCCAGGCAGGGGATTTTCTCCCTGCAGAATGTTCGGGCCTACACTCACAATTATCAGCAGGCCGGTGGTCAGCGTTCGTTCGCCGATTACTACACGGCGGCCTACGACTACGCGATTTTCGACAAGAGCCTGTGCGACAACGTGACGTTCGCCGATCACAGCCTGGCCACCGATAGCGTGTTCTCCGAAACTCAATTGATTTCGTGCCGTAATGTACTGATTTATTTCAACAAAAAGCTTCAGGATCGAACGTTTGGCTTGTTTCACGAATCTTTGTGTCATCGGGGCTTTCTGGCGCTGGGCAGTAAAGAAACCCTGGATTTTTCGGCCTATGGCAATCAGTTTGAGCCATTGATCAAACAAGAAAGGATCTACCGCAAATCATGAACCGTGCAGGTATTCCTTGTGTAGAAGCTATTGCGATCGGTGCTTCGGCCGTCTGCTGGTCGAACGGGAACGAATCCCATGCCACATAACATCCAGGCCAAGCTACTGATCGTCGACGACCTGCCGAAGAACCTGTTGGCGCTCGAGGCATTGATCAAGCGGCAGGACCTCATCGTCTACAAGGCCTTGTCCGCCGATGAAGCCTTGTCGCTGTTGTTGCAGCATGAATTCGCGCTGGCCATTCTCGATGTGCAGATGCCCGGCATGAACGGCTTCGAGTTGGCCGAGTTGATGCGCGGCACGGAAAAAACCAAAAGCATCCCGATTGTGTTCGTCAGTGCCGCTGGCCGTGAGCTCAACTACGCGTTCAAGGGCTATGAAAGCGGAGCCGTGGACTTCCTGCAAAAACCGCTGGATGTTCACGCGGTCAAGAGCAAGGTCAGTGTGTTCGTCGATCTGTATCGCCAGAGCAAGGCGATGAAGCAACAGGTCGAAGCCCTGGAGCAAAGTCGCCGCGAACAGACGGTGCTGCTCGAACAGTTGCAGAACACCCGGAATGAATTGGAGCAGGCGGTGCGCATGCGCGATGACTTCATGTCCATCGTCGCGCACGAAGTCCGTACGCCGCTCAATGGCCTGATCCTCGAAACCCAGTTGCGCAAGATGCACTTGGCCCGCAATAACGCTGCGGCGTTCACCCTGGGCAAAATGCACGCCATGGTCGACCGCGACGAGCGGCAGATCAAAAGCCTGATCCGCCTGATCGAAGACATGCTCGATGTGTCACGGATCCGCACTGGCAAGCTGTCGATCCGCCCCAGTCGGTTTGACCTGGTGCAATTGGTACAGAATTTTTTGCAAAACTTTGCACCACAGATCGAGGCCGCGGAGTCGTCAGTCAATTTGACCGCTGACCAACCTGTGATGGGCGACTGGGACGAGTTTCGTATCGAACAAGTGATTTCCAATCTGCTGACCAATGCCTTGCGCTATGGCACTAAGAGCGCGATCGACGTACGCGTGTACAATCACGACGGGCAAGCGCGGGTTGAGGTTCAGGATCGCGGTATCGGGATCGGTGAAGAGAATCAGCAGCGCATTTTTCAGCAGTTCGAGCGGGTTTCTACCAAGGCCGTTGTGGCGGGGCTGGGCCTGGGGTTGTTTATTTCGCAGCAGATTGTCGCCGCCCATGGTGGCTCCATTACCGTCGAGAGCCGGATTGGCGAAGGCGCCTTGTTTCGCGTTTGTCTGCCGCTGCAGGAAAACAGCCCGATGAACGCAACCTCTGATTGACCACATGGTCGTATCAGCAGCTATTGACCGAACAAAGGTTTTCCATGAGTGAAGATGCACAAGATGTGGTACTGATCGTTGAGGATGATCCTTCGATTTTGATGGTGCTGTCCGCTTATTTGTCGGGTGAAGGTTACCGGGTGCTGCAAGCCGAAAACGGTGAGCAGGCCTTTGAGATCCTGGCGAGCAAACCGAACCTGGACATGATGATCACCGACTTCCGCCTGCCTGGCGGGATTTCTGGCGTGCAAATCGCCGAACCTGCCGTGAAGCTGCGACCGGAACTCAAGGTGATCTTCATCAGCGGTTACCCGCAGGAAATCCGCGAGACCGACAGCCCGATCACCCGCAAGGCACCGATCCTGGCCAAGCCATTCGATCTGGATGTATTGCAACAGATCATGCAGGACATGCTTTCCTGAAGCTGCGTCGGCGGTTGTGTCGCACGGCAGCTTCTGCGCAGAGTCCTTCAGGTTCTGATCATTTCCCGCACCTTCGCTGTCAATAGGTCGAAGGTGAACGGCTTGGTGATCATCTGCATGCCGGGATCAAGAAAACCACCGCGTACGGCGGCATGTTCGGCATACCCGGTGATGAACAATACCTTGAGGTCCGGTCGATACTGCCGACCGATTTCCGCCAGTTGCCGGCCGTTCATTCCCGGTAGCCCCACATCGCTGATCAACAGGTCGATACGCTGACCGGAATCGAGAATCGGCATCGCGCTGTCGGCATCACCCGCTTCAACGAAGGCATAACCCAGTTCGCTCAATACCGCACTGACAAGGACTCGCACCGCAGGGTCGTCTTCGACGATCAGCACGGTTTCGCCTTCCCGGGCGTAAGGTGCGTGTTGCAGACCGATTTGTGGATCTTGAACGAGCTCACCACGAAAGCGCGGTAGAAACAGACTGACCGTGGTGCCTTTTCCGACTTCACTGTGAATGGTGACATGGCCGCCGGACTGTTTGCTGAAACCGTAAATCATCGACAACCCCAGGCCCGTGCCCTGGCCGATGGGTTTGGTGGTGAAGAAGGGGTCAAAAGCGCGGTTGATGGTGCTTTCCGGCATGCCGTAACCGGTATCGGTGACGCTCAGGGCGATGTAATCACCGGGTGCGAGGTTGTTATGGGCTTGGGTGAACTCCGCATCCAGATGCTGGTTGGCGGTTTTGACCAGCAGTTTTCCGCCGTCGGGCATGGCATCCCGGGCATTGAGTACCAGGTTGAGCAGGGCGCTTTCGAGTTGGTTGGGGTCTGCTTCGGCCACCCACAGCTGGTCGTCCAGTTGCATTTCCAGATGGATGCTTTCGTTGATGCTGCGCTGTAACAGTTCATCCATGGACGCCACCAGGACGTTCATCTGCACGGGTTTTGAATCCAGCGACTGGCGTCGGGAGAACGCCAGCAGTCGGTGAGTCAGGCCTGCGGCGCGGTTGGCGGACGTGACCCCCAGGTCGATCAGGCTGTCCAGATCCTCGGTGCGCCCCCGGGCCAGGCGTCGACGCAGCAGTTCCAGGCTGCCGATGATGCCGGTCAACATGTTGTTGAAGTCATGGGCGATGCCGCCGGTGAGTTGGCCGACCGCTTCCATTTTCTGTGATTGTCTGAGGGCTTCTTCGTTGTGGCGCAATTGTGCCGTGCGTTCTTCGACCTGCTGTTCGAGGGTTTCCAGGATATTTTGCAGGCGCAACTCGCTTTGGCTCAGATCAACCAACCGGTCCCGGGCTTCATACTGTCGTCGACGCCCGCGCAACGCCGTGGTGACCAGACTGATCAGGGTCACCGGATGAAACGGCCGCTCAAGAAACGTCACGTTGCCCAACTGGGGGCCGAGCCGCGAAGCAGGGTTCTGCTCCGGGCCTCCATGGTGGGTCAGTAGTACGATCGGCAGGTCAGACCATGCCGGTTGCTGCTCGATCAGGCTGAACAGCGGTTCGAGGTCGGCGCCCAACAAGGCCTCGGACGCAATCAGCAACAATCCGGCCCCATGCTCCAGTTCGCGGCACAACGCGGCAAGATCCCGGGTGATGATCCCGACGAACCCGGCTTCGTTGAGCATCGTCAGCGCGATCTGGCTGTCGCGTCCCAGCGGCGCAAGAATGATTGCGCGCTCGGACATCGCCGCCATGACGGTCATTTGAGATCTTCCCGAAGCAACGGATTACTCGCGCCCATGTAAGTCGGCACGCCGCGCAACACACCCTGGAATGCATCTAAAGGTTCGCCGATGGTTATGCCCTGGCTGCTGATGCGGTATTCGCGAATGGTCGATTCATGGCTGCCGGTGCGTTTCTTGATGATCGAGATCGCCCGGCGAACCTTGCCCAGGGCCTCGAAGTAGCGCAACAGAATGACGGTGTCGGCCAGGTAGGTAATATCGACGGGAGCCTGCATGTCCCCGACCAGCCCATGCTGGGCGACGGTCATGAACGTCGCGGCGCCCTGGCGGTTGAGGTACAGCAGCAACTCGTGCATGTGCAGCACCAGCGCATTTTCCTCGGGCATCGCGGCCTGATAGCCGTTGATGCTGTCGATCACCACGGTTTTGATATGGCCCTCATCGACACAGCGGCGAACCCGGTGGGAGAACTCGCCGGGGGACAATTCGGCGGCGTCCACTTGTTCGATCATCAGGTTGCCGGTGTCTTGCAATGCCTGAAGGTCGATGCCGATGTTTTTCATCCGCTCGAACAGCAATCCCAGTTCTTCATCGAAAATGAACAGCGCGGCCTTCTCACCACGGGCCACCGCCGCAGCCGCGAAGATCATCGAGATCAGCGATTTGCCGGTCCCGGCGGGGCCGAGGATCAACGTGCTGGAGCCGGTTTCGATGCCGCCACCGAGCAGGGCGTCCATTTCCGTGATGCCACTGGTCAACTGCTGGCGGATATAGCTCCCGCGGTGTTCGGCCGCGACCAGGCGCGGAAACACATGCACGCCGTCGCCCATGATGGTGAAGTCATGGAAGCCACCACGGTACTTCTGGCCGCGGTACTTCACCACGCGGATACGTCGGCGTTCTGCACCGTAGTTGGGCGTCAGCTCTTCGAGACGAATGACCCCGTGAGCCACGCTGTGCACGGTTTTGTCCAGGGATTCGGTGGTCAGGTCATCCAGCAGCAACACCGTGGCGTCGTAGCGCACGAAGTAATGCTTGATGGCCAGAATCTGTCGGCGGTAGCGCAAGGAGCTTTGGGCCAACAGGCGGATTTCGGACAGGCTGTCGAGCACCACGCGAGTGGGCTTGATCCGTTCGACCACTTCGAAAATCTGTTTGGTGGCTTCACCCAGCTCCAGGTCCGAGGAGTACAGCAGGCTCTGCTGATGCTCGGCATTGAGCAGGCTTTCCGGTGGCGTCAACTCGAAGATATGGATGTTCTCATCCAGCTCCCAGCCGTGGGACAACGCTCCCTGGCGCAGTTCGCGTTCGGTTTCCGATAGCGTGATGTACAACGAGCGTTCGCCGGCCCGGGCGCCGGCCAACAGAAAATGCAACGCGACGGTGGTTTTGCCGGTTCCGGGTTCACCCTCCAGCAAGAACAGATGGCTGCGGGACAATCCACCGGCCAGAATGTCATCCAGACCTTCGATACCGGTGCCGGCTTTTGCGCTGATCAACTCGTTAGATATGGTCAAAAAATGCCCTCTCGTGACTAGGGGAAGCGAGGCAGCAGGCTTGAAGTGCCTGAAATAGACTGCCTGATCACTTGACCCCTGGCCGCGGTGGCGGTTCAACCTTTTCACTCTCTGATTTGTAGCAGCTACCGAAGGCTTCTACAGAACGATCGTTTACAGTCCTTGCTGCAACGCCGGATCATCCGGATTGAGCTGCTCGAGCTGCGCCAACAGAATCTGCACGTTCTGCAACTGTCCACTTTCCTTCCAATAGTTGATCAGCAGCACCCGCGCCTTGCGATCGGCAGGGTGGCGCTGGACGATTTCCTGCAGCTGTTTCTGTGCGGCCTCCAGCTCTTGCTCGTCATGCAGCGTGGTGGCGAGGTCGTAGCGGTAATCCTTGTTGTCGGGCTCAAGTTCCACGGCTTTGGACAATCCGAGTAACGCGAACTCATTTTGCCCGTGATGCAGCAGCCAGAGCCCCAACGCGTGTTGCAGGTAGGCCGAATCGGGCTGGGCCTTCAGCTGCTTCGCCAACAATTGCTGGGCGGCATCGCTTTGGCCCTGTCGATCCAGCACGTCAATCTGCATCACCAGTGCCGGCAGGTTGCCGGGCGCCAGTTGCAACGTGCGCTCCAATGCCAGCTGCGCGTCCTTCAGCTCGGCATTGTGCAAATGCAGGCGCGCCAGTTGGTACTGGGTGTCGGCGCTTTCCGGCTGGTGCTTGAGAACCTGTTCCCAGGCATCGATGGCTTGCTCCAGGGGGCCGAAATATAACCCCAGCTCATCCGGGGACAGCCCCAGCAAGGCGTTGACCGCCGCAAACCGTACGCTTGGGTCGCTGTCATCGAGCATGGGGCCGAGCAACAGACTGCGCTGTCCGTTGGGCACTAAACCGCTGATGCTTTTGATCGCCGCGATGCGCACATCCGCGGAAGGATGTTTCAGGTCCGCATCCGCCAGTTTCAAGGCTTGAGGGCTTGGGTAATTGGGCAATTCGGCATGCAGCCAGACGCGGCGCTTGTCGGACAGGTCAGGGCGGCCCAATTGCTGGTAAAGAACCCGCGCCGCCCCCGGTTGACCCGTGCGTGCCTGGGTCAGCGCTTCGCTGTAGCCACGTCGGATCGTTTCTGGCACTACAGGCGTGGTGCTGCGTAAAAAAAACCAGGCGAGGGCGAGGGCGAGCAGTGCGCAGAGGCTGATGAGCAGATAGCGGCGGGACTGAGGCATGCAGGAATCCGGGAGCTGACAGGCTTTTGCAAAGTGACCAGCTTCGGTCAGGCCGGGCTGTGAGTCAAACCATTGCTCAGTTAAGCACGTAGTCGTCTGGCTCAAGGGCCGGCGGCAAGTCGGTTTGCCCCAACGCTGCCGGTACTTCGCGCTCCAGTGTGCGCAACATCGCTTTGCACGGCAGATTGTTCTCATCGAGGCCGAAAAGGCCTACAGGTTCTGTCGACACTGAAACCCGTCGAGGCGCTGAAGCAATGACTACGCTTGCAGGAGATGACTCGATGAGCGCTCCCATGCAACCGCTGCTTCAATACTTCAAGGCCATTCTCAACCCCGGACGGGATGTGCAGCTGTTTGCCCTGAGAACCATCGTGGCCGGGTTGCTGACGCTGTACCTGGCCTTTGTGTTCGACCTCGACCAGCCCAAGTGGTCGATCATGGCGGTGATCATCGTCAGTCAGCCCTTGGGCGGCATGGCCCTGGCCCGAAGTTTCGGCCAGATCATCGGCACCACGTTGGGCGCGGCGGTCGCGGTGTTGATCATGGCCATTTTCCCCCAGGCGCCGCTGCCCTTCATCATCACCCTGGCCTTGTGGTTGGCGCTGTGTACCGCCGGCGGCACCTTGTTGCGCTACACCAGTTCCCAGGCGTTTGTCCTGAGCGGTTACACGGCGGTGGTGGTGGCACTGCTGGCGCAACCCGATCAGGAGGGTACGTTCCTGCTGGCAGTCACTCGCGTGACAGAAACATTGCTGGCGGTGGCCTGCGTGTGCGTTGTCAGCCTTCTGACGGCGCGACCGGAGGCGGTGGCCAAGGGTTACTTCGCCAAGATCGATCAAGTGATCAAACTGCTCGCGACTCACGCGGCAGCGGTGATTCGAACCGAGGAAAGCGAGGCCGATTTCCACAAGCGGCAAATGCAACTGTTGGGCGAGATCAGCGCCCTTGAAGGGCTGCGTCGACATTTGTACTTCGATGCACCACGGTTGCGCAGCGCCAATAGCCTGGTGCAATTGCTTGGCAATCAACTGGTGCTGCTGACTTCGCGGCTGACGGCTTTGCGTCACCAGCGGCAATTACTCACCGAACGTTGGGAAGGCGCGCTGCCGGAGGAGATACAGCGTTTGCGCGCCGAAGAACTGACATTTCTTGATGAATTGGCTGTGCAAGGGCGCTCATTGTCGAGCGAGGCACGGCAGCATTTTTTGGTGCTGCAACAGCGTTTCGATGACCAGGCCTACAAGGCCGAACAGCTCACCGAGACGATGCCCGCGACACTGCGCTCATTGGCGTGGGCACTGCGCTGGGAGCAGGCACGGATGCTGGAGCAACTGGGGCAGATTCTGGAACTGAGCGATGCGATCCAGGAAGGGCGTGAAGCCAGCTGTGTGTTCCGCGGCCAGGAAAACCCGTTGCATCTGGACTTCACGCTGGCGGCAATGAACGCAATCCGGGCATTTACCGCGTTGCTGGTGGCCGGTCTGATCTGGGTCGAGACCGCTTGGGATGGGGCTCGCGGCGGGATGATCGTGGTAGGGATTCTCTGTTCGCTGATGGCGACTTTTCCGCGGCCGTTGCTGGCCGCGCAAAGTTTTGCCAGGGGACTGGCTCTGGCCTTGGTGGTGTCGGCGCTCTATCTGTTCATGCTAATGCCGATGATCAGTGACTTCGAGTTACTCGCCTTGTTATTTGCGCCATTGCTATACGCCGTGGCGGTGGGGCTGGCCAGCCCGCCAACCACTGGCACAGGCATTGGTCTTGGGCTGACGACCATGCTGTTGTTGGGGCCACAAAACGCAGGAATCGGCCAGAACAGTGCCATTCAGTGGTTCGAGTTTGCCGGTGCGTATATCAGCGCCGCCACACTGGCACTCAGCGTTTACGCCTTGATCTTCCCGTTCAGGCCCGATTTGCGGATACGCCGGCTGTTCAATGAAAACTGCGAGCAGGTCTACGCTTTGTTGAAGACGCCGGCCACCGACGAACAGCAATTTGCGTTTGAAAGCCGTATGGTCGATCGCCTGACCATGATGTTGGGGCTGTTGCCAGCGACCAGCGACAAGCACTCCCGCGACCTGTTCGAAGTCAGCCTCGGGTGCATGGCACTGGGGGTGGCTTTGAACCAGCTCAGGCAGCAGGGGCAGAGCAACACGTTGTTGAGTACGCAACAACAGAACCGTTTGCTGACGGCTGTCCGAGAGACTGGACGATTGATCGCCGGGCGGCCCGGGATTGACCTTGAGCAGTTGCTGGGAAGCTTGCGTGTCTTGGGCGATGAAATGGACGACTTGCATCTGGACGTTCATGAACACCTGTGGTCGGTATTCAGGATGCGCGTGGCGTTGTTGATCGTGGTGTCGTTCCTGGAGCGCCATCGCAAATATTTTCAACCGACAGACGTGGAAGGAGTGCCGGCCCTTGCCCATTGATCTGGAAGTGGGTGGCGTCTATCTGCCGCCAATCGCCCAGGCGCTGTTGCTGGCCTTGCCGATTTTTCTGCTGTTGGACTGGACCTTGCGCCGCGTGGGGGTGCTGCGTTTTGTCTGGCATGAAGCCCTGTTCGAAGGTGCGTTGTATGCCTGCGTATGCGCAACGTTGATTCTGATGATGGGAGCCTGATGCCTTGAAGACGATCCTTGCCCGACTCGCGACCCTGGCGGTGGTGGTGCTGGCCGTCATCCTCGGCTGGTTCGCCTGGGAGCATTACACCCGCGCCCCCTGGACTCGCGATGCACGGGTTCGCGCCGATGTGGTGACGTTGTCCGCCGATGTCTCGGGGCGCATCGTCAGCCTGAGTGTGCAAGACAACCAGCATGTCGAGAAAGGCCAGTTGCTGCTGGAGATCGACCCGGCTCGCTATACGCTGGCGGTGGAGCATGCCAAGCGCGCGGTGGAAGTCGCCAAAGCCACGCTGGGTCAGTCCGAAGCGACGATTGTCTCCAGCGAAGCGCTGCTGCGGCAGCGTCAAAGCGAAGAGCAGCGCCGTCGAACCCTTAAACAGCGCTTCGCGATCTCTGGCGAAGAGTGGGAAAAGTCCAGTACCGAAGTGGCTGTGGCGCAGGCGGAACTCTTGCGCAATCAGGCCAATCTGGGCCTGGCACACGCCAACGTGCAACTGGCGATCGCGGCTTTGACCCAGGCCGAACTGGACTTGCTGCGCACACGAGTCGTAGCGCCTGTGAGCGGCTACGTGACCAACCTGCTGACTCGTCAGGGTGATTACGCCGCTGCCGGGGGGGCACTGTTGGCATTGGTGGACAGCGATTCGTTTTATATCAGTGGCTATTTTGAAGAAACAAAACTGCCGCGAATCAAGGAGGGCGATCGGGTCAGGATCGAGTTGATGAGCGGCGAGACCTTCGGTGGCACGGTGCAAAGCATTGCCTTTGCTATCGCCGACCGTGAGAACGCCCCCGGCAGTCGCCTGCTGGCCAACATCAACCCCAGTTATACCTGGGTCAAACTGGCGCAACGGGTGCCGGTGCGGATTCAGATCGACGCCGACTATATCGCCAAAAACCGCCTGCGTGCCGGGACCACGGCCACCGTCACTGTCATGGAAAACCGGGATAACGAGGCAACCCACTAACCCACTCCCACAGGGATAGGTGTTGAATTAAAGACCGACAAAAAAAGCCCCGCGACCGAATGAGGCGCGGGGCAAAGAATTTGGTTGGGTTGCGGCCAACCAAAGGGGCACGTTAAAGCATTACTTGTTGGCGACCGTCTCTGGCTGCCAGCCACCACCGAGGGCTTTGTAGATCGCGACGATGCCGCGGTACAAATCGACTTCGGCCTGGGCCTGGGTGTCTTCGGCTGCCAGACGCTCACGCTGGGCATCGAGCAGGACGAGGAAGTCCACGGTGCCTTCGCGGTAGCGAATTTCGGCGAGGTCTGCCGCGGCGCGGCTTGATTCGCTTTGACGAATCAGCGAAATCAGACGCTGCTGGCGTTTGCCGTAATCGCTGAACGCGTTTTCCGACTCTTCCAATGCCAACAGCACTTGCTGCTCGTAGGTCGCCAGGGCGCCTTCGGCTTCAGCATCGGCACCGCGCAAACGGGCGCGCACGCTGCCCAGATCGAACGCCGCCCAGGTAATGCTCGGGCCCAGCGCCCAGGCATTGGCTGCCGACGAGCCGATTTGCGAACCGCGCCCGGCAGTCCAGCCAAGAAAACCGCTGAGGCTCACCCGAGGGAACAAGTCAGCCTTGGCCACGCCGATACGCGCAGTGGCAGCCGCCAGTTTGCGTTCGGCGCTGCGGATGTCCGGACGCCGTTGCAGCAGTTCACCCGGATCGCCGATGGGCAGAGCCTTGGCGATCGCCGGCAAGTCTTTTGGACTCAGGTCGACGGTCAGCTTGTCCGGACGTTCACCCAGCAGGGTGGCGATGCGGTTGCGCTGACGAACCTGTTCGGCCTGCAGCTGCGGCACGCTGGCTTCGACAGACGCCAGGCGCGCATCGGCGCGAACCACGTCCAGCTGATCGCCGACACCGGCATCACGCAGGCTTTCGGTGATCTTGCGCGACTCCTGCTGGTTGTTCAGGTTAGCCAGGGCGATCTTTTCCCGCAGTTGCGCGCCGCGCAGTTGGCCATAGGCGTCCACCAGTTCGGCAATCATGGTGACTTGCAGTTGGTAAAGATCGGCTTCGGCCGCTTGCTGTTCGGCGTCGCTGGATTCCAGGTTGCGCTGGATGCGACCGAACAAGTCCAGTTCCCAGGCCATGTCCAGACCCAGGTCATAGCGTTCACTGTTGACCCGTTTGGTGGTCTGGCCGGGAATCTGCCCCTTGGCCAGATCACTGCTCGCGCGACTGGTGATGGTCGGCATGGCATCATTGCTGGCGTCATCGCGAATCGCCCGGGCCGCTTTCCAGCGGGCAAAAGCCACACGCAAATCACGGTTGCCTTGCAAGGATTGCTTCACCAACTGGTTGAGGGTCGGATCGTCGAATTGCTGCCACCAGATGCCTTCGAAACGGGCACGGTCAAAGTTCTTCTGACCGGCGCTGCCATCGGTGGCGGCCGTGATGTTGGCCGCCTCGGTGGCTGGGGTCTTGTAGTCCGGGCCGACGGCACAGGCGCTCAGCGCCAGTACCAGCAGGCTCGGCAGGAAGGCTTTCAGGCTCATTGTTGCGCCTCCAGTTTCAGGGCTTTGGCCGCTTTGCGCGCTTCACCGCGTTCCACAAAGTTGCGAATCAGTACGTAGAACACCGGCGTCAGCAACAGACCGAAGAAGGTCACCCCGAGCATCCCGGAGAACACCGCCACACCCATGGCATGACGCATTTCGGCACCAGCACCGCTGGAGAAAACCAGTGGCACAACACCCATGATGAACGCGAAGGAGGTCATCAGGATCGGCCGCAGACGCAGACGGCAAGCTTCCAGTACCGCTGCCAGCGGGCCGAGACCTTCTTCCTGCTTATCCTTGGCAAACTCGACGATCAGAATCGCGTTCTTACAGGCCAGTCCCACCAGTACGATCAAGCCGATCTGGGTAAAGATGTTGTTGTCGCCGCCCGAGGCAATCACCCCGGTAATGGCCGACAGCAGGGTCATCGGTACGATCAGGATCACCGCCAGTGGCAGGCTCCAGCTTTCGTATTGAGCAGCGAGCACCAGGAACGCCAGCAGTACGCAGAGCGGGAACACGAACAGCGCGGTGTTGCCGGACAGAATCTGCTGGTAGGTCAGGTCGGTCCACTCGTAGGTCATGCCGTTCGGAAGTTCATCCTTGAGCAATTTCTCGATGGCTTTTTCGGCTTGGCCGGAGCTGTAGCCTGGGGCTGCCGCACCGTTGATTTCAGCGGTGATGAAGCCGTTGTAGTGCATCACGCGGTCTGGCCCCGAGGTGTCGCTGACCTTGATGAAGGTCGCCAACGGGATCATCTCGCCACGGTTGTTACGCACTTTCAGCTGACCGATCTGGTCTGATTCGAGGCGGAACTGTTGCTCAGCCTGAACGTTGACTTGATAGGTACGACCGAAGCGGTTGAAGTCGTTGGCATACAGCGAACCCAGGTAGATCTGCAGGGTGTCGAAGATGTCGCTGACAGCCACGCCGTGGGTCTTGGCTTTTTCCCGGTCGATGGCGGCATCGACTTGCGGCACATTCACGGTGTAACTGGTGAACAGACCGGCCAGTTCCGGCACGCTGTGGCTTTTGGTGATGATGTTCATGGTTTCTTTGTACAGTTCGTCATAGCCCAGGTTGCCCCGGTCTTCGATCTGCAGGCGGAAACCGCCAATGGTCCCCAGGCCTTGTACCGGCGGCGGCGGGAAGATCGCCATATAGGCTTCCTGAATCCCGGCGTACTGGCCGTTCAACGCACCGGCAATCGCACCGGCGGACATGCTCGGATCCTTACGCTCGTCAAAAGGCTTCAGGGTGACGAACACGATGCCGGCGTTAGGGCTGTTGGTGAAACCGTTGATCGACAGGCCGGGGAAGGCCACCGCGCTTTCCACGCCAGGCTGTTTCAGGGCCAGGTCGGACATGCGCTTGATCACGTCTTCGGTACGGTCCAGGCTCGCGGCATCCGGCAGTTGCGCGAACGCCACCAGGTATTGCTTGTCCTGGCCAGGTACGAAACCGGTCGGCGTGTTGGAGAAACCGAAGAAGGTCAGCACCATCAAGCCTGCGTACAGCAGCAGGGCGATACCGCTGCTGCGGATTACCCGGCCCACGGTGCCGACATAGCCATGGCTGGCCTTGTCAAAGAAACGGTTGAACGGACGGAACAACCAGCCACCGAAGATCTTGTCCAGAACCTTGGAGAAACGGTCCTTCGGCGCGTCATGACTTTTGAGCAACACGGCGGCCAGTGCTGGCGACAAGGTCAGCGAGTTGAAGGCCGATATCACAGTCGAAATCGCAATCGTCAGGGCGAACTGTTTGTAGAACTGACCGGTCAAGCCGGAGATGAACGCGGCCGGGATAAACACCGCACACAGCACCAGTGCCGTGGCGATGATCGGACCGGTCACTTCACGCATCGCACGCTTGGTGGCTTCTACCGGAGTGAGTCCGAGCCCGATGTTTCGCTCGACGTTCTCCACCACCACGATCGCATCGTCGACCACGATACCGATGGCCAGTACCAGTCCGAACAGCGACAGGGCGTTCAACGAGAAGCCGAACAGGTGCATCACGGCAAAGGTACCGATCAGCGAAACCGGCACCGCCACCAACGGGATGATCGAGGCGCGCCAGGTTTGCAGGAACAGGATCACCACCAGCACAACCAGGATCAGCGCTTCGAAGAGGGTGTGAACCACCGCCTCGATGGAGCCGCGCACGAAGATCGTCGGGTCATAGACGATGCTGAAGTCCATGCCTTCCGGGAAGTTCTTCTTCAGCTCGGCCATTTTCGCCCGAACGTCGTTGGAGATCTGGATCGCGTTGGAGCCTGGGCGCTGGAAGATCGGGATCGCCACCGCCGGTTGGTTGTTCAGCAAGGAACGCAGGGCGTACTGGCTGGAGCCAAGCTCGACGCGAGCGATGTCTTTGAGGCGAGTGATTTCACCATTTTCGCCAGAGCGAATGATGATGTTCTCGAACTCTTCCTCAGAGACCAGACGGCCCTGGGTGTTGACCGACAGCTGGAACGCGGTGGCATTCGGCGCTGGCGGAGCGCCGAGGGCACCGGCCGCCACTTGACGGTTCTGTTCACGAATCGCGGTGACCACATCGGTGGCGGTCAGGTTGCGCGAAGCGGTCTTGTTCGGATCGAGCCATACGCGCAGCGAGTAATCGCCCATGCCGAACAGCTGCACATCACCGATACCGCCCAGACGCGCCAGCTCATCCTTGATGTTGAGCAGGGCGTAGTTGGACAGGTAGAGCATGTCGTAGCGTTTGTCTGGCGAGGTCAAGTGCACAACCATGGTCAGGTCGGGCGACGCCTTGTCGACGGTGATACCGATGCGCGTCACTTCCTCTGGAAGCTTTGGCTCGGACCGGGTCACGCGGTTCTGCACCTGCACCTGTGCGTTGTCCAGGTCGGTGCCCAGGGCGAAGGTGATGGTCAGGGTGATCTTGCCGTCAGCGGTGGACTGCGAGGACATGTACAGCATGTTCTCGACGCCGGTGATGGCTTGCTCCAGAGGAGCGGCCACGGTTTCGCCGATGACTTTAGGGTTGGCGCCGGGGAAGTTGGCACGGACCACCACGGTGGGTGGCACCACTTCCGGGTATTCGCTGATCGGCAACTGGAACAGCGAGATGGCACCGGCGATCAGGATCAGCAGCGACAGCACCGCTGCGAAGATCGGCCGTGAAATGAAGAATTGGGAGAAATTCATCGGAGTAGTTGCCCCTTAACCGCGTGGAGTCGCAGCAGCCACTTTCACAACCGTACCCGGCGCGACCTTGGCAGGTGCGACTTGGGGCAGGTTGCTGGCTTCCAGCGCTTGTCGTTGTTGAGCGAGAGCCGCGAGGGTTTCCTTGCTGGCCATCGGAATCACCTCAGGGGTGACCGGTGAGCCAGGACGAACCCGTTGCAAGCCCTTGACGATGATGGTGTCGTCCTTGTTCAGGCCGCTGCGCACGATGCGCAAGCCTTCGATCTTCGGACCCAGTTCGACCGGGCGATAAGCCGTTTTGTTGTCGGCATCCATCACCAGCACGAACTTTTTACCCAAGTCGGTACCGACTGCTTCGTCGTTGATCAGTACCGCGGAGTAAGTGCCGCTGCCCACCAGTTTCAGGCGTGCATAAAGACCCGGGGTGTAGCTGCCATCGCTGTTGTCGAACACTGCACGACCGCGAATGGTGCCGGTCTTCGGGTTGACCTGGTTGTCGACGAAGTTCATCTGGCCCTGGTGCGGGTTGCCGTCTTCATTGGACAGGCCCATGTAAACCGGGGTGGTGGCGCCGCGTTGACCCTGGCGGGCGAGTTGGTTGTACTTGAGGAACACACGCTCGTCTGCGTCGAAGTAGGCGTAAACCTTGTCGGTGGACACCACGCTTGTCAGGGCGGTGGTATCGGCGGTCACCAGGTTGCCGGCGGTGATTTCCGCACGGCTGACGCGGCCACTGATGGGCGCAGTCACGCGGGTGAAGCTCAGGTTCAGTTTGGCCAGGTCCAGTTGTGCCTGAAGGGCGCCGACGGCGGCGCGAGCTTCTTGAGCAGCGCTGGTGCGCGAGTCGGCGAGTTCGGCGGAAATCGCATTGCTGGTGCGCAGGCGTTCACCACGCTGGGCTTCGTTTTCACTGCGGGTAGCGGTGGCGCGAGCTTGCGCCACCAGGGCTTCGAGGCGGCGGACCTCAGCCTGGAAAGGGCGCGGGTCGATCTGGAACAACAGATCGCCTTTCTTGACCAACGCGCCTTCGGTGAAGGCTACGTCATCGATCTGGCCGGAAACCCGTGGACGAATCTCAACCGTTTCCGGCGCTTCAAGGCGCCCGGTGAATTCGTCCCACTCGTTGACCGGTTGTTCCAGCACCTTGGCCACGCTGACTTTGGCTGCGGGCATGGTGGCGGCGGCGTCCGGGGTCTTGCCGCAGGCGCTCATCACCAGTACGGCCAACAGGGCCAAGGGGAAGCGCAAATGTTTGAGTGACTGTTCCATGGATGCATCCGCCAATGTATTGAGATGGACGGATGATGCTTGGCGGGGTTGTATGGCACGAATCGAATGAAGCGAAGGTAACTATCATTCGGAATGATATAAGATCGAAGCGAGCCCTCTAGCATGCACCTTCTGTTAGGGGGCTATCAAATGAAATGATGACAATTGTGTGTTGCGGGGTGTGCAAAGGTCTGGTTTGAAACCGTGTCGCCGCCTTCGCGGGCCAACCTCGCGCCAGCAAAGGATTTTGCTTCTTGTTAAAGACGGAGTGGGTAGTTGTCACCTAATTACGCGTCTTTGGCACCAATAATCGCTCGATGGCGCCACTCACCATGTTTTCCATCAGATTATCGCGCTCTTGCTCATCCAGCGAATGTTGCGTCAACCAACAGGGCGCGCTGTTGAGCAAGGCTGCGATGGCTCGACCCGCGGCCTGTAGCGCCGGTTCGCTCACGCGGGGTGGTTTTGTTCCGAGCATCAACAGCAATTTGCGTTCGTATTGCTCGCGCAAGTGGCGAACCTGTGCCTGCTGCTCATCGTTCAGGCAGCCACTGTCGCGCTCGGCCAGTCGAAAATGCCAGGGCATTTCCTGGTGCAGATTAAGGTGGGCGCGAATCAGGCTGTTGAGCCTGTCGCGCTTTGCCAGCGACTGTTGCTCGAGGCGCCCCAGAGTTGCCAACAGCTCTTCGTAAAACTCCTCGATCAGGTCGAGCAGCAAATGCTGTTTACTGGGGTAATGGTGATACAACGAGCCTGGAGACAACCCCAGGCTCGTCGCCAGCTCACGCATGCCGACCTGACCGAAACCCTTGCTGGCAAAAAGCTCCAGCACCTTGTCCCGGTATTCGGCGAAGCGTGAGCAACGTTCAGGCATAGGCATGGAAGCCGCGCCCCGTTTTGCGCCCCAGGTAACCGGCCGCGACCATTTCCTTGAGCAGTGGAGCAGGGCGGTATTTGCTGTCGTTGAAGCCCTCGTAGAAGGCTTCGAGAATTGCCAGCACCGTGTCCAGCCCGATCAGGTCCGCCAGTGCCAGCGGGCCGATGGGCTGGTTGCAACCGAGGCGCATCCCAGCGTCGATCTCTTCGGCGCTGGCCAGGCCTTCCTGAAACACCAGGATGGCTTCATTGATCATCGGCACCAGAATCCGGTTAACCACAAAGCCTGGACGGTTGCCGGCGGTGATCGCGGTTTTGCCCAGGGTTGTGGCCATTTCCAGCGCGAGGGCATGGGTGGTATCGCTGGTTTGCAGGCCGCGGATCACTTCGATCAGGCCCATCACCGGCACCGGGTTGAAGAAGTGCAGGCCGATGAAGCGCTCAGGCTGGCTGACACTGGCGGCGAGCTGGGTGATGGACAACGATGAGGTGTTGGAGGCGATCACACAGTCAGCACTGACCTGCGCGGCGATTTGTTGCAGCACGCGCAGTTTCAGGTCGAGGTTTTCGGTGGCGGCCTCGATTACCAGTTGCACGTTTTGCAGGCTGTGGTAATCGGTGCTGGTGCGAATCTTGTCGAGGGCCGCGAGCTTTTGCTCATGCGTCAGCGTCTCCTTGACGACCTGCCGATCAAGGTTTTTGTCCACGGTTGCCAGCGCTTTTTGCAAGGCACTCTCGCTGATGTCGATCAAGGTCACATTGAAGCCGGCGAGGGCGCAGACCTGCGCGATGCCATTGCCCATGGTGCCGGCACCGATGACGCCAATGTTCTGTAGGTTCATGTGCACGTCCTTGTGGTCAAACCCGCTCGAACAACACGGCGATGCCTTGGCCGCCGCCGATGCACATGGTCGCCAGGGCATAACGGCCCTGACAGCGATGCAGTTCATGAATGGCCTTGGTGGCGATGATCGCGCCAGTGGCGCCCACCGGATGGCCCAGCGAGATGCCCGAGCCATTGGGGTTGACCTTCTGCGGGTCGAAGCCCAGCTCTTGCGCGACGGCACAGGCCTGGGCGGCAAAGGCTTCGTTGGACTCGATCACATCAAGGTCGGCAACGGTCAGACCGGCACGTTTGAGTACCAGGCGGGTGGCGGGAATCGGTCCCAACCCCATCATTGAGGGCTCAACGCCTGCGTGGGCATAACCCACCAGTCGAGCCATGGGCTTGAGGCCTTGTTCCTGAACGACTTGCCCGGTGGCCATGATCAGCGCGCCGGCACCATCATTGAGACCAGACGCGTTGCCGGCGGTGACGGTGCCGTCCTTTTTGAAGGCGGGTTTCATGCGGCTCAATTGCTCGACGTTGACCTCAGCCCGCACATGCTCATCCGTCGCAAACGAAACCGTCCCTTTGCGGGTCGCGACTTCAATCGGCACGATCTGTCCGGAAAAACGCCCTTCGGCAATCGCGCGGGCAGCACGCTGCTGGCTGAGAAGCGCCAATTCATCCTGGGCCTGACGCGTGATGCCGTAGTGCTCGGCGATATTTTCAGCGGTGATCCCCATGTGGAAACCGGCAAACGGGTCTTGCAGTACCCCAAGCATGTAGTCGATGGCCTGCATGTCGCCCATTCGTGCACCCCAACGCGCCTGCGGCAGCAAGTATGCGCCTCGGCTCATGGACTCGACGCCACCAGCCAGCGCAGCGCCCGCATCCCCCAGCAGCAAACTTTGCGCGGCACTGACGATCGCCTGCAAACCCGAACCGCATAGGCGGTTGACGTTGAAGGCGGGAGTCTCTTTCGGCAGACCGGCATTCATCGCGACGGCCCGTGAGATGTAGGCATCGCGTGCCTCGGTCGGGATCACATGCCCCATCACTGCATGACCGATATGTTCGGGCGCCAGGCCTGATCGTTCGATAGCGGCGCGGCAAACGTCGGTTGCCAATTGAATAGGCGGTACATCCTTGAGTGAACCACCAAAGCTGCCGATGGCGGAACGGACGGCGCTCACTACAAAAATATCGGAATGGTTCATGTTGGCTCTCTGAACAGGTCTTTTTTGTTGGGCACGAGTTTAGAATCAACAGCGCCACTGGCCTATGTCAAAACTGTTCAAGGGTGATGGCGTTTTTTGCCATGTTCAGATGTGACGAGAGAGGCATTCAAATGCGGGAAACGGATTCGGTGGCGGTTTACTTCATGTATCCCATGATCCATGCGCTACGTGAGAAACCGCAGCGGCTGCGATCAGTGCTCGAACAGGCGGGGATTGATCCGGCACTGATGGATCAGCCGACAGCACGGGTGCCGGCCACGGCTTTCGCCGCGTTGTGGCTGGTGCAGATACGAGAATTGAACGACGAATTTTTCCAGTTGGACTCCCATGGTATGCCGCCGGGCGGTTTTGCCTTGATCTGTCGGGCATTGATTCAGGAGCCGACGCTGGAAAAAGCCATGCGCCAGTGCCTGGCCAACTTCGCCTTGTTCCTGCGTGATTTTCGCGGCACGTTGAGTGTGCGTGGCAAACGTGCGGTCATCAGCTTGCAGACCCGCTCGCAGAACAACGAGGTCAGTCGGCTGGGCGAAGAAACGTTTCTGGTGTTGATGATCAGTTTGCTGTGTTGGCTGGGCGGGCGGCGCATTCCCATCGATCGTGCGGATTTTCGTCATCAACGTTTGTCGCTGCGTGATGATGCCTTGCTCTGGGGGCCAAACCTGACCTTTGGCACCGAACACACCGAAATCGAGTTCGCCAGTCACTACTTGCGGCTGCCGGTGGTTCAGGATCTTGCCTCGCTGAAAGTGTTCTTGCGCACCGCACCGCAATGGCTGGTGATCCGCTTCCGCAACCAGCATGGGCTGGCATCGCAGGTTCATCAGCGCCTGCGCCATAGCCATTACAGCGAATGGCCGACCTTGCAGGCTTTCGCTCTGGAACAGCACCTGAGCCCCAGTACCTTTCGCCGGAAACTGGGACATGAAGGCTGTTCGTATCAGGAAATCAAGGATGAAGTGCGACGCGGGGTGGCGTTTGAACGGTTGCGCCAGAGCAAGGCGAGCATCAGCGATATTGCCGAACAGTTGGGGTTTCAGGAGCCAAGTGCGTTTCACCGTGCCTTCAAAAAATGGACGGGGGAGAGCCCGGGGCAATACCGTTTGCGGTTTCAAGGTGGTGATGATTGACTCATCCCGTTGAGCGAAAAAGCGCGCAAGTTCCCCTGCGCGCTTCACTTCCTGATTAGTAAGCCTAGGTAAGTGTCCGCAAGACACGCCACACTTTGCCCACAAAAGACCTGATGACAGCAGAACCGACTATCCTTTCGGATAGTGAACGCTGCACTCTTGGCAAAAAGGGACGCCATGCCAGACTATGATCGCGCCATCGGCTCCACACCCGGCATTCCATTCGGTGATCGAACCTGTCTGATCGGGCCCTGGTTACTCAGGCCTTGGATACCCTGGATGGCTTCAATTACGGTTTTCTGTCTTTTCACGGCAACGCCCGGATATGGCCAGAATCTGCCAACCACGGCGGGTGTCGAAAGCGCCACGGTTACGGTGATTGAAGCGCAGGAAATCGTTTCCAGGGCCACCCTCGAAGCCGTTCGCTGGAGCGGCCCAGAATCCGGCCCAAAAGCCCAGCGGGGCAAGAGCATCGCCCTTGTCGCGGAGGATTTGCGTAACGGAGGCATCGTCGGTGTCGCGCAGGGCGCTCGCGAGGCAGCCAAGGCGATGGGCTGGACGCTGAAGATATTCGATGGCGCTGGATCATCGGCCGGGCGCGCAAAGGCCTTCTCCGATGCCCTGGCAGAGAAGCCCGACGGCCTCATTCTGTGCGGCTCTGATGCCCTGGAGAACAATGCGGCGCTGATCCTCTTCGCCAACAGGGATGTGCCGGTGGTTGGCTGGCACGCCGGGGCACGCCCCGGGCCGATTGACGGCACGCCGGTGGCCATGAACGTCACGACCGACCCGCTCGAAGTGGCTCGCCTCACGGCCATGGCGGCAGTGGCACAGTCAAACGGACACGCCGGCGTAGTCATCCTGACCGACTCCAAATACAGCATCGCCATGGCGAAAGCCAAGGCCATGGAAAATGTCATTCGGGCCTGCCGGGAATGTACGTTGCTGGAAGTGCGCGATGTGGCGATCTCCGAAAGTGGCGAGAAGATGCCAGCGCTCACCAAAGAGCTGCTTCAACGCTATGGCAAGCGCTGGACCCACACGCTGGCCATCAACGATATCTATTTCGACTACTCGATTGCCTCATTGACCAACGCCGCAATGCCCAGTGACGGCATCAGTCTGTTGTCTGCCGGTGATGGCAGCGCTTCGGCTTTCTTGCGCATACAGGCAAAAACCTACCAGACCGTTACCGTGGCCGAGCCGCTCAACCTGCATGGCTGGCAAGTGATGGACGAATTGAACCGGCTGTTTGCAGGTCAGCCGGTGAGCGGCTTCGTAGCGCCGATTCACCTGGTCAATGCCGACAATATTGCCTTCGACGGCGGGAAGAAATTCCAGTACGACCCTGACAATGGTTATCGAGACATTTATCGCCACCTATGGAATCCCTGACATTGGACGTTATTTCCCGGCTCGGACGCCGGCTATTGCCGCAGTCGTTGCGCGCACAGTTCACACTGGCGTTCCTGACGCTGGCGCTGCTGATCCTGGCGGGTGGTGCCACAGCGGTCTACGCGTTGCGCACGTCAAACAGCGCCACCCGCCAGCTGACGGATGAACGACTGGTGCGCATGCAAAATGGGCAAGACATGGTGCAGCGGACCTTGCTGATCGAACGCCAGACCGATCAGCTTCTGACAACCCGTTCCCCCGACGCCCTGCGTTCAAGCTATGCGGCGACCGTCGAACAGCTTGAAGCCCTTGATCAACTGGTGCAGGAGCTGACTGCCGCGAACAGTGGCGAGGCGATACTCGACATGCATCAGTCGAGTCAGATGTTCCGCAATACCGCCAACATCGTTGCGCAACTGCGAGAAAGCCTGTTGCAGACCGAGGTCAGCTTCGAGCAAGCCCTGGAGGATCACGCTGCCCGGTTAACCGCGACCAAGACCCGGGCGAGCCTGGAACTGGCGGTGTTACTTTTCGATCTGCCGCAGGCTAATGACAGCGATGCCGTGCAACGGCTGCGGATCCGATATGAGCGCCTGTCACGCGCCGCTGGCAAGTTACCCGACGCTGATGGGGAAACGCCCGATCTCTTCTCCCAGCGCCTGAGGCTCATCAATCAGCACAACGTCATCCAGCGCTTCAATGAGGAGTTGAAGAATGAGGCCGGGGTTCTGGTCGCGGTGGCCCGTGCGCAATCCAGTGCTTACACCGAAGACTATCGCGAAGCCGTGCAACGTCTGGTCGAGGCCTCAAATCGTAGCCAGCGATGGGTGCTGATCATGTTGGGCGCCAGCCTGATATTCGCCTGGTTCGTGACCCGGGTCTTCATGGGCCGTCATGTGCTCGTGCGCCTGAATGAAATCAGCCGGCAATTGCGTCAGGAACGCACTGACAAAACGCATTTGATGATGGTGGAACATGGGAAAGACGAGATCGGCAACATGGCTCGTGCGGTGAATCAATTCCTCAAAGACCGTCTTCAGCTTGAAAAAAAAACGGTCCAATTGAGTATCGCCACAGAGCGGCTCGCCCTGCAAAACAACCGATTAGAGCAAGAAGCCATCATCCGTGCCGGACAAGGTCATGTCCTGGAGCTGATCGCCAGGAGCACCGAACTTGCAGAAGTCCTCGATAGTCTGGCTCACCTGGTCGAGTCCCAACTGGAGGGGATGATGGTGTCCATCCTGGTGCTGGATGAGGATGGCAAACACCTGCTGCACGGGGCTGCCCCCAGTTTGCCGAAAGCCTATAACCAGCTCATTGACGGGATTGCGATCGGTCCAAACGTCGGCTCTTGCGGCACCGCGGTGTATCGACGAGAACCGGTCATCGTCACGGATATCGAGCTGGACCCGCTGTGGGAGGAGTACCGGTCAGCCGCTGCGCCCTATGGATTTCGTGCCTGCTGGTCAACGCCGATTCTGTCCCATGAACGAAAGGTCTTGGGTACGTTTGCCTTGTATTCCAACACCGTACGCAGCCCTAGCTCGACCGAGACGCGACTGATCGACATGGCGACACCTCTTGCCGGTATTGCGATAGAACGCCAACTGACCGAGAAGCGCATTCGCTATATGGGCGACCATGACGCATTGACCGGGCTGCCGAATCGCACCTTGCTCGAAGACCGTCTCAAGCAGGCAATACTTTATGCCCAGCGCTACAGCCGGCTGGTGACGGTGGTGTTTCTCGATCTGGACAAATTCAAACTGGTGAATGACAGCCTTGGGCACAGCGCTGGAGACGTACTGCTGAAAACCGTCGCCCAGCGCATGCAGGAGTGTGTACGCCGCACCGACACCGTCGTGCGACTGGGTGGCGACGAGTTTGTGATCATCCTGTTCGACCAGCCCTCAGACCTCGACGGCGTTACTCCAGCCCTGCACAAGATCCAGGAAGCCATCCTGCGGCCGATTCAGCTCAGCGGGCATACACTCCACGTCACCTGCAGCATGGGGTTGGCCACCTACCCAGCTGACGGCAGCGATACCGACACGTTGCTCAGCAATGCGGACGCCGCCATGTACCGGGCCAAGGAACTGGGTCGCAACAGTTACCAGTTCTATACGAGCGAGATGAATAACAAGGATCAAGGCAAGCTCGCCATGCAAGACGGGCTTCGAAACGCACTCAACCATGACGAGTTCCTGCTGCTGTACCAGCCACAGGTGGATTTGCAGTCAGGTCAGATTATCGGCGTAGAAGCACTGATCCGCTGGCAGCATCCCGAACTTGGCATGGTCTCTCCAATCAAATTCATTCCACAGGCCGAAGACACCGGGTTGATCGTGCCCATCGGCGACTGGGTCATTCATACCGCGTGCAGACAGAACAAGGACTGGCAGGATGCGGGCTGGCCGCCGATCACCATGTCGGTGAATATTTCAGCACGCCAGTTCATCGAAAGGGACCTGATCGACCGGGTGAGGCATGCCTTGCAAGAGACCGGACTGGACCCGATGTACCTTGAGCTGGAGCTGACCGAAAGTCTGATCATGCAAGACCTTCAGCAAGCCATCAGCAAAATGAAGGAACTGCAATCAATGGGGATCAGTCTGTCGATCGACGACTTCGGCACCGGCTATTCCAGCCTCGCCGCATTAAAAAGCTTCCCCATCGCAAGACTCAAGATCGACCAGTCTTTCGTGCACGATCTGCCCGACAACGAGAACGACAAAGCCATCGCTACCGCAGTGATTTCGTTGGGGCACCAACTGAACCTCAAGGTCATAGCTGAAGGTGTCGAAACCGAAGAGCAGCAAACCTTCCTGCGTGAAAACGGCTGCGATGAAATTCAGGGCCACTTTTTCAGCAGAGCGGTCAGCGCAGAGGAAATCAGTCTGTTACTGCGTACGTCCCGATTGCCCCAACCGAGCCGCATTACCAGCCCTGACGCGGCAGGGCGAAAACGTGATGTAAAACGTCCACGCAGTCCAATGCCCGGGCATTAATGACTTGGCGTACGGTAAAACGCTGCTGTGTCAGAAGTGGTCCTCGCACTACGAAGACAACGAGCCCTACCCCATTCAAAGACTGCGCAGGCAGATTACGGGACGACCGAAAGACATCGTGAGATCGAACAGGGTGTGAGCGTCAGTTCGTAATTGAAGACTGCCTTACGGTTTCCAGATATCGAAGAGCTGCCGGGAGCGGAATTGAAAGTGTCCCTTGAAAGAACCACCGCTGCGTCGCTGTCCCGCGACGTTTTCCTCGAACGTTCGGCGACCGCTTGATGACGCTCGAGCAGTCGCCTTCGGGCTATAGCGCCTTGCCGAAGCGGAATGAAGCGCCATAAGCCGAGTCAGGTAAATGGCTGCTGCCATCTTCCCTTAACCTGGACCTGAAGGTACCGCGTTGCGGCTGGGTTCTGTAGAGACCGCGCTTCTGTAATTCGGGAATGATCAACTCCACGAAATCTTCGAGTGTGCCAGGGCTGATCAACGGATTGATCATGTAGCCGCTGGTGCCGGAAATGCGCGCGTGTTCTTCGATCCGGTCGGCTACCTGTTGTGGAGTGCCCACCAGGATCAGGTCGCTGCCGCGGGTGACCTTGGCAAAACGTTGCTTCACATCCCCGGCGGTCAACGGCTTACCACTGCCATCGGGGCGCATGACATAGGACGTCAGCCCTTCGGTGTGGGTCGACAATGCATCGCTGTCGGCATAGCGACTGATATCGATACCTGTGTCGCCTGCATAACTGACCAGTTGCGCCTGAAGGTGGTAGTTGCTTTGCAACGCCTCATATTTGCGCTGGGCTTCAATTTCGGTTTTGGCGGTGACGATGCGCAATACAGTCAGGGACTTCACATCCTCACGCTGGCGACCGAGCGCCTGGGCCTTGGCCCATATGTCCTCCAGGCCCTGACGGATTTCCTGAGGGTTGGATTTGGCAATGAAGATCAGTTCAGCGTGCTTGGCGGCGAACTCGCGACCACGACCCGACCAGCCGGCCTGGATCAGCAGCGGTGTGCGCTGCGGCGACGGTGAGGTGAGGTGCGGCCCGGCGACTCGATAGTGCTCGCCGACGTGGTTAATCGGCCGTACCCGATCACCCAGGGCATACAGCTGGTGAGCTTTGTCCGCGACCACCGCATCGTCGGCCCAACTGCCTTCCCACAGCTTGTACACCACCTCGAGAAATTCTTCGGCGCGTTCGTAGCGGTCATCGTGTTTGATCATCTGTTCAAGGCCGAAGTTACGCGCGGCGCTGGACAGGTAAGAGGTCACGATGTTCCAGCCCACCCGGCCGTTGGTGAGGTGGTCCAGGGTGCTGAAGCGCCGAGCGTGGGTGAAGGGGTGTTCATAGCTGGTGGTGACCGTGACGCCGAACGCCAGGTTTTCGGTGACCGCGGCCAGGGCGGGAATGATCATCAGCGGGTCGTTGGCCGGAGCTTCCACAGCCCACTTCATCGCGGCATTGGCATTGCCGCCAAAGACGTCGTAGAAACCCAGCACGTCGCCGAAGAACAGCATGTCGAGGTTGGCCTGGTCAGCAATGCGCGCCAGGTTCGACCAGTAGCCCAGCGAGTTGATTGCCAGACGCTCATCAGCCGGATGCGTCCAGAGGCTCGGCGCACCTCCACAGCCCACACTGGCTTGTTCGTAGAGTGCAAACAACAGAGGTTTTGGATCAGCCATCATGGCTCCTGAACTAATTTGAAGGGGCGTTTCTGTATCAACTCCAGCGCATAGATTGAAACGCACTATAAAAACAATATGTACTTCTTTAATGGAATAAGAGCCTTGTGTCAGGCTATATGGAGCCTGAGCCTCAGGCGCCATCCTTACCGGGCTCGGCATTGATCAGAATGAATGGCTGCACTTCGAAATACCCTGCGATCTTTTGCTCTTGCTCTGCGCGCCCGAGGAGTCAGAACGCGTATCGTTGACGCTGAGAATTTGCGTGTGGTTGTAGTTCAGCGCCGCGGTCCATCTCACTGAGCCGAACAGACCAATCTTCTGGCGCTCAATGCCGCCATCGAAGCTGCACGGGCGGGCGAGGCCGGTCGTGGTTTTGCCGTGGTAGCCGACGAGGTTCGTAGCCTGGCGTATCGCACTCAGACGTCAGCCCAGGAAATCCACACGATGATTGAAGAGCTTCAGATGGGCGCCCGTGAGTCGGTATTCACTATGAACGAGAGTGAGCGCTACAGTCGGGACGGCGTGATTATTGCCAACCAGGCAGGTGAGCGACTGGGCAGTGTAAATCAGCGCATTGGCGACATTGACGGCATCAATCAGTCGGTGGCGACCGCAACTGAAGAGCAGACTGCGGTCATAGATTCGTTAAACGTTGACATCACCAAGATCAAAACCCTCAACCAGGAAGGCGTGGAAAACCTCCGGGCCACCTTGTTTGCCTGTGACGAGCTTGAGCAGCAAGCCACGCGACTCAAGCAGTTGGTGGATGGTTTTCGAACTTAGGACGTAGCACGGCGCACTCCAGACAAACCGCGAGCGATGTCATGGATTCAAGCGCGCGAGAACAGCAGCTTTATACCCGCGGCGCCGAAGACTAACCCCAGGGTGCCTTCGATCCATCGGCGTGCCCGGCGATAACCTCGAATCATCGGTGCCGTGGAGAAGACGATCGCATAGCTGCAGAAGATAGTGACGCTCAGTACGGCGCAGCCAGCCAGGATAATCACAACCGTTTCAGGCGTCGCGTGTGGCCCCAGCCCCAGGGTCATGGTTGCGATCCAGCCCAGCAGCGCCTTCGGGTTTGTGAGGTGCATAAGCAGGCCGCGCCGGTAAAGGCCAAAGCCAGAAACGGTTGGTACGGCAGCCAGTTCTTTTTGAAGGCGCTCGTCAGAGTTGAGGGCGGAGCGGCCAGCTTTGATGGCGAGGAAAAGCAGGTAAATCCCTCCGACTATTTTGAGGGTGCTGGGGCCAGGGCTTGCTGCTCCCACGATGTAGGCGGTGAATACGAGCAGGAGATGGTGGAGATCAAATGACATTTGTAGCCCTTGACAATAACGCCCCCCAAAAAAAGCCTTGGAGTAGCGCGGGTTACTGATCGGCAGCAGTGGACTTTTGGGTAACGCCAAATCCAGCTAACGCCCCTTGAAAAAAGGCGCCAGTCCCCTTTCAAAGACTCTCAGGGTCGCCGAAGAACATCTGAATCCGCGACCTCAACCACCGCTCACCCGGATCATTATCCTGCGAGCCACGCCAGGCCATGTGCAATTCGAAACTGCGCACTGGCAACGGCGGGTCTTCCGCCCGAACACCACCAGCGGCGGTCAACGCTTCGGCGGTGTAATCCGGGACAGTAGCCACGATATCGGTTCCGCTGATCAGTGTGCTCAACCCGTTGAACTGCGGCACCGCCAGCACCACGTGGCGTTTGCGCCCCAGTTTCTCCAGCTCTTCATCGATAAAACCGCTCAGGTCGCCCGCGAATGAAACCAGCGCATGGGGGCGGGCGCAGAAATCGTCCAGGCTCAACGGCCCCGGCACTGAGTCGGCACGGAGCAGTTTTGGCATGCTGCGGCGCAATATTTTGCGCTTGGCGTTGGCCGGCAGGTCGGCGGTGTAGCTGACGCCGATGGAAATCTCGCCCGAAGCCAGCAGGCTCGGCATCAAGATGTAGTTGGCCCTACGCACCACCAACACGATGCCCGGTGCCTCGGCCCGCAGCCGCTTGAGCAGCATCGGCAGCAGCGCGAACTCGACATCGTCCGACAGGCCGATGCGGAACACCGCAGTGCTGGTTGCCGGATCGAATTCCGCCGCACGGCTGACCGCGGTGGAAATCGAATCCAGGGCCGGCGAGAGCAGGGCGAAGATTTCCACCGCCCGGGCGGAAGGCTCCATGCTGCGGCCGGTGCGCACGAACAGCGGGTCATCGAACAGCCCGCGCAGGCGCGAGAGCGCCGCACTGATGGCGGGCTGGCCGAGGAACAGTTTCTCCGCAGCGCGGGTCACGCTGCGTTCGTGCATCAGTGTTTCGAAAACGATCAACAGGTTCAGGTCGACACGACGCAGGTCATTACGATTCATCTGGGGTCCTGGCAGATTCAACAAACTTGACGTGAGCGACCATATGAGAACAATGGCCGGCATGAATCTTACGGGGAAAGGCTGGTACTCTGCACAGGGTAATTCAGTTTTCCCTGAAAGGCTGCTTCGGTTTTCACGGCATTGGATGATGTCGCCGTCGCTGCGGAATCAATGACAGGCATGTCGACTATTAATAGCCACTGATGGTCTTGGGTAAAAAGCCCAGATAGAGTTCAGGGCATTAGAGGTTAATTTGACGAGGTTTGCGATGTCCCGCACGATCCGTTTTCACAAGTTTGGTCCAGCCGAGGTGCTCAAATGCGAAGAGCATGCGGCCGCTCTGCCTGCACCGGGCGAAGTGCAGGTGCGTGTCGAGGCGATTGGCATCAGCTGGTATGACATTCTCTGGCGCCAGAACCTGGCTTCGTCCCATGCTCGCCTGCCTTCAGGTCTGGGTCATGAAATGGCCGGTGTGGTCACGGCGCTCGGCGAGGGCGTCGATGACCTGGCCGTCGGTGACAAGGTCGCCAGCTTCCCGGCCGAAAGCCCCAACGACTATCCGGTCTATGGCGAACAGATCGTTCTGCCGCGCACGGCACTGACCCGTTACCCGGACGTGCTCAGCCCGATCGAAGCCAGCGTGCATTACACACCGCTGTTGATCGCCTATTTTGCTTATGCCGATCTGGCGCGAGTCAAACCCGGGCAATTCGCCTTGGTGACCGACGCCAGTCATTGCGCCGGGCCATCGTTCGTGCAACTGGGCAAAGCCATGGGGGTGCGGGTGATCGCTGCGACCAAAACCGCGGACGAGCGTGAATACCTGCTGTCGCTGGGTGCCGAAAAAGTCATCGTCACCGAAGAAGAAGATCTGCTGATGCGGATCAACAAAATTACCGATAACCGTGGCGTCGACGTCGTGTTCGATGGCCTTGGCGGACCGCAGATGTCAATGCTTGGCGATGTGCTCGCACCTCGTGGCAGTCTGGTGTTGTACGGGTTGCAAGGTGGTAACCAGACACCCTTCCCGGCGTGTGCGGCGTTCCAGAAGAACATCCAGTTCTTCGTGCACTGCATTGGCAACTTCACCGGCAAGCCGGAACTGGGCATCCTGCAGGACCAGGCCGCACTGCAACGTGCCCTGCGCGACATCAACCAGTTGACCGCAGACCGTGTGCTGCTGCCGCTCAAGACTCGGGTGTTCCCGTTCTCCCAGTTTGTCGAAGCGCACCGCTACATGGACGAATGCCCATGCCGCGAACGGGTCGCCCTTGAGGTCGAGCCTGCCTAGGCCATTCGTATGAGGCTCTTTGCATGAGCTTCGTTGTATAAGCCCCTCTGGAAAAGTCCGTGCGAGCACGGACTTTTCCGCTGTAAAGACCTCCAAAATGAGACATCCCATTGGTCCCTCGGTGGGACGGTTCAGCAACTGAACTGGTTTTTGCTCTCGATCTGTATCTTCTAATCATTATGTAAGCCCTGATAATTGGATGATTATTTCATCTCAAGGAAAGAGTCATGGCTGGGTATCAGATTGAAACTTTTCAGTGCGCACCGGCAATACGTGCTCAACAAATAACTCGACATCGCTCGATGCTCATACATTTATTGGCAACTTCTTTCTTTATTTCTTGTATTACATGTCTGTGGGATGTTGTCGGAAATTTCCTAGGAAATCGCACGGAACCGAAAAGCCCCAGCCCTGCTGGGCGCTGCGGCGGTCTTGCCTTGTTTGGGGTTCTCGAGACATGCAACCATTTCAAATAATTACACAATGCTTAAGTGCTAGCATTTGATAACAGCCCCGGCACTCCATCGACGACAAGCAATCCGTTGCGCAATCCATGTAATTGTTGGCGCGGCGTTGAACTTATGAGTAACAGGTAAACAATGATGACCCATACCCATGAACAGGCAATGAATTATGTTTATCAACAAGTACTGCAGCGCTTGCTGAGTTTTTTCTCTCGCGCCGAGCGCACGGCATTGCAACTGATGATTCAGCGCCTGGTGGTGTCGGCTGGAGGTATGGAGCGTATTGGCGATTACAAGGTGTTGGCGATCCAGTCCGGGTCCCGTGATAGCTGCTACACACTGGCACTGCTGCGCGCCGCGCAACTGAGTATCGCCGGTCGGGCACCGGCGACATTTCGGCTGCGAGTGGCCACGTTGCGCTTGAATGGCACGGCTTCGACAGCACTGGAAAACATCCATCGCAGCAGCAGCGCATTGTTTCTCTACGACGATCCCCGGGTCGAAATGTTGATGGTCGATAATCGTGAAGTCCTTCCGTTCAACCACCTGGGGCCAATCTCCGAAGCCGGCCGCGAGTCGAATCGGCTCAACCTGCTGATGGTCGGTCACCGTCGCGCCTGGAACGGGCCGCTCGATTTGTGGGACGACGGGTACCTGGCAACTGGCGAGTTTTTTGGGCAAATCGCCCGCTGGGACAACGGCGTCGATGTCATGGTCAGTAGCGATTCACCTCGTCGGCAGGCACAGTTTCTCGACAGTTTGAACCGTGCTGCAGCCAGGGCCGGGCTTCAACCGTCGAGCCGCCATGAGACGGGCTATGAGGGATTGTTCGCGCGGCTTGATGAGCTGGGCAGTGACTGCTATCGCGAGCTATATCCCGACTCTACTCAAGCTGCATGGCGTCCTGTCGAGCGCTTTGAAGCTTGCCGCCGTACAACCTTCATCGACATTCACGACATGCTGGTCAGCAATCTGGAAGAGCGCTGGCCGCTGCTCACTGACTTCCTCGGGTTTCAACCTGACGAACTGACGGCTCAACTCAGTGATAACGACCATGTCAGTCTGTCGATATCCGCGCATGTTCGCGGCCTGCAAGCGTGTTTTATACACGCTCGCACCTACGAGGATGGTGTCATCGAGTACCTGCAACGGGCGCTGGTGTTGATGCGCCGTAAACAGTTGCCCGAGCGTTTTTGCGAGCAGGCAATGGAAACTTTCGGCAATCCGCTGACAATGGCCGATCAACGCGGCTTGGCGACGGCCGAGGCACAAAAAAGTCTCGGTTTGAGTGAAGCCCAACTGGTGTGTCTGCTGTTCGCCCCTTTTGTCGATAAAGGCGCGGCACTGGAGCATTTTCTCCGTCAGTGCCACCCCGGCATGCTGGTGGCGCTGCCGGAATTGCACCGGGCGATGCAAGGCGGCCCGGCACCCGAGCAGGTTCTGCAATGGATGGTTGATGTCAGTGGGTTGTCGGTCAACCTGATCGGTACGCTTTATCGCATGGGGCCGGTGGTTCGGGACGAGGGAAGGGGGGCCGGCACGGAAAGCGGCGACGCGCGCGCGCAAGCTGAAGGCATGGATCCTGAAAATGAAATGGCAATGACTGGCGAATGGTCGATGGGCCAGTGAACGTTTCTGGTTTGGCGGATTCATCAAGAGAGCGTCATGACGTTTGTAGCGTGTTCGGTCATCATCTATGAAAGGATCACGAGATTCCGATTTCGCGTACCAGGCGGTGTACCGCTACCTGAACAATCTGATCAATGAACCGGGCAGTGATGTGCGAGTGCGCCTTCCCTCGCTGCGACAGTTGGCGGATCGTTTGAATGTGTCGATCTCGACCATTCAATACGCCTATTCGCTGCTGGAGAAGGAAGGACGCATCTATTCGGTTGCCAAGTCGGGCTATTACGCGCTGCCGGTGTCTTCTATCGGCCTGCCCGGCAGCGGCAAAGACCTGCTCGAAACGGTCTATGTCAACGCCAGGCGCCCCGGCATGCTGGTGTTGAGCGCCGATGAACCGGCGTTATTACAACCGCTGGATAGCCCGTTGTTGTTGCTGGAGAGAGAACTGCTGCGCCAGTATCCGCGCCAGCCACAACCGTCTTCACAACCCTGCGGCGAGCTGGAGCTGCGCACGGCCCTTGCCGCACGCTACACCACTTCGCCGACTCGTTGCTGGCACGCCGATGATGTCTATATCGGCGCAGATATGCGCGGTGTACTGGAAATATTGATCGCTGTCCTTGAACTCAAAGATACAGTGGTGGTGGTCGAGTCACCGTGCGACTGGGTGATTCTGCGTTTGTTCCGTGACGCGGACGTGCAGGTTGTCGAGTTGCCGCTGCAAGCCTGTGGCGGCCTGGATCTCAAACAGTTGAGAGCGCTGCTCGAGACCGAGCGGGTGCGACTGGTGGTGCTTTCATCGGGCCTGAACATGCCGCGCGGGAGTGTGGCGCCTGACGGCAACCGACAATCCACTGCGCAACTGCTGGAGCGGCATGGCTGTTGGGTGTTGGAAAACGACTGCTACGGCGAGCTCGAATTTGAGCCAGGCGGCTTGCGGTTTCGTGACCTGCTGGACCCCGATCGACTGATCGTGTTTTCCACTTTCGAAAAAATCATTGGCTCGGAGGCGCCCTTTGGTTATCTGCTATCGCGACAACTGCGCGCCGAGTTGCAACGACACTTTCTGCTGCGGGCATTCCGCTTGTCGCTGATTCGCCAGAAAGCCATCGCACGCCTGTACAGCAATGGACGCATCGATCAACACCTGCTGGTGTTGCGTCGGCGGCTCAAGGAGCGCATGGTGCTGATGACCCAACTGCTTCAGGAGCGTCTGCCGGATGCGCTGCACTTCGTCGAACCCCGGGGCGGGGCGACGATCTGGATCCGCTCGTTGCGCCAGGTCAATGTACATCGGGTGTTCCAGCGACTGCTCAAACAGCAAGTGGTCATCGCACCGGGGGAATTGTTCAGCCTGCAGGGCCTGCACGCTCAGTACTTGCGCCTGAGTCATACGTTCGGTAGCGACCACGAGCTCGTCGCTGCACTGGGGCAGCTGGGGGACGCCTTGCGTCTGGAATCGGTCGATTGAGCCGAGGCGCAGGCATCCTCGGAACCTGACGTTCGATAACGTCGCGCGATGGCCAAACTGTCAGTAAACTGCGTGCCTATCCCGAACCACTCTCTCTCAGAGGTTTTGCATGACACTCAGTCCTTTTGCGGGCAAACCGGCACCGGCAGAACTGTTGGTCGACATCCCGCGACTGGTAACGGCCTATTACACTGGCCAGCCCGATGCAGCCATTTCTACCCAGCGTGTCGCCTTCGGCACGTCTGGACACCGAGGCAGCTCGTTCGACTTGAGTTTCAACGAATGGCACGTCCTGGCCATCAGCCAGGCGATCTGCCTGTACCGCGAAGCCCAGGGCATCGATGGCCCGCTGTTTGTCGGGATCGACACCCACGCGCTGTCCACGCCGGCCGGTGCCAGCGCCCTGGAAGTGTTGGCAGCGAACGGTGTGACGGTGATGATCGCCGAAGGCGACGAGTACACCCCGACGCCGGCCATTTCCCATGCGATTCTTTGCTACAACCGTGGGCGTACTTCAGGTCTGGCGGACGGCATCGTCATCACGCCGTCCCACAACCCGCCGCAAAGCGGTGGCTACAAGTACAACCCAACCAACGGCGGCCCGGCCGATACCCACATCACCAAGTGGATCGAAGCCAAGGCCAACGAGTTGCTGGCAGCCAAACTCGCCGGCGTCAAACGCATCAGCTACGAGCAGGCCCTGAAGGCCAGCACTACGCATCGTCACGATTACCTCAACACCTATGTCGCTGACCTGATCAACGTGATCGACTTCGACGCCATCCGCGATGCGAAGCTGCGTCTGGGTGTCGATCCGCTGGGCGGAGCAGGGGTGCGCTACTGGTCGGCGATTGCCGAGCACTACCGCCTGGACCTGGAAGTGGTGAATAAACAGGTTGATGCAACGTTCCGTTTCATGACCGTCGACTGGGACGGGCAGATCCGCATGGACCCATCGTCCAGCTATGCCATGCAAGGCCTGATCGGCCTGAAAGAGCGTTTCGACGTGGCGTTTGCGTGCGACCCGGACCACGACCGTCATGGCATCGTGACCCCGTCCGGTGGTTTGCTGGCGCCGAACAACTACCTCGCGGTCTCGATCGACTACCTGTTCCAGAACCGTCCACTGTGGCGCGCCGATGCGGCCGTGGGTAAGACCGTGGTCAGCAGCGGCTTGATCGATCGCGTCGCCAAACGCCTGGGCCGTCGTCTGTACGAAGTGCCGGTCGGTTTCAAATGGTTTGCCGACGGTCTGTTTGACGGCTCCCTGGGTTTTGGCGGTGAAGAAAGCGCCGGTGCGTCGTTCCTGCGCAAGGACGGCAGTGTCTGGAGTACCGACAAGGACGGTTTGATTCCGGCGCTGCTGGCCGCTGAAATGACCGCTCGCACGGGCCGTGACCCAAGCCAGGCCTATCGCGCGTTGACCGATGAACTGGGTGAGCCGTTCTCGGTACGCGTTGATGCCAAGGCCAACCCTGAACAGAAAGCACTGCTGAGCAAATTGTCGCCGGACCAGGTCACTTCGACTCAACTGGCGGGCGAAGCGATCCAGAGCATCCTCAGCCATGCACCGGGCAACGACCAGGCCATCGGCGGTCTGAAAGTCATGACCGAGAACGGCTGGTTCGCGGCGCGGCCGTCGGGCACCGAGGACATCTACAAGATTTACGCAGAAAGCTTTGTCAGTGACGATCACCTGAAACAACTGGTGGCCGAGGCTCAGACGCTTGTGGATGGCGCAATTTCTGCGAAGTGATTGAAGGCCCATCGCGGGCAAGCCCGCTCCCACAAGGATTTGCGCTAAACCTGTGGGAGCGGGCTTGCCCGCGATGGCGTCAGTACAGTCACCAACATTTCAGAAAAAAGGGGCGACCATCAACGGTCGCCCCTTTTTTTGCACACGGATTTACCGCCTCAAGCCACATCCACCAACACGATTTCACTGTCCTCGATCGCAGTCACCCGCAACACCTGCTCATCGGCAATCGCAACCCCGTCTCGAGCTTGTGCACGCAAGCCATTGACTTCAATCACTCCGGTTGCAGGCACCAGATAAGCTCGACGGCCGCTGTCCAGACGATATTCAGCCGTTTCCCCGGCTTTCAGGTTGGCCGCCACCAGACGTGCATCGGCGCGAATCCGCAGGCTTTGATCGTCGCCGGCCTTGCCGCTGGCCAGGGTCACGAAACCTTCACGCTGGCCTTTGGGGAAGGGCTTGGCGCCCCACGACGGTGCCAGACCGGTTTCGTTAGGGATGATCCAGATCTGAAAGATCCGGGTTTCGGTCGCTTCCAGGTTGTATTCACTGTGGGCGATCCCGGTGCCGGCGCTCATGACCTGCACATCACCGGCCTCGGTACGGCCCTTGTTGCCGAGGTTGTCCTGGTGAGTAATCGCGCCTTCACGAACGTAGGTGATGATTTCCATGTCCCGGTGCGGGTGTTGCGGGAACCCGGTACCGGGGGCAATCACGTCGTCGTTCCACACCCGAAGGTTGCCCCAGTTCATGCGTTTGGGGTCGTAGTACTCGGCGAACGAAAAGTGGTGATGGGCATCCAGCCAGCCATGGTGCGCGCCGCCCAGGGAATTGAAAGGTCTGAGTTCAAGCATGATCGTCTCCTGAAAAGGTTCGTCATGGGGCAGAACGACTGAGCCACAAACGAGAACCGGGGGTTGATGGTGAGCATCATCTATCAGGTACCAATCGATAAAAAGCGTAAAAAATGCCTCAATACAATCGAATTATTTGATATCGAATAACCTCGAATTTTTCTCATCCAGCCTTCACTTCATCGCATAAGCCAATGACCTGTAAGCATTTCACTAGAACTCAACGACAAATGCAGACACCATAGCCCTCGACAGCCTCACACACTGGAGTCCGCCTGCGTGCCGCAACACACACCCGATCTTCCGCCCGAACTTCGTCCCCTGGCCGAGATGCCTTTGCTCAAACGTCTGGCCGCCCGGTTCTTTGGCCACGGCCTGACCCGCTTGCGCGCGCAACACCGTGCGTCCTGGCTGCACGGGCAAGCCGACGGTTTTCGCAGCGGTCACAGCGCTGGCGTGGAATACGGCTATAAGGAAGGCAAGCTCGAGGGCCTGGAAGAGGGCCGGCAAGTGCTGCTGATCCGTGACTCGCGCTCGACCGAGCATCGACCGCCCAACGTCGATGACAACCTGTTCGACGATTGGCGCCTGCCATTGAGCGCCGAGCTGAAGAAGCGCATGAAGGCCGACGTGGCGCGACTGCTGCCTGCGCATGCCCAGCCGAGCGCTGCCCAATGGAAAATGATCTTCAGTGACACACCGTCGACTTCGGTGATCGCCGGCGCGGGCGCGGGCAAGTCGACCACCCTGGTGTTGCGTATCCTGCTGCTCAGCCATTACCTGGGGTTTGAGCTGAGCTCGATGACCGTGGTGACCTTCACTCGCGAGTCGCGCAAGGACTTCATCAATAAGCTGATCGAACTGTTTGCCGTGTGGGGCCGGGCACTCAGCTTCAAAGAAGCGCGGGACCTGGTGCGCACTTTTCATTCGCGGATCCTGCCAATGGTGCGCAGCCTGCCGGGTTTCGAACGACTGCAAGCCTTCGAAAACCTCAGCTTTCGCGTGCAGGGCACCGATGAGGAGGTCGACAGCAACCCCTTCGACCTGCGAATCAACGACGCCCAGCGCCAGCAGCTCAACGCCTGCTATCACAGCCTGCATACCCGCGATGAGCGTTTCCGCGAATTGATCAAGCCGTTGTCTCGTCACGCCTTGCAGCTCAAGGAACTGGAGCGCGATCACCCGGACGTGCAAAAGCGCATGGCGGTGACTGAACTGGCGGCCAAGCGCGATGAAGAGCTGTGCGACACCATCGAGGACCTGTGGTTTCGCGCCGGCGCCTGGCCGATCAAGGGCATCGAGCCGAATCGTCAGACCTTCGACATCAACGGTTCGACCTTCCATTGCCACGGTTACATTCCGGCGCTGGATGCCTGGGTGGTGCTGGGTTTCGATCCTCGGGAAAATCCCCAGGTCAGTCGCCCGAATGCCAAGCTGACCGTGCGTGCGGAATGGGCTGTAAAGCGCACCCTGTTTCAAGCTTTCTGTCGTAAGCCATTGATATGGCTCGATAGTTACGAATCTTCGAAACGTGTTTTGGCGTCGCTTGCCGGTGACGCGAGCGCCGGGCCGGGCTTCGATTACAAGGTCAAGGGCGAGCTGGCTTCCGCGCCGTTGCTGGACTGTTTTGTCGCGGCAGCCGGGTTTATCGAAAACCTCGGCCTGGATGTGCCCAATGCCGTGGGCCAGATGAGTTTCGCCAAAGATGACCCGGACCGATTCTTCTTCGAGGCCTTGAGCCTGTTCTGGCGAGCGCTGGAAGATCATCTGCTGGATCAATCGCCACCCGTGATGACCTACAACCGGATGTTTGCCCTGTTCAGCGAGCATTCACCGGAGAATCTCAAGTTGCTCGGCGATGAACTGCTCAGGCCAATGTCGCACTTGATGATCGATGAGTTCCAGGACGTGTCGCCGCAGATCGTTTCCTGGATTCGCGCCAGCCTGGCCGAGATCCGCAGTCGTGGCCCGGCCATGCACGTAGGGCGCGGGGCGCAACGTTCGTCATTGCTGTGTGTGGGGGATGACTGGCAATCGATTTACGGCTGGCGTGGCAGTTCGCCGAGCTACTTCATGGAGTTCAACAAGGAGTTCCCGTCACCGAGCACGACCAAGGTGATGCTCAGCGACAATTACCGCAGCCATCAGCACATCATCGACGCGGCGGAGCACATCGTCCGCGCCGCACCGGCAATCGCCGGCAAGAAGGCCAAGGCCAGCGGAGAACCCAAGGCGTTGCTGCCGGTGAACGTTCTCGATCGGGATGACCAGGGCATGGCCCAGCGCCTGATCGAGCACTACAGGAAAGGCGATTCAATCTTGATGCTTTATCGAAAAAGTAGCGATAAGTCATTGATAGAAGAGCATATTCAGTCTGTAGTTAATGTGGATTCTAGCTTGCCGTACGACGCGCGACGGCTCAAGCAACTGACCTATCACAGCGCCAAGGGCCTGCAAGCTGATGCGGTATTCCTGCTGGGCGATTGCCAGCATCTGACCAGTTCGCCTTACAAGAACCAGGTCTATCGCATGGCCGGGCTCGGCAAGGCCGGCGACAGCGAGCCCTACGACAGCGCGCAGAAAGACGAGATCCTGCGTCTGGCCTACGTGGGCATCACTCGCGCGGTGAGTCATTGCTACTGGTATGTCGATGGCCAGGATACCCAGGCGGCGAACATGCCCAAGGCCTCCGACCGGATCGGCAAGGGCAAGGCGTTTTTTGCCGATCACCGTCAGGGAAAAGTGCCTGCATGAAACCGGGAACTCTCAGGTAGCGGCGTTCAGGCGACGACGTTACCGACTGGCTACGAAAAGTTGCGGGGCGCGCAATCCCGGCCTATGGTCCAAGCGAGGCTTTGCTGGCGACTGGCGCGCGATGCTCGCCGCGGGTCGCTGTCCATCCAGTGCGGATACCCGTAGCGAGGTGACGACATGCCGAACAACTCCCGTCCCGCCGTGCTCGAACTGATCGGCAATACGCCGCTGGTGCGTATCAGCCGTTTCGATACCGGCCCATGCACCCTGTTTCTCAAACTTGAATCGCAGAACCCCGGCGGCTCGATCAAAGATCGCATCGGCCTGGCGATGATCGACGCCGCCGAGCGCGATGGCCGACTGCGTCCCGGCGGCACCATCGTCGAGGCCACCGCCGGCAACACCGGTCTGGGGCTGGCACTGGTTGGCCGCGCCAAGGGTTACCGGGTGGTGCTGGTGGTGCCGGACAAAATGTCCACCGAGAAGGTCCTGCACCTCAAGGCGATGGGCGCCGAAGTGCACATCACCCGCTCCGACGTCGGCAAGGGCCATCCCGACTATTACCAGGACGTCGCTGCGCGGCTGGCCAAGGATATTCCCGACGCATTCTTCGCCGATCAGTTCAACAACCCGGCCAACCCGCTGGCTCACGAGTGCAGCACTGCGCCCGAGATCTGGGCGCAGACCCAGCATGATGTGGATGCCATCGTGGTCGGTGTTGGTTCGGCCGGCACGCTGACCGGGCTGACCCGTTTCTTTCAACGCGTACAACCGAATCTGGAAATGGTGCTGGCCGATCCGGTCGGCTCGGTGATGGCCGAGTACAGCCGCAGCGGCACCCTTGGCACGCCTGGCTCCTGGGCAGTGGAGGGTATCGGCGAGGACTTCATTCCATCGATTGCCGACCTTTCCAGCGTGCGCAAGGCCTATTCGATCAGCGACGAGGAAAGCTTCGATCATGCCCGCCAGCTGCTGCGCGCCGAAGGGATTCTCGGCGGCTCTTCGACTGGCACCTTGCTGGCGGCGGCATTGCGCTATTGCCGCGAGCAAACCGAACCGAAGCGGGTGGTCAGTTTCGTTTGCGACACCGGCACCCGTTATCTGTCGAAGATCTACAACGACCAGTGGATGAACGATCAGGGCCTGCTGGCGCGCAAACGCTACGGCGATTTGCGTGACCTGATCGCGCGGCGTTTCGAGGATGGCCGCGTGGTCAGCGTCGGCCCGGACGACACCTTGCTCACCGCCTTCCAGCGCATGCGCCTGGCGGATGTGTCGCAACTGCCGGTGCTGGTGGACGGGCAGCGGCTGGTCGGGGTCATCGATGAGTCCGACATTCTGTTTGGCGTGCATGAGGACGCCACGCACTTTCGCATGACCGTGACCAGCGCGATGACCGACAAACTCGAAACCCTGCCTCCCGGCGCCAGTCTTGCTGAACTGGAGGCGGTGCTCGACCGTGGGCTGGTGGCGATCATCGCCGACACCTCGGGCTTCCACGGCCTGATTACCCGCGTCGACATGCTCAATCACTTGCGGAGATCCCTCGCATGAGTCAGCACGATGAAAGCACCGCGCCACGGGGCTTTGCCACCCGTGTGATCCATGCGGGACAAACGCCGGACCCGACCACCGGGGCGCTGATGCCGCCGATTTACGCCAACTCCACCTATGCGCAGCAGAGCCCCGGTGTGCACAAGGGCTTCGATTACGGGCGTTCGCACAACCCGACGCGCTTTGCCTTGGAGCGTTGCGTGGCGGATCTTGAGGGTGGAACCCGGGCATTCGCCTTTGCCTCCGGGTTGGCGGCGATTGCCACGGTGCTCGAACTGCTCGACGCAGGTGCGCACATCGTTTCTGGCAATGATTTGTACGGCGGGACTTTCCGCTTGTTTGAACGAGTGCGCCGACGCAGCGCCGGGCATCGCTTCAGCTTCGTCGATATGACTGATCTGGCGACCTTCGAAGCCGCGCTACAGGGCGATACGCGGATGGTTTGGGTCGAGACGCCGAGCAATCCTTTGCTCAGCCTCACTGACCTCACCGCTGTCGCACGCATCTGTCGCGAGCGAGGCATCATCTGCGTGGCGGACAACACCTTCGCCAGCCCGTGGATCCAGCGTCCTCTGGAATTGGGCTTCGATATCGTGCTGCACTCGACGACCAAGTACCTCAATGGTCATTCCGACGTGATCGGCGGCATTGCAGTGGTCGGGCAGAATGCGGAACTGGCCGAGCGCCTGGGCTTTCTGCAGAACGCAGTGGGGGCGATCGCCGGGCCGTTCGACGCGTTCCTCACCTTGCGCGGGGTGAAGACCCTGGCGCTGCGCATGGAACGTCATTGCAGCAACGCGCTGGAACTGGCGCAATGGCTGGAGCGTCAGCCGCAAGTGGCACGCGTGTATTATCCGGGCCTGGCATCGCACCCGCAGCACGAATTGGCGCGGCGGCAGATGCGCGGGTTCGGCGGGATGATTTCCGTTGAGCTAAACAGCGACCTGGAGGGGGCGAGACGTTTCCTCGAGAGCGTGCGGATCTTTGCCTTGGCCGAGAGCCTGGGCGGGGTGGAAAGCCTGATCGAGCACCCGGGGATCATGACTCATGCCACCATTCCCGCAGAAACACGCGCACAGCTAGGTATCAGCGATGCGCTGGTGCGTTTGTCTGTGGGGGTGGAGGATGTCGAAGACCTGCGCGCCGATCTGGCCCAGGCCCTGTTGCAAGTTGCGGTGACGCATTCCTTGTAACAAATCGGCAGTTGCTACAAAAAGCCCGCTTGATCGACGAGCGGGCTTTTTGTCGAGTGCTGACCGTCAGGCATAACTCCTGAGTGCCTCGGGAGGAATGAACGCTTCCAGCTCATCCTCGACCGCTTCGATAATCCGCTCTACATCGGCGGCATTCATGACCGTTGCACAAGGAATGCCGGCAATGGCGATCATGGTTTCGCCGCTGGCTCGGTCGAATAGACGAGCAACCATGCTGCCCGGTGCATCCATGGTCGCTTCGAAACCCATGGGATGAAAATGCCAGCGCATCAGCTGGCAGGCATTTGGAAAAGTGACCTTGCTGAATGAACCTTGATTCATGTGTTGCCCACCTTCTTCATCGAGCGCTTCCTTTAGCTCATGTTAGGAGGGAAGAGCCTTCAATGGCTCAACCGGTGACTGTCTTTAAAAGTAGCACCCGGATGTGAAAATCACGTGGAATTTTTCAGACCGTTCAGCGATTGGTTCAGTTTTTTTTGATGCAGGTCATGAGATGCCGGCATTTCGGCCAAGGGCCAGCATTGCCGGGCATCCCATTGGTCATTGAAGCCCGGACCGAACTTCGGCAAGCTCGGTTTTTTCTCGTCGAGTCCTCTATGCACGCCGATGATGATGGTCCGTCGCAAACCCAGGCCACGGGCGACACGGTCATGCGTTACCACCTGCGCTGGAAGCACCGGGATCTGGACGGTGTGATGGCGCTTTATCATCCGGACATTCAGTACAACGACTTTTTCCAGAACCGCGTGATGGGCCTGGACGCGTTGCGCGACTACGTGCGTGACAGCATGCCTCGCGATCCGGATGAGGCGCTGGAGCACTCGGACCGTATCCGACTGGATGGCAACACGGCGTTCATTCAATACCGCATCACCCTTCGCGGCGGTGAAGGGCTTGTGTCGTTTCGGACCAGCGAGGCGATCACCGTGCGTGACGGGCTGATCTGGCGGATCAATGAATACGCCACCCTCGTACACGAACAAACGTCCGGCAAAGCCCCCCGCAACCTGCGCCCGGCGGTCAGTCGGCTCGGGCTGTCACCGCGACAGCTGAGCTTCATGGCCGAAGACTTGCAGCAGTATTTCCAGGGGCAGCAGCCGTACCTGGATCCCGAACTCGACCTGCAACGGGTGGCGAAGGAGTGCGGATACAGCCGCAATCAGATTTCCTACTTGTTGAACCAGGTGCTCGGCCAAAGCTTCTACCGTTACGTCAATCAGGCGCGGTTGCAGCATTTGCTCGCGGCACTGGACAGCGCCACTCCACCACTGCGTATCGATGAGCTGGCCTTTGCCGCAGGCTTCAATTCGCTGTCGGCGTTTTACAGCTGTTTCCGCCAGCACACTGGCCTGTCGCCCAAGGCTTACGCCAAACAAATTTCTTTGCGTGCACGCGCGCAAGACAGCCCCTGAACCCACGCACTAGGATCGACGCCATCGAAGTATTGAGTGGCGGAGTCTGGCATGGCAGCGTGGCGCACGATCAGTTTGTGGATGGATCAACTCGACGAGCCGTTACTGGCGCGCCCGGCGCTGGAAAAGGACCTGGACGTCGACGTGGCCATCATCGGCGCCGGGTACACCGGGCTCTGGACCGCGTATTACCTCAAACGCCTGGCGCCGGGACTGAACATCGCCATTGTCGAAGCCCAAACCGCGGGGTTTGGTGCGTCGGGCCGTAACGGCGGCTGGTTGATGGGCAACCTGCTTGGCGAGGATCGCTTGCTCGCCGGTTTACCGGTCGAACAACGTCGCGCCTCTTACGATCTGTTGCACGGCATCCCCGATGAAGTAGAAATCGTCCTCGAACGAGAAGGCATCGACTGTGATTATCGCAAGGGCGGGGCGCTTTACTGTGCGGCCCGTTACCCGGAACAGGAAGCCAGCCTGCGCGATTATCTGGACGCGCTCTACCGCCAAGGGCTGACCGAGGCCGACTACCGCTGGCTCAGCCCCGAGCAATTGGCGCAACAGATCAGAATTGCCAAACCTTACGGCGGTATCTATGCACCGCACGTGGCGACCATTCACCCGGCAAAGTTGGTGCGAGGTCTGGCACGGACGGTGGAGCGCATGGGGGTCAAAATTTATGAAAACAGCCCGGTCACCCAATGGCAATCGGGCAGTTTGCGTACCGCCCGCGCGCAGGTTCGCAGCCGCTGGATCGTGCCGGCGGTGGAAGGTTACGCGGTCACGTTGCCGCCGCTGGGTCGTTATCAATTGCCCGTGCAGAGTTTACTGGTGGCGACCGAACCGCTGTCCGCCGCGACCTGGGACGACATCGGCCTCAGCCATGGTCAGGCGTTCAGCGAAAGCAGCCGCCAGGTCACCTACGGCCAGCGCACGGCCGACAACCGTCTGGTGTTTGGCGCCCGTGGCGGCTATCAGTTTGCTGGCAAGTTGCGCCATGACTTCGAGCTGAGCGCCAGCGAAGTGCAGTTACGACGCTACCTGTTCGGTGAACTCTTCCCGCAGCTCAAGAGCGTGCGAATCACCCACGCCTGGGGCGGAAACCTGGGGATGTCCCGGCGCTTCAAGCCGCACATGCTCTGCGATCAGGCCAGCGGCATCGCCTTGTCGGGCGGTTATGGCGGGGAGGGCGTGGGGGCCAGCAACCTCGGCGGGCGGACGCTGGCCGATCTGATTCTTCAGCGCGATACCGAGCTGGTGCGCCAACCGTGGGTGATTGCTCAGGGCGGTCTCGACGCGCTCAAGGCGTGGGAGCCGGAGCCCTGCCGCTGGCTGGGCTACAACGCACTCATCCGCAGCTTCGTTCACGAAGACCAGACCCTGGCCAACCCGTCCACCGCGCCCTGGCGTCGCAAACTGGCCGGCCGGGTTGCCGGGTTCATGGAAGGTTTCATGCACTGAATGGCGTTTTCTCAATCGACAGGTACTCCCATGCTAACTCACGCCGTGCGCAAGACCTAGTCCAACCACTTCATGGCCCGGCAGATTGAGGGCGGGGCCTTGAAGGAAGCCAGGAACGGTGTGGGCATCGGCTACTCGATCCCCAAGGAAGGTGCGGCCACCTGGTTCGACATGGTCGCCAGCATCAGCAACTACGTGCACTACGCCAACAGCAACGAACAGGCCGATAGCCTGATTGATCCGGCGATCAAGAGCGACACCAAGGTGTATCCGAGCCCGGAAATGATGGGCAAATTGTTTGCCCTTGAGGCGATGCTGTTGAACATTGACCGGGTGCAGACGCGGATGTGGAACAAGATTCGGACGGGGAGCTGATTGTCATCCCGAAGCGCGTCCAGGTCATCGGAAGCGCGCTTCATCCACTCATCTATACCTGTTAGTTCTGACAGTAGAAAACTCGCGATTTGCTTTGTAGCCTGACATGCGCAGACATGACGTCTGTGAAGGAGAGACACAATGAAAAAGTCAGATTTCAGGAATTTCGTCGAAAAAGAAATCAATAGCGCTGCCGAGAGAATCATCGCCAACGGCACCACATCCGATGACGTTGCTTTAGGGCGATTGTATGTACTTTCTTGTTTGCGTCGAATGCTTGACAGCAAGGCAACTCCCGAAGATGTCGGGATGTTGGGTGCCTTCAACGATGCCTGCCAGAGGTTGAAGGTGCTGGACACTAAAAAGACAATCTTCTCTGGACTGGAAGCCTAGCGGGGGACTTGCTCGTACCCTGTGGCGGGAAAACAGGTTTTCTCGCCACAACTATCACGACTAACTGAACGTTTAATCTGGTTGATGGCAATGTACCAGTACTTGCACTAAGTTCTCTGAAAATTGAGATGCAGCCGACTAAAAATAACTTACCGATATTTAATATTTAAATACGAAATTGTCGGACAATCCGGCTGAAAGCCTGCACTAAAAACAATCTTTCGACAGCGCAAGCAATGTTTGCTGGAGTTCTGCGAAACAGTTCAATTTTACGTCAAAAAAAATGTAGACGTTTGATTTCGAATTGTGTCAGTTTTCATACGCCTTCATTGGGCGAGTGATAGGACGATCTCGCCAGAGATTGTCGTATCGGACAAAAACTGTTCCATTGCTAAACAAGGAAGTGTGTTTATGTCGAAAGTAAAAGACAACGCTATTGATCTTGCCGAACAGGCCTTTGCACCATTGGCTGCCGCCAGTTCTGCCTATAACCAGATCGATAGCTTCAGCCATCAGTATGACCGGGGCGGCAATCTCACGGTCAATGGCAAACCCTCCTTCTCTGTCGACCAGGCCGCTACCCAGCTGCTGCGCGACGGCGCTGCCTACCAGGACAAGGATGGCAGCGGCAAAATCGAACTCACCTACACGTTCCTGACCTCGGCCTCGTCGAGCACCATGAACAAGCACGGCATTACCGGGTTCAGCCAGTTCAATACGCAACAGAAAGCCCAGGCCGTGCTCGCCATGCAATCCTGGGCCGACGTGGCCAACGTCACCTTCACCGAGAAAACCACTGGCGGCGACGGTCACATGACCTTCGGTAACTACAGCGGTGGTCAGGATGGCGCAGCGGCATTCGCTTATCTGCCTGGCACGGGCGCCGGTTATGACGGTACTTCGTGGTACCTGACCAACAGCAGCTATACGCCGAACAAGACGCCGGACCTGAACAACTACGGCCGTCAGACCCTGACCCACGAAATCGGTCATACCCTGGGCCTGGCCCACCCTGGCGATTACAACGCCGGTGAAGGTGCTCCGACCTACAATGACGCGACTTACGGGCAAGACACCCGCGGTTACAGCGTCATGAGTTACTGGAGTGAAAGCAATACCGATCAAAACTTCAGCAAGGGCGGTGTGGAAGCTTATTCTTCCGGCCCGCTGATGGACGATATCGCGGCCATCCAGAAACTCTACGGTGCCAACACCACCACCCGTACCGGTGACACCACCTACGGCTTCAACTCCAACGCCGGTCGCGACTTCCTGAGCGCGTCTTCGTCGTTGGACAAAGTCGTGTTCTCGGTGTGGGATGCGGGCGGCAAGGACACACTGGACTTCTCCGGCTTTACCCAGAACCAGAAGATCAACCTCAATGAAGCCTCGTTCTCCGACGTTGGCGGCCTGGTGGGCAACGTGTCCATCGCCAAAGGCGTCACGATCGAGAACGCGATTGGCGGCTCGGGTAGCGACCTGCTGATTGGTAACAGTGTGTCCAACGAACTGAAGGGCGGTGCCGGCAACGACATCCTCTTCGGCGCGGGCGGTGCAGACAAACTGTGGGGCGGCTCGGGTTCGGACACCTTCGTGTTCGCGGCCAGCAGCGACTCCAAGCCAGGCGCGGTCGACCAGATCCTCGATTTTGTCAGCGGCCTGGACAAGATCGACCTGACCGGCATCACCAAAGGCGCGGGCCTGCATTTCGTGAACTCGTTCACCGGTGCGGCAGGCGATGCAGTGTTGACCACTTCGGGCGGCAACAGCCTGTTGTCGGTAGACTTCTCCGGGCACGGCGTGGCTGATTTCCTAGTCAGCACCGTTGGCCAGGCGGCGTTCTCGGACATCGTGGCCTGATTCAAGGCATAAAGGAGGGCGGCGCTTTACGCGTCGCTCTCTGCCCCGATCCAGAGTAAAACGCCCTATGACCCAGAACGCTTTTACCTGCAAAACAACCGCGTGGCTGTTAGCGACGCTGATGATGTTTCTTGGAGAAGTAGCCATGGCAAGCAGTCTGAAACTAGCCGACCCGTCGGAGCTCGCCGGCAAATGGCAAGCCATTTTGAATACCGCGCAAGACTCGCCCGAGTCCCAGGCGCTGCAGGACAAACCGTCGAATGTCTGCACGATAGAGCTTAAGTCGGATCAGACCCTGGGTGAGGGGGCCGATTGCCTCAGTGCCTGGCTGGAAAAATCGGCGATGGGCTGGTTCCCGGAGCCGGACGGCATTGCCGTGACCGGGGAAGAAGGCTCAAGAATTGTGTTTTTCAGCCGACAGCATGAGGGGCTTTATAAAAGCACCTTGAAGTCGGGGCTGATTATTACGCTCACGCGCGCAGCGCAATAAGCGAAAAGCGTCGGACCGACGGCAGGTACTGAATATAAAGACCGTTGTTGCAGTTATAAGCAGCAGATCAATAACCAGGGCTCTTTAAAGTCCACAAAGAGTTGTTATTAATCTGTCAGCAATAACCGGCAAAAGAATGTCTCGACCCGTGTGCGGACAGTTAATTGGAACCTTGCCAAGTGAGGCGAGGCTTAATACCTCAGGAAAAACCAATGAAGATGGCGAAGAGCCCGGCCACCGCACCGTTATTCAAGGCACTGGGCGACTATAAGAGCATATTGATCAGCGTCGGCTGCTTTACCGCATTGATCAACGTTCTGATGTTGGTCCCGTCGATTTATATGCTCCAGGTTTATGACCGGGTGCTGTCGTCGCAAAACGAAACCACACTGGCGATGTTGTCGCTGATGGTGGTTGGATTTTTTGCCTTCATCGGGCTGCTGGAGACCGTGCGCAGTTTCATTGTCATCCGTATCGGCAGCCAACTGGAACGCCGTTTCAACCTGCGGGTGTATCAGGCTGCTTTCGAACGCAACCTGTTCAAGGGTGAGGGCAACGCCGGGCAATCCCTGGGCGACTTGACCCATATTCGCCAGTTTGTCACCGGCCCGGCGTTGTTTGCCTTCTTCGATGCGCCATGGTTTCCGGTCTATCTGTTTGTGATTTTCCTGTTTAACGTCTGGCTCGGCGTATTGGCCACCGCAGGGGCGGTGCTGCTGATCGGGTTGGCCTGCCTCAACGAGGCCATGACCAAAAAGCCTTTGGGCGAAGCCGCGGGTTTTTCCCAGAAGTCCAGCCAACTGGCCACCAGTCACCTGCATAACGCCGAAACCATTCAAGCCATGGGCATGCTCGGCGCCTTGCGCAAACGCTGGTTTGCGGTGCACTCGCGTTTTCTCGGTCTGCAGAATCAGGCCAGCGATACCGGCGCGGTCATCAGCTCTCTGAGCAAAACCCTGCGCCTGTGCCTGCAATCCCTGGTCCTGGGATTGGGTGCGTTGTTGGTGATCAAGGGCGACATGACCGCCGGGATGATGATCGCCGGCTCCATTTTGATGGGCCGGGTGCTGAGCCCCATCGATCAGTTGATTGCCGTATGGAAACAGTGGAGCGGCGCCAAACTCGCTTACCGCCGCCTCGACGCCCTACTGCAAGCCTTTCCACCGAGTGACGAGGCCATGGCGCTGCCGGCGCCGAAAGGCCAGATCACGTTCGAGCAAGTCAGCGCTGGCCCGCCGGGGCAGCGGGCAGCGACCTTGCACATGGTCAACTTCAACCTCGGCGCCGGCGAAGTGTTGGGCGTGCTCGGGGCTTCCGGCTCCGGTAAGTCGACCCTGGCGCGGGTGCTGGTAGGCGTCTGGCCGACGCTGGGCGGCACGGTGCGCCTGGATGGCGCGGACATTCATCGCTGGAACCGCGACGACCTCGGCCCTTACATCGGCTATCTACCCCAGGACATCGAATTGTTCAGCGGCAGCATTGCCGAAAACATCGCTCGCTTCCGTGAAGCGGATCCGCAACAAGTCGTCGAGGCCGCGCAGCAGGCTGGCGTCCATGAATTGATCCTGCGCATGCCCCAGGGCTACGACACCGTGCTCGGCGAAGACGGCAGTGGTTTGTCCGGTGGCCAGAAGCAACGCGTGGCCCTGGCTCGTGCGTTGTACGGCCATCCGAGCCTGGTGGTACTGGATGAACCGAACTCCAACCTCGATACCGTCGGCGAAGCGGCACTGGCCGGCGCCATCGCACACATGAAGGCCCGGGGCACCAGCGTGATTCTGGTCACCCATCGTTCTTCGGCCCTGGCCCAGGCCGATAAGTTGCTGGTGCTCAACGAAGGTCGCTTGCAAGCCTTCGGCCCAAGCCAGGACGTGCTCAAGGCGCTTGCCGGCAACCAGTCAGGCGCTCAGGAACCACAACGTGAAAAAGCCGCGCAGGCACCGGGCGGGCTCAGCATGAGCCGGCAGTATCAGCCCACGACCAGGAATTCGGGTGTATGAGCAGCACACGCATGAACAACGACAGCGAAGCGACGATGGAACACGACTACATTGCCGAACGCCCTGAGCGCGACGCCCGTTTCTTCGCCCGCATGGGCTGGATGCTGGCGATTGTCGGCGCCGGCAGTTTTTTCACTTGGGCGAGCCTCGCGCCGCTCGATCAAGGCATCCCGGTGCAGGGCACCGTGGTGGTCTCGGGCAAGCGCAAAGCCGTGCAATCGATGAGCAACGGCGTGATCAGCCAGATTCTGGTGCGTGAAGGCCAAGTGGTGAAACAAGGCCAGCCGCTGTTCCGCCTCGACCAGACCCAGGTCGCGGCCGACGTGCAGTCGCTGCAAGCGCAATACCGCATGGCGTGGGCCAGCCTGGCGCGCTGGCAGAGTGAACGGGACAACCTCAAGCAGGTGAATTTCCCCGCGCAACTGAGCAACGATCCCGACCCGCGCCTGGCGCTGGTGCTTGAAGGTCAACGGCAATTGTTCAGCAGCCGCCGCGAAGCGTTTTCCCGTGAGCAAGCCGCTTTGCGCGCGAACATCGAAGGCGCCAGCGCGCAACTGGCCGGCATGCGTCGCGCGCGCACGGACCTGACAGCCCAGGCCAGTTCCCTGCAACAACAGTTGAGCAATCTGCAACCCCTGGCAGACAACGGCTACATCCCGCGCAACCGCTTGATGGAATACCAGCGTCAACTGTCGCAAGTGCAGCAACAGTTGGCAGAGAACACCGGCGAAAGCGGCCGAGTGGAGCAGGGCATCCTCGAATCCCGGCTGAAGCTGCAACAGCACAGCGAGGAATACCAGAAGGAAGTGCGCAGCCAACTGGCCGACGCGCAGCTCAAAAGCGTGACCCTGGAAGAGCAGTTGACTTCCGCCGGCTTCGACCTGCAACACAGCGAAATCGTCGCCACCGCCGATGGCATTGCGGTCAACCTTGGGGTTCATACCGAGGGCGCGGTAGTACGCCAGGGCGAAAACCTGCTGGAGATTGTCCCGCAAGGCACCAGCCTGGAAGTGGAAGGGCACTTGCCGATCAACCTGATCGACAAGGTCGGCACGCACTTGCCGGTGGACATTCTGTTCACCGCGTTCAACCAGAGCCGTACCCCGCGAGTGCCGGGCGAAGTCAGCCTGATTTCCGCCGACCAAATGGTCGATGAGAAAACCGGAGCGCCGTATTACGTGCTGCGCAGCAGCGTCAGCGACCAGGCCATGGAAAAACTCAACGGCCTGGTGATCAAGCCCGGCATGCCTGCAGAAATGTTCGTGCGCACCGGTGAACGTTCACTCCTCAACTATCTGTTCAAACCGCTGCTCGACCGGGCAGGCTCCGCGTTGACCGAGGAATAAGGATGTTCGGTTGTATGAATAAGTTTTCCCTGCTCGCAGCGACCCTGGCGTTGCTGACATGCAACAGTGCGATGGCCATGGGGCCGTTCGACATCTATGAGCAAGCGTTACGTAATGATCCAGTGTTCCTCGGTGCCATCAAAGAGCGCGATGCAGGCCTTGAAAACCGCGCCATCGGCCGCGCCGGGCTGTTGCCGAGGCTGGGCTACAACTACAACAAGGGGCGTAACTCCTCCGAGGTCAAATACCTCAACGATCGCGGTAACAGACAAACGGATGATCGCAACTACAGCAGCTACGGCTCGACCTTGACCTTGCAACAGCCGCTGCTCGACTACGAGGCTTACGCGGCGTATCGCAAGGGCGTGGCGCAATCGCTGTTCGCTGATGAAAACTTCCGGGGCAAGAGCCAGGAACTGCTGGTTCGCGTGCTGGAGAATTACACCAAGGCGCTGTTCGCCCAGGACCAGATCGACATTGCGCGCGCGAAGAAAAAAGCCTTCGAGGAGCAGTTTCAGCAGAACGAGCAAATGTTCCGCCAAGGGGAAGGCACGCGCACCGACATCCTCGAAGCCGAGTCACGTTACGAACTGGCGACCGCCGAGGAAATCGAGGCGCGTGACGAACAGGATGCGGCTCTGCGCGAGCTCGGCGCATTGATTGGCGGGCCGGCCATCGACATCGGCGACCTGACGCCGCTGGATCAGAACTTCCAGACCTTCACCCTGCAACCGGCCAATTACGACACCTGGCACGAGATGGCAGTGGCCAACAACCCGAACCTGGCCTCCCAGCGCCAGGCGGTGGAAGTGGCGCGCTACGAGGTCGAACGCAACCGCGCCGGGCACCTGCCGAAAGTCAGCGCCTACGCCTCGATGCGCCAGAACGAATCGGAAAGCGGCAACACCTACAACCAGCGCTATGACACCAACACCATCGGCATTGAAGTCAACGTGCCGTTGTATGCCGGTGGCGGGGTTTCGGCCTCGACCCGGCAGGCCAGCCGCACCATGGAACAGGCCGAGTACGAACTGGACGGCAAGACCCGGGAAACCTTGATCCAGCTGCGCCGCCAGTTCAGCGCCTGCCTGTCGGGGGTCAACAAGCTGCGCGCTTATCAGAAGGCGCTGATCTCAGCCGAAGCGCTGGTGATCTCGACCAAACAAAGCATTCTGGGTGGTGAACGGGTCAACCTCGACGCATTGAATGCCGAACAACAACTATTTACCACCCGCCGGGATCTGGCACAGGCACGCTACGACTATCTGATGGCCTGGACCAAGTTGCATTACTACGCCGGCACCTTGAACGAACAGGATCTGGCCAAGGTGGATGAGGCCTTCGGCCAGGGCCCGAGGGCACAGTAGCCGTTAGAAAACAGTGTGCCGAGGGAGCTTGCTCCCGTTCGGTTGCGCAGCAACCGCCATTGGGTCTGCTTCGCAGCCCAGCGGGAGCAAGCTCCCTCGCCACAGAATCACAGCAACACGTCGCCCCTGGGACCGGAGCCTAGAACTCTAAAAACGCCAAGAAAGCGAGATGTCATGCACATGGACGTACAGATCAAGCCGATGTCGGTCGGCACGCTATTGCTCGTGATTTCATCAGCGCCCGGCCCGGCCCAGGCGCAGTACCTGGAAACCGGCACCCTCGGCGACCCGGCCAGTTGGCGTTCGGCGGAGTTCCAGCGCGATTGGGGCCTGGGGCGGATGCAGGCCGATCAAGCCTATGCCGCCGGCATCACCGGCAAGGGCGTGAAAATCGGCGCGCTGGATTCCGGATTCGATTCCAGCCATCCCGAATTCGCCGCCGACCGTTATCACGCCGTGACGGCCAGCGGCAGCTATGTCGATGGCTCGGCGTTCAACGTCGACGGCACGCTCAACACCAACAATGACTCCCACGGCACCCACGTCACCGGCACCATGGGCGCGTCCCGCGATGGCAGCGGCGTGCACGGCGTGGCGTACAACGCGCAAATCTACGTTGGCAACACCAACAAGAACGACAGCTTCCTGTTCGGTCCCAACCCCGACCCGCGCTACTTCAAAGCGGTTTATAACGCCCTGGCGGATGCGGGGGTACGTGCGATCAACAACAGTTGGGGCAGCCAGCCACCGGACGTCAGCTACCGGACCCTCGACGATCTGCATGCCGCTTACGCCCAGCACTGGAACCAAGGCACCTGGCTCGACGCCGCCGCCGACGTTTCGCGCCGTGGTGTGATCAACGTGTTCAGCGCCGGCAACAGCGGTTACCCAAATGCCAGCGTCCGCTCGGCCCTGCCGTATTTTCAGCCAGACCTGGAAGGGCACTGGCTCGCCGTGTCGGGGCTGGATCAAGGCAACCAGCAGAAATACAACCAGTGCGGGATCGCCAAGTATTGGTGCATCACCACGCCGGGAGCGAAGATCGACAGCACCATTCCCGGTGGCGGTTACGCGATCAAATCCGGCACCTCCATGGCCGCGCCGCATGCCACCGGGGCACTGGCGCTGGTGATGGAGCGTTATCCGTACATGAACAACCAGCAGGCGCTGGAGGTGTTGCTGACCACCGCGACCCAGCTCGACGGTTCGATCACCGATGCGCCAACCACGCGGGTCGGTTGGGGGGTGGCCAATCTCGACCGGGCGATGCGCGGGCCGGGGCAATTGCTCGGCACGTTCGACGCCAATCTGGGGGCAGGGCAGAGCGATGTCTGGAGCAATGACATTTCAGACAAGGCACTGATTCAGCGCCAGGCCGAAGACGCCGCCGAACACAGCGCCTGGCTACAGACGTTGCAGGACAACGGCTGGGCAAACGGTATCCCGGCCGGCGCCAGTCAGCAGGATCAGACCGACTATGCGGTAGGTATGGCGAGGGATTCCGCCGCCGCCAGCCGAGTCTACGAAGGCAGCCTGATCAAGTCCGGTGCCGGACGCTTGATGCTCACTGGCGACAACACTTATCGCGGCCCGACCACGGTCAACGGCGGCTTACTGGCGGTGAACGGTTCGCTGACATCGGCGGTGACGGTCAATGCCAGCGGCACCCTCGGCGGTAACGCACGAATCGCTGCCTTGACTGCCAATGCCGGCGGCACCGTGGCGCCCGGTAATTCCATTGGTACGTTGCAAGTCAGCGGCGATGTGACGTTTGCGCCGGGGTCGACCTATGCCGTCGAACTCTCGCCCAGCAGCAGCGACCAGATTATTGCCGGCGGCACGGCCACGGTCAGCGGCGCCACCGTCAGCCTGTCGCTGGAAAACAGCCCGACCTTGCTCAGCACCCAACAAGTGCAAAGCCTGCTGGGGCATCAGTACAACATCCTGCAAGCGGCGGGTGGAGTTCAAGGCCAGTTCGGTGCGGTGCTGCCCAACTATGTGTTCATCGGCGGCAGTCTCGATTACGCCGCGACCGGCATTCAGCTGAGCGTCGAGCGTAATGCCACGACCTTCGCCAGCGTCGGCCAGACCCCGAATCAGCGTTCCGTCGCGACTGCGGTGGAAGGGCTTGGCGCGGGTAATGCGGTGTACGAAAGCCTGCTGCTGTCGCCGACCGAGAGCTCGGCGCAACAGGCGTTCCGGCAATTGTCGGGGGAAATCTATCCGGCGCTGGGCTCGGTGTTGATCAACGACAGCCGTTATCTGCGCGATGCGCTCGGTGAGCGTCTCAATGAAGCCAACGGTTCGCGCAGCAATGGCTGGATCAAAGCCTTGGGCGCCTGGGGCAAGACCGATGAACGCCACGACACCGCCGGCTACACCACGTCGATTGGTGGTTTGCTCGCCGGTGTCGATGGCGCTGTGGATGACGAAACCCGTGTCGGCCTGGTCGCCGGCTATAGCGACAGCTCCGTCAATATGGGCTCTGGAACTCATTCATCGGCGCAGGTCGACAGTTATCACCTGGGCGCCTATGCCGGCCACGAAATGGGTGCCTGGCGCCTGAGTACCGGCGGTACCTACAGCTGGCATCGGGCCGACATCAAACGTGACCTGCAATACGCTGACGTCAGCGCCAAACAGAAAGCCAAGGTCGATGCCGGGACCACTCAGGTGTTCGGTGAAGCGGCCTATCGCCTGAACCTGCAACCCCTGGCTTTGGAACCGTTCGCCAACCTCGCTTACGTGCACCTCGACACCGAGGGTTTCACCGAGAAAGGCGACGCCGCCGCGCTCAAAAACAGTGGCGACCGACGTGACGCGGTGCTCGGCACGCTGGGCGTACGTGCGCTGAAAACCCTGACGTTGTCCGGCCAGCAACAGCTGGACCTGAGCGGCAGCTTCGGTTGGCAGCACAACCTGAGCAACACCGATTCCGAAGAACACCTGGCGTTTGTCAGCGGCGGCGCACCGTTTGTGGTGGAGAGCTCACCGCTGGTTCGCGATGCGGCGCTGGTCGGTGCCCACGCCAGCCTGGCCTTGAGCCGGGACATTCGGTTGAACCTTGATTACACCGGCCAACTGGCCAGCCGCGAGAAGAGCCATGGAGTCGGGCTGAGTCTCAATTGGCAGTTTTAACCCGGTAAACACCGATTGTGGCGAGGGGCTCGCTCTAATCCGCAGCCCCTGTAGGAGCGAGGCTTGCCCGCGAAAGGGCCGTGACATTCAGCATTGACGTTGACTGACACACCGCTTTCGCGGGCAAGCCTCGCTCCTACAAGTTGCGCGTAGGCCGCTGGCCACGAGGATTTTTGCAACACAACTAAGGACGGTAGCTTGATGGATAACAAGTACAACAAACTGGCCTTGCTCTGCGCACTGGCCTCCCTGGGCACCGCGCATGCGGCGCCCTACGTGGAAAACGGCAGGGTCGGTGACCCGAACAGTTGGCGTAGCGCAGAGTTCAACGCCGACTGGGGGCTGGGGGCGATCAACGCTCAGGATGCCTATGCGGCCGGTTACACCGGCAAAGGGGTGAAACTGGGGATCTTCGACCAGCCGGTCTACGCCTTGCACCCGGAGTTTTCCGGCGCCAACAAGGTAATAACCCTGGTCACCAGCGGCATCCGCGAGTACACCGATCCGTACATTCCGGTCAAAGCCGGGGACGCCTTTCTCTATGACGGTTCGCCCTCGGTAGGCTCCAACGGCAAACTCGGTGCCCACGGCACCCACGTTGGCGGGATCGCCGCGGGCAGTCGCGATGGCGGGCCGATGCATGGCGTCGCCTTTGGCGCGCAAATCATCAGCGCCGACAACGGCGACCCAGGCCCGGAAGACGGCATCATCCGTGGTAACGACGGCGCGGTGTACAAGGCCGGTTGGGACGCCCTGATCGCCAGCGGCGCGCGGATCATCAACAACAGCTGGGGCATCGGCATCACCGACCGCTTCGACCTCGGCGGCCGGGACCCGGCGTACCCACACTTCACCGTGCAAGACGCGCAACTGCAATTCAACGAAATCCAGACCTTGCTCGGGACCAAACCCGGCGGTGCCTACGACGGCGCCATCGCCGCGGCCCGCAGCGGCATCGTGACAATTTTCGCCGCCGGCAACGACTACAACCTCAACAACCCGGACGCTATCGCCGGCCTCGGTTACTTCGTCCCCCAGATCGCGCCGAACTGGATGACCGTCGCCGCGTTGCAGAAGAACCCGGACATCAACAGCCCCGACCTCTACACCATCAGCACCTTCTCGTCGCGCTGCGGCTACACCGCGAGTTTCTGCGTGTCGGCACCGGGCAGCCGCATCTATAGCTCGATCATCAGCGGCACCAATGCCGCTGACCTGACCACCGGCTACGCCAACTACAACGGCACCTCGATGGCGGCGCCGCACGTTGCCGGCTCGGTGGCGGTGTTGATGGAACGCTTCCCATACATGACCGGCGCGCAAGTCGCCAGCGTGCTGCGCACCACCGCCACCGACCTCGGCGCACCCGGCGTCGACGCACTGTACGGCTGGGGCATGATCAACCTGCGCAAAGGCATCGATGGCCCGGCGATGTTCGTCACCGAGCAGGACATTCCCGAGGAGTTCCGCATCGATGGCGCCTACGGCTCCAGTCAGTTTGTCGCGGACTTGCCAGGTATCGGCGCGATCATCGACGCTGGCAAACCCACCGAGCGTGTGTGCAATGACGTGCATTGCGGGCTCGACTATTGGCGCAACGACATTTCCGGCCATGGCGGCCTGACCAAACAGGGCATCGGCACGCTGGTGCTGACCGGCGCCAACACCTACACCGGCCCGACCCTAGTCAATCAGGGCCGATTGGCGATCAACGGTTCGCTGCTGTCGGCCGTCACTGTCAATGACAGCGGCATCCTCGGCGGTAATGGCAGCATCGCGGCGCTGACCGCAAAAAGCGGCGGCACTGTGGCCCCCGGCAACTCCATCGGCACCTTGCAGGTGGCGGGCGACGTGACCTTCGAACCTGGTTCGACCTACGCCGTAGAGCTGTCGCCTACCAGCAGCGACCAGATCATCACCGGCGGCAAGGCGATCATTGAGGGCGCCACGGTCAGCCTGTCGCTGGAAAACAGCCCGACGCTGTTGACCACCGGCGAGGCGAAAACCCTGCTCGGCACTCAGTACAACATCCTGCAAGCGGCCGGTGGAATCGAAGGGCGCTTCGGTGCGGTAGTGCCGGACTACCTGTTCCTCGGCGGCACTCTCGATTATTCGGCGGGCGGCATTCAACTGGCCGTCGTTCGCAACGCAACCTCGTTCACCAGCGTTGGCCAAACCCCGAACCAACGTGCGGTGGCCGCTGCCGCCGAGCAACTGGGCGCCGGCAATCCGCTGTACGAAACCCTGCTGCTGTCGCCGACCGCCGCTGTCGCGCAACAAGCGTTCCAGCAGCTGTCCGGTGAAATTCATCCGGCGATCGGCACGCTGCTGATTAACGACAGCCGCTACCTGCGCGATGCCGTCGGCGAACGTTTGCGCGAGCGTGATCTGTTCGACGCCGGCGCACCGACCGATGACCGCAGCAACGCCTGGCTCAAAGTGCTCGGCGCCTGGGGCAAGAGCGATGGCGGGCATGACAACGCCAGTTCCAACAGCTCCATCGGCGGGCTGCTGGCCGGTGTCGATGGCTTGATCACTGAAGATACGCGCTTGGGTTTCGTCACTGGTTACAGCGACAGCTCATTGAGCATGGGCGATGGCACGCATTCGCAAGCCGAGGTCGACAGCTATCACTTGGGTGCCTACCTGGGCCATGAAATCGACGCGCTGCGCCTGAGTGTCGGCGGTGCTTACAGCTGGCATCGCATCGACGTCAAACGCGACCTGCAATTCGGAGACGTCAGCGGCAAGCAGAAATCCAAGCGCGATGCGACCACCGCGCAACTGTTCACCGAAGCGGCCTATCGCCTGGACTTGCAACCGCTGGCGCTGGAGCCGTTCGTCAACCTGGCCTACGTGCATCTGAACAGCGACAGCTTCAGCGAAAAAGGTGATGCCGCCGCACTCAAGGGCGGTGAAAACAACCGCGATGCAGTGCTCTCGACCCTCGGCCTGCGGGCGAGCAAAGCCATTGTGCTGTCCGACCAGCACCAGTTGGAACTGTCCGGCACGCTCGGTTGGCAGCACAACCTGAGCAGCACCCGTTCCGAAGACCACCTGGCCTTCGTCAACGGCAACACCGCGTTCAGCGTGCAAAGCGTGTCGATGGACCGCGATGCCGCGGTGGTCGGTGCCCGTGCCGGACTGGCGCTGGGCCGCGATACCCGTTTTAACCTGGATTACAACGGGCTGCTCGGCTCCCGGGAAAAAGACCACGGTGTGGGCCTGACCCTGGACTGGCAGTTCTGATTTGACGCAAAGGAAGCCACAACATGGGACTGTTTGATTACAAAAATGCTGACGGCAAGACGTTGTACAGCGACGCGATCGCGCTCACGCTCTACGCGTACACGCCCACCGGCCAGCCGTTGCCGGCAACCGCTTGGGCGCCGATTGGCGCGGCGGCCTTGGGCTATCAGGGCAAGGTCGGGCCTCAAGGCACCTTCTATGGCGAGAAGGACGGTTTCACCAGCGCCGAAGCCGAAATCCTCGGCAAGTACGACGGGGCAGGGCAGCTGATCGGCCTTGGCATTGCCTTCCGTGGCACCGGCGGCCTGGGCTACAGCGACACCTTCGGCGACATGAAAAACAATCTGCTGGCCGCCGTCGGACCGGTGGATTACGCGAGCAACTACGCGAAAAACGCCTTCGACACCTTGCTCAAAAATGTCGCTGCGTTTGCCATCGCCCACGGCCTGAGCGCCAAGGACGTACTGGTCAGCGGGCACAGCCTTGGCGGGCTGGGGGTCAACAGCCTGGCGGAGTTGAGCGGCAATAACTGGGGCGGTTTCTTCAAGGACGCCAACTACATCGCCTTCGCCTCGCCGACCCAAAGCGCCACTGGCAACAACGTGCTGAACATCGGTTACGAGAACGACCCGGTGTTTCGCGTGCTCGACGGCACCACTTTCAGCAGTGGCTCGCTGGGCAAGCACGACGGTCATGAGGATTCGGCGACCAACAACATCGTCAACTTCAATGACCAGTACGCGTCCACCGCGCAGAACCTGGTGCCGTTCAGCATCCTCAACCCGCTGAACTGGTCGGCCCATGGCTCGTTGGGCTATGCCGACGGCTTGAACCGGGTGATCGACTCGCGCTTCTACGACCTCACTGACAAGGATTCGACACTGATCGTGTCCAACCTGTCGGAGTCGTCCCGAGGCACTACCTGGGTCGAGGACCTGGGCCGCAGCGGCGAGCCCCACACCGGCAGCACCTTCATCATCGGCACCGACAGTAATGACTTGCTCAAGGGTGGCGCGGGCAATGACTTCATTGAAGGTCGTGACGGCAACGACCGGTTCCGCGATGACGGTGGCTACAACCTGCTGCTGGGCGGCAAGGGCAGCAACACCTTCGAGCTGCAAAAGCCGTTGCAGAACTTCAGCTTTGCCAACGACGGCGACGGCACTCTGTATGTGCGCGACGCTTACGGCGGCATCAGCATGACCCGCGACATCGGCGCGCTGGTGAGCAAGGAATCGGGCTCGTGGTGGGGCAGCAAGGAGGTGACCTACAACGTCACCGCCAATGGCTTGCTCAATGGCACGGAACTGACCCACTTCAACCACTCGCTCAACGGTGATGCCTACAGCAACACGCTGGTGGCCAGCGTCGACGGTGACTGGCTGTTCGGCAACGCCGGCGACGACCTGCTGCGCAGCGACAAAAGCCACGTGACCTTCGTCGGCGGCACGGGCAATGACGTGATGCATGCCTCGGGCGGCGGCAACACCTTTTTGTTCAGCGGCGCCTTCGGCTTTGACGCGATCAATGGCTACCAGGGCAGCGACAAACTGGTGTTCATCGGCGTTCAGGGTGCGGGGCAGGGTTATGACTACGCCCAGCACGCTTCAGAGGCCGGCAACGACACGGTGCTGAAGATTGGCGATTACGCCGTGACGCTGGTGGGGGTAGGACTGGATAACCTGTCGGCTTCGGGATTTGTATTTGCCTGAAAAAACCGAATGAAAGCATTGCACTAAAGACACTGGGGCGCCCCATAGCGGGGCGTCCCGGCTGTAGCTGTCTCTGATAAATCCAACAAAGAGAGGCAATACCAATGGGTGTGTATGACTACAAAAACTTCGGCACAGCAGATTCCAAGGCGTTGTTCAGCGATGCCATGGCGATCACGCTGTATTCCTATCACAACCTCGACAACGGTTTCGCCACCGGGTACCAGCAAAACGGCTTCGGCCTGGGCTTGCCGGCAACCCTGGTGACCGCGCTGATCGGCGGCACCGATTCCCAGGGCGTCATTCCCGGCATTCCCTGGAACCCCGATTCGGAAAAGGCCGCACTCGAAGCCGTGCAAAAGGCCGGCTGGACACCAATCACCGCCGCGCAACTGGGCTATGACGGCAAGACCGACGCTCGCGGAACCTTCTTCGGCGAGAAGGCCGGTTACACCAGTGCGCAAGTGGAGATCCTCGGCAAGTACGATGCCCAGGGCCATCTCACGGAAGTCGGCATCGCCTTTCGCGGCACTAGCGGCCCAAGGGAAATCCAGATCGGCGACTCCATCGGTGATGTGATCAACGATCTGCTGGCGGCGTTGGGTCCCAAGGATTACGCGAAAAACTACGCGGGCGAAGCCTTCGGCAATTTGCTCGGCAAAGTCGCGGCGTTTGCCCAGGCCAATGGGCTGTCGGGCAGCGATGTATTGGTCAGCGGCCACAGCCTTGGCGGGTTGGCGGTCAACAGCCTGGCGGACTTGAGCAGCGAAAAGTGGTCCGGGTTCTACCAGGATTCCAACTACATCGCCTACGCCTCGCCGACCCAAAGCAGCAGCGACAAAGTGCTGAACATCGGTTATGAAAACGACCCGGTGTTCCGCGCCCTCGATGGCTCGTCGTTCAACCTGGCTTCGGTGGGTGTGCATGACGCCGCCAAGGTGTCGACGACCGATAACATCGTCAGCTTCAACGACCATTACGCCTCGACGGCATGGAATGTGTTGCCGTATTCCATCGTTAACATTCCTACCTGGATCTCGCACTTGCCCACCGGTTACGGCGATGGCATGACCCGGGTGCTGGAGTCGAAGTTCTACGATCTGACCAGCAAGGACTCGACGATCATCGTCGCCAATCTTTCGGACCCGGCGCGGGCCAACACCTGGGTCCAGGACTTGAACCGCAACGCCGAAACCCACAAAGGCAGCACCTTCATCATCGGCAGCGACGGCAATGACCTGATCCAGGGCGGCAAGGGCAACGATTACCTGGAAGGCCGCGACGGTAACGACACCTTCCGCGACAGTGGTGGCTACAACATCCTGTTGGGCGGCAAGGGCAGCAACGTGCTGGACCTGCAACAGTCGGTGAAGAATTTCGTCTTCGCCAATGACGGCGCCGGCAACCTGTACGTGCGCGACGCCAATGGCGGCATCAGCATCACCCGCGATATCGGCAGCATCGTCACCAAGGAGCCGGGATTTCTCTGGGGCGTGTTCAAGGATGACGTGACCCACAGCGTCACCGCCAATGGTCTCACTGTTGGCAACAACGTTACGCAGTACGCCTCCAGCGTGAAGGGCACCACCGGCGCCGACACTCTCAAGGCCCACGCCACGGGCGACTGGTTGTTTGGTCTGGACGGCAACGACCACTTGATCGGCAGCGCCGGCAACGATGTGTTTGTCGGCGGGGCGGGTAATGACCTGATGGAATCGGGCGGCGGGATTGATACTTTCCTGTTCAGCGGCGCGTTTGGCCAGGACCGGGTGGTGGGTTATCAGGCCAACGACAAACTTGTATTCCTCGGGGTGCAGGGCGTTGCGCCAAACGACGACTTCCGCGCCCATGCCACGGCGGTGGGGCAGGATACGCTGCTGACGTTTGGCAGTGATTCGGTGACTTTGGTGGGTGTCGGGCTGGACAGTTTGTCCGGTAGCGCGATTGTGATCGCCTGAGGGTGAGGCGGCGCCGGTAAGGGCCTCTTCGCGAGCAAGCTTCGCTCCTACATTGGAATCCATTTCCCCTGTAGAAGCGAGGCTTGCCCGCGAAGAACGATAACGCGGTAATCCTGCCTGTCCCCGTGACTCACTGGCCACTCCCGGACTCCAATATCTGCACCAACAGGAACTGGCACTAAAGCTTCAGCCCATACACGCGTTATTCCTATGACGTCGGTGCTGCACGCCGCCATTGAGTACAGGAGATTTTGCAACGTGAGTAATAGCAAGAGGTACACCTTCGGTCTGGCGCTGGCCTTGTTATCGGCGACCGCCGCCGCAGAACTGCCTCAGAGCTCGATTCTGACCCGTTACGGGGTCACTTCCGATCAACTGCCGAAACCGGCAGCGACCGAAACCGCCAAGCCCATCGAAGAAAAAAGCCGCTTCCAGCTCCAGCCGGAACAGCCCTGGGTAACCGTGCGCCTGGGTGACGGCAAAGAACCGGAGAAGACCGGCAACATCAGCATCGACCGTTCGATGCAGCAGGAACAGGAGCGCTGCCAGCGGATGCAGGAACAACTGCTCCGGCGTGGCGGGCAATACATTTCCTGTGATAACAGTATTCCGGGCACCCACTAAACACCGAGCGCCCCGTTACTGCATCGGCGCTCAATAACCCTGCGCGCGATCGATCTCGCCGAGCATCGGCTCCCCCCGTTGATGCCGGCGGATGTTCTCCAGCAACACCCCGAACGCGCTTTCCGGCTGGGTCATCGCGGCGATGTGTGGCGTCAGCAGAATCTGCGGGTGGTGCCAGAACGGATGATCCGCCGGTGCCGGTTCCTGCAGCAGCACATCAAGCACCGCGCCGCTCAAGTGCCCGCTGTCCAGCGCCTCCAGCAGATCCGCTTCTATCAAATGCCCGCCACGGCCCATGTTGATCAGCGCTGCGCCCTTGGGCAGTTGCTGAAACAGGCGGCGATCAAGAATGCCCTGGGTCTGTTCGGTCAGCGGCAATACACACAACAGAATGTCGCACTGGCTGAGGAACGCCGACAGTTGCTCGTTGCCGGCATAGCAATCGACCCCCGGAATGTGATGGGCACTGCGCGCCCAGCCGGACAAGGCAAAGCCCAGCGGTTGCAAGGTCGCCAGAATCTGCTGCGCCTGGGCGCCGAGCCCCATGACCCCGACCCGACGTTTGGCCGCCGGTTGCAGCAAGTGCGCCTGCCAGCAGCGGGCTATTTGTTGCTGGCGGTAGCGCAGCATGTCGCGGTGCAGGCTGAGCACGGCAAAAGTCGCGTATTCGCACATGCCACGGTTGATGCCCGGATCCAGCAGGCGCACCACCGGCAAGCTCGCCGGCAGGCGTCCGAGGTCGAGTTGATCGACACCGGCGGACAGGGCAAACAGCACTTGCAGATTCGGCAGCACAACGTCGAGATCGTCAGGTGCCTGCCATGCGGCCAGGTATTGAATGTCCTTCGGGTCGCCGATGTCCGGCCAGGCGCGCCATTCGATATCCGGGGCGTGTTCGGCAAACAGCGCTTGCCACTGTTCGCCGCGTACAGGGTCAGCTTTATACAGCAGGGCCATGGGCATTTCCTGAAAGGTGAAAGTGCTGTCCATCATCGCGCAACGCCAGCGCAGGATCTGTCGAAAGCAGCAGGTTTAACAGGTTGAGTCGCGCAGTATCGCCCCTGCACCGGCAGATTCGGCGGGCTGAAGGAATCTGCCGTTTGGCGGGGTGAAAACAGTCGATCCGAATTTCTCAGGGGGCAAGTTCGGCGTAGTTCGTTTCGCGCAAGCCTTAACCTGAACACCATCGCAACCACTTCCCGGTTGCCGGACTCACGATGGGAAATGCCATGAATAGCAAAGTCGACGAAACCCCTCATTTGCTCCGTCAGCGCGATCAATTCGTGCCACGTGGCCTGGTTACCGCGCACCCGTTGGTGATCGATCGAGCCCAGGGTTCAGAATTGTGGGACGTGGACGGCAAGCGCTACCTGGACTTTGTCGGCGGTATCGGTGTGCTTAACATCGGTCACAATCACCCAAAGGTGGTCGCGGCGGTGCAGGCGCAGTTGCAGAAAGTCTCCCACGCCTGTTTTCAGGTGGTGGCTTACAAGCCTTATCTCGACCTGGCCCAGCGCCTGTGCGAAATGATAGGCGGCCAGGACGCTTATAAAGCAGCGTTCTTCACCTCCGGCGCCGAAGCGGTGGAAAACGCGGTGAAGATTGCCCGCGCCCACACCAACCGCTCGGCGGTGATCGCCTTTCGTGGTGGGTTCCATGGCCGGACCTTGCTCGGCACCACGCTGACCGGCATGAGCCAGCCGTATAAACAGAACTTCGGGCCGTTCGCACCGGAGGTCTTCCACACCCCGTATCCGAATGCCTATCGCGGTGTCACCAGCGACATGGCGCTCAAGGCGCTGGACGAGTTGTTGGCGACCCAAGTGGCGCCCGAGCGGGTCGCGGCAATCATCATCGAACCGGTGCAGGGCGATGGCGGTTTCCTCGCGGCACCGGCGGAGTTTCTTCAGGCCCTGCGCGCCCTGACGGAAAAACACGGCATCGTGCTGATCCTCGATGAGATCCAGACCGGTTTCGGGCGTACGGGCAAATGGTTCGGTTTCCAGCACGCCGGGATTCAGCCGGATCTGGTCACCGTGGCCAAGAGCCTGGCCGGCGGTTTGCCGCTGTCCGGTGTGGTCGGTAAAGCCGAGATCATGGACGCGCCATTGCCCGGCGGCCTTGGCGGTACTTACGGCGGCAACGCGCTGTCGTGCGCGGCGGCGCTGGCGGTGATCGAAGCCTATGAGCAAGAGCAGTTGCTGGCCCGTGGCGACGCCTTGGGCGAACGTCTGCGTCTGGGGCTGTTGCGCTTGCAGGCCCGTTACCCGCGGATCGGCGACGTGCGCGGCAGCGGCTTCATGCTGGCGATCGAGCTGATCAAGGACGACGAGGCACGGACCCCGGATGCCGACCTCAATCAACGGCTGATCGACGAAGCCCGGGCCGGTGGCCTGCTGGTGATCAAGTGCGGCGTGTACCGCAACGTGTTGCGCTTCCTCGCACCGCTGGTGACCAGCGAAGCACAGATCGATGAAGCGTTGCAGATTCTCGACGCGGCACTGGCACGAGTCTTGACCTGAGCTCACGCCAGCTCACGGGCGCTGCCACACGGCATCGCCCGTGAGCATTTATGGAGCATGGATTGATGGAATGCATCATCGGAGGCTTTACACACCATGGGGCTGACTGATTATCGAGCGTTGCTGATCGATTGCGATGAGGTGCTGGTGGATCGCGATTCCGGAGTCTGGGCGGCGTTGCAGCCGCTGCTCGACAGCCGTGGCGGTCACCCGGACAAGGCACAGGTGCTGGCCGAATTCAGCGAGGTGGTGCAGGCGCTGTACCCGCGTTTCGGCGAGCTGGGCTTCAGTGGTTTGCTGTGTTTCGCCCACCGCCAACTGGCCGAGCGCTGGGAGTTGAAAGCCAGTTGGGAGGAGGGCATGAGCTTCGCCCGGTCCGTCGTCGGCTGGTCGTTGTTCGAGGATGCACCCGGCGCCATGCTGTACTTGCGCAAGTTCTATCGCCTGCTGGTGCATGGCGACCGTGACGCCGAAGATCGCGGCCTGCTGTGCGAACGCCTGGGGATCATGCCCGACGATTTTATATCCCTGGCAAGCGACCCATTGCAGGATCATGACTGGCTGGCGGCCAATGACCTTGATGCCAACGCCATCCTCCAGGTAACCCGGCCTGGTGCCCGACAACCGGGGGCGGGCGCGGTCTGCCTGATCTGTCGCGGCCGGGCCAGACAGCCGTCGCCGTGCGCGGCGGATTACTGCATCAACAGCATGGCGGATCTGGTGGCTCAGCATCAGCTGTCTTTACGGCGCTGATTTTGCTAGAAGATTGTCTTACAAACGGCAGTCAAGAGGTACGCAATGGAAGGTTTAGTAAAACTGGACCGAATCGACATCAGCATCCTGGTTGAGCTGCAAAAGGACGGGCGCATGACCAACGTCAGCCTGGCGGATGCCGTGGGCCTGTCGGCCAGCCCCTGCCTGCAACGGGTCAAGCGGCTGGAGTCGGCCGGGTATATTTCCAGCTACAAGGCTCACCTGAACCTGGCCAAGATCACCGACTCGGTCACGGTGTTCACCGAGATCACCTTGAGCGACCACAAGCGCGAGGACTTCGCCAAGTTCGAGTCCAATATCCGTCTGGTCGACGAAGTGCTTGAATGCCACCTGATCAGCGGCGGCTACGATTACCTGGTGCGCTTCATGACCCGCAGCATCCAGCATTATCAGGAAGTGGTCGAAAGCCTGTTGGACAAAAACATCGGCATCTCCAAATACTTCAGCTACATCGTCATCAAGTCACCCGTGCTCAAGGACGGCGTGCCGCTGCGCAAATTATTGCGCCACTGAAGCTGACTCCGCGTACCCCATTCCCTTGCAGCCTGCCGCGCCTTCATAAGAGGCGCGCGACGGGCTCTGTGTAGCAGCTGCCGAGCAGCGTGAGGTGGCGTTCGGCTGCGTAGCAGTCGTAAACCCTGAATGCATGGTGTACCTGACGGATCGCAGTGACTGATTTTGCGGCTGCTTCGCCGCCGAACGCCGCCTCGCGCTGCTCGACAGCTGCTACGGAGAATTCGGTTTGGGCATGCACCTCAATCGGACACCGGGGCCGCACAACCGCTTCAACACGCTTCATGCTGGCGCAGGCCGTATAAACCGCTGTTTACGCGGCGAAAACAGTCTTCGTTGGCGTTCCGGGCGATGAATTCGGAACAAAGCCCAAAATTGCCTGCGTTGTAATGCGTTCAGAGAGGGGGCAGGTCGTTGCAGGGCTGCAACGATCCGTGGAACAACACCAATCGGAGCGCAAAAAAATGCGAATGAGCCACGCAAAAAAAGCACTGTTGGGTTACGGCGTCTTCATGCTGGCAAGCAGCAGCGAGGCGCATCAAATCTGGTACGAGCAGCCACCGGGGCAACCCCTTGCGTTGTACTACGGGGAATATGACAAGAACATGCTGGAAGTTACACCGGGCGGGATGGACCGTTTCCGGCAACTCAAGGGCTGGTCGATCAGCGACAGGTCCCAGCCGTTGCGCCTGACCTTGCAGCGCCAGGCGTTTGCGGTGGCGCATCAAGCCAACGCGGATGATTCGCTGCTGGCCGAGGATGGGCACTACCCGATCTTCGACCTCCACGAAGGCGATAAAACCCTCAAGGCTTACTGGACGCCCGCCACCCGTTGGGTCGGCGATCTGCGCGCCCGCACCCCGGAATTGACCCTGGACATCGTGCCCACCGGCGTCGCCGATGCGGGCAAGGCGCAGTTCCAGGTGTTTTATGCGCACAAGCCCCTGGTCAATCAGGACGTGGTGCTGGAAACCGGCTCCGGGGAAGTGTTCACCCAGCGCACCGACGCGGCTGGCAAGGTCAGTTTCGAACTGCCCTGGCAGGGCACCTATGTGGTAGCCGTCGAATACAAGGATCACACCGCCGGGCAGCGCACCAATCCCCAGGGTCAGGCTGAGCCCTATGACGTGAAGAGCTTCAGTTCAACACTGTCGTTCTATCGAAAGGAAGGTCAGGTACCCTTGCCGCGGGCGCCGTCGCAGCTGCCGGCATCGGAAGTTGCCAGGCTGAAGAAACAGGGCTGAGCCAGCGGTAGTCCACTGACCAAGACATGAGTGACTGATATGACCCTATCTACAAGCGTGGCAGGGCAGGCGGGAAGTGTTTCCCCTGCGCTGGCCACCAGCGTTGCCAAAACCAACACCCGGATGTTGGCCATCGATGCCTTGCGCGGCTTCGTCATGCTGTTGATGCTCATCGACCATGTGCGCGAAACCTTTCTGCTGCACCGTCAGGTCACCGACCCGATCGATGCGCTGAGCGTGACCCCGGACCTGTTCTTCACCCGCCTGCTGAGCACCCTTTGCGCCCCGGTGTTCATCTTCCTCACCGGGTTGTCGGCCTGGCTCTACAGCCAGAAACACACGGCCAGTGAAACCTCGGTGTTCCTGCTCAAGCGCGGGCTGTTCCTGGTGTTTCTGGAGCTCACGTTCGTGTGCTTTGCCTGGAACGCCGAGTTCCCGCCCAAGACGCTGTGGCTGCAAGTGATCTGGTGCATCGGCATCTGCATGATCGTGCTTGCCGGGTTGCTGCACTTTAAACGCGGTTGGCTGATCGTGCTCGGAGTGGCGATCGTCGCCGGGCACAACCTGCTCGATGGCGTGACCGTGGGGCCGGAGTCGCCGTTCTTCGTGCCGTGGTCGATCCTGCATCAGCGCGTATTCATCGACATCACCGAGTTCACCCGGGCTCGCACCACGTATCCGGTGTTGCCGTGGATCGGCGTAATCCTGCTGGGCTGGGCCATCGGGCCGTGGTTCGGCAAGGACATGGAACCGGCCGCGCGGATTTCCCGCTTGCTCAAAGTCGGCGTCGGCCTGTTGGCGGCGTTCGTGTTCATCCGTTACCTGAACGTTTACGGCGAGAAACCCTGGGTGCAGACCGGCGATTCGCTGCGCACCTTCATGAGTTTCATGAGCGCGAAGAAGTACCCGCCGTCACTGATGTTCCTGATGCCGACCCTCGGCCTGGGGCTGATTCTCCTGGCGTTGTTCGAGAAGGCCCAGGATCGCTGGTCCACCGCGACCCTGGCGGTCTACGGTGGTGCGCCGATGTTCTTCTACTTGTTGCACCTGTATGTGCTCAAGGCCATGTACCTGGTGGCCGTTGCCATCTGGGGCGCCAATCAGGGCACCTATTACGGTTTCGATAACCTGCCCATGGTCTGGCTGTGGAGCGTGATTCTCGGGGTGCTGCTGTTCTTCCCGACGCGCTGGTTCGCCAACCTCAAGCAGCGCCGTCGCGATATCGCGATTCTCAAATACCTCTGAGCCGCTCTTCGGTGTCCCCCCATTGGGCGGGACACCGAAGAGCCGCTGCGCACGACCGATTTTCCAGGAGAAAACTGTAAAGACGTTAACCACGCATGCCCTGCTTTTGGCCTTGGGAGGGGAAACCCTGCTCGCCCAGGCATCGGAACAAGACAACGCCAACGGTTTTTTGCAGGACAGCCAGTGGAGCCTGCTCAATCGCAGCCTCTATGACCGCCGCGATTATCAACACGGCTCACTGAGTAACGGCGCCCGCAACGCCTATAAACCCAGGGCCCAGCGCAGCGATCTGGCGGAGGAGTGGGCTTACGGTCTGATGGCCGATGTGGCCTCGGGTTTCACCACCGGTACCGTGGGTTTCGGGCTGGACGCGCACCTGTATTCCGGCTGGCAACTGGACAGCGGCGGCGGGCGCGCCGGCAAGGCGCGGGTGCTGGGCGTGGACAACGAAGGCTACCCCAAGGATGAATTCAGCCGAGGCGGCGCCGTGGCCAAGCTGCGTTTTTCCTCCACCGAATTGCGCTACGGCGAGCAACGGGTGAAAACCCCGGTATTCGGTTCATCCGACAGCCGCTTGCTGCCCGAGACCGCCACCGGCTGGCTGCTGACCAGCCGCGAACTGCCCGGCACCACGTTGTACGGCGGGCACTTCAACGAGAGCACCGACCGTAACGCCACCAGTCATGACCAAGGTTTTGTGGTCAATTACTCCAACGGCAAGCAGGGCAACAGCTTCGATTTGATCGGTGGGCGCAACACCTCGGTCAAGGGACTCAATGCCAGCCTGTTCAGCGCGCAGTATGACGATACCTGGCGTCAGCACTATCTGGGCGCGGTTTACACGCAGCCGTTGGCCGCTGGCCAGGAGCTGATCTTCGATCTCAATCTGTATCGCACCCAGGACACCGGCAAAGCTTTGTCCGGCCGGATCGACAACACCACCTGGAGTTTGCTGTCCACCTACAAGGTCGGCGCTCACAGCTTCGGCCTGGGTTATCAGAAGGTCGACGGTGACACGCCCTTCGACTACGTGACCCGAGGCGCGATCTACCTGAGCAACTCGGTGGCCCTGTCCGACTTCAACGCACCCGAAGAAGCTTCCTGGCAGGCCCGTTACGATCTGAATATGGCTGGCTACGGCGTCCCCGGCCTGACCTTAGGTGCGTTGTATGCGCGCGGCAGCGGCATCGACGGCAGTCACATGGACCCCAACGGCGGTTACAAGTGGCTGGGTTACGGGCAGGGTGGCAAGCATTGGGAACGGGACCTGCAGGCCAAATATGTGGTGCAGTCGGGCCCGGCGAAAAACCTCGGGTTTACCCTGCGCCATGCGGTCCATCGGGGCAATTCGGCACAGGCTGAGCTGGATGCCGATCAGATTCGTCTGGCGATTGAATATCCGTTGGGCGGGAAATTCTGAGGCTCACGCCTTGTAGCAGCTGCCGAGCGCGCGAGGCTGCGTTCGGCTGCGTAGCAGTCGCGAAATCAGGCGCTGCGATCCGTCAGGCACGCTGCGCATTCAGGGATTACGACTGCTGCGCAGCCGAACGCAGCCTCGCACAGCTCGGCAGCTGCTACGGGATTAGCGTAACCGGGACCGATTACGCTGATTCAAATCGGCCAGCGCTATTTGACGGCGTAAACCTTGCGCACATACCGCGCACTGTTCCAGGCACAAGGTGCCCCTTGTGGCACGAACACGGTGTCACCGGGATTGACCGTAACGCTGCTGCCGTCAGGTGCCTGCAAAGTCACGCTGCCTTCGAGCAGGTGCATCAGCTCGTTGAGTTTGTGCGCTCGGCCATGGCGAGTGTACGGCGTCGAATCCCACACACCGACGCGCAGATTAGTCGTGTCGTCTTCGAAGGCATTGCGCGAGCGGCACTGTGGCGTGGGTCCGATCAGTATCTGCGGTTCCGGTGCCGCCGAAGGGGACAGCATCGCCAGCGGGTCGAGCGCTGTCAGCCCCGGTTTCTGTTCGGCGCTGGGGCTGGTGACGGCACAGAAGGCCCAGCACGTATCGGGTTGTGCCTGAACCCGCAGTGCCGTACCGCGACTGATCACCGCGCTGGCACCGATCCCCAATTCCAGCACCTGTTCCCCGGATTGCAGCACCACATGCCCGGCATGGACCACGATCACTTCGGTGTGCGGGAAGCCCTCGATGTCGAGTGTTCTGCTGGTGTGAACGAGGCCCGCCGAAACACCGTCGGACCCGACGTAGGCGAGCTGACGACCGTCCATGAACGGATCGATGGAACTCAAGGGCGCTGCCTTGAAAGACGTAGAAACGCGGCTGCCGTCGGCGCGGGCCAACAGCACAATGGTGGGTTGAGACATGCGGGTGACGCTCCCTGCAAATGGGGGGTAGAAAGTGATGGAAGGCGCTCGCTTCATCGCGCGCCGGGATCAGCCAATGGCTTGGGTGACGAGGGCAAATTGGCGGACGCCGTTGGCCGCTTGCGGCGGTGTGCCCCGTGCCATTTGCGCCACGGTGTCGACCTGTTTGAGACCGGCCAGCTCCAGCCACTCGCTCAAACCACTGTCCGCTGGAATGTCGATTCGCACGAAAGCGTCCGGCACCTGGGCCAGCAACACCGCGATCAGGTGTTTGGCCTGTTCAAGGTTTTCGGCGATGACCGGGCCGAGGCAACGACCGCGACCGAACGGGCGCAGCAGGGCGAAGGCACGCAACTGACCGTCGCGCTCGATGCCCACCGAATGCTCGGCCAGCGCGAACAGCTCCGTGAGCACCGCTTGCCGGTCCAGCCCGCTGCCGGCGTTGGCCAGTGCCAGTTGAGGAGCCCGATCCGCCGCCTGTAACGGGCGGCATTCTTCACCGTCTGCCAGCGGTTCAAGCGCGGGCGCCTGAGCCAGGCCTTGATGCTGCTGAATCCGCCCGAACTCGACAAACCCCTGGCTGGCGTAAAGCGGTGCGCCGGCGAGGGTTGCATTGAGCATCGGCGTGCGCGACTGGCAGGCTAGCAGCGCGTGTTCCATCAATCGACGGCCGATGCCCTTGCCCTGATAGTCGTCGCTGACAATCACCAGGCCGATGGTGGCGAAGTCGCCTTGCCGGCAGGCGAATGCGGTGCCGATCAGTCGGTCGCCATCGAGCACCACGAAACCTTCGCTGACCCGCTGCAGCATCGCCCAGTCTTCCAGGCGATGGGGCCACTTCAACTCGACAGACAAGGCATGGGCCGAAGGCAAATCAGCAGCGGTCATCGGCCGATAGACATAAGCGGAAGGGTGCGAGGCGGACATGATGAATCTCCGTTTTACAGTGTGCGCGATCAACCGGTTTTCCGGCGCGAGGATGCCTGTATCCCATCTGTGTGAAGGCCTGACAAGGGGGGCGGAAGGATTCGGCAGATTCCTCACATCAAAGGCCTGCAGACCACACTTACTACTTAATTGCCCCATAAGGTCGGCAGCAAATGCTTGGGCTTTTTTTCTACGATGGAGGCCTGAGTAAACGCCTCGCCGTCCCTTTTTGGAGTGCTCCATGGATAGCTTCGATCCTCGCCTCATCGCTGTGCGCAGCGCTCATTTTATTGCCGGAAAATACCGCGACGCCCAACCGGGGCTGGAGGTGGTTCGCCCTTCAGACGGTCAGGCTTATGCCCAGTTGCCGATCGCCGATGCCGACCTGGTGGATGAGGCGGTCAACGATGCCTGGCAGGCGTTTAACCGCAGCGATTGGGCCAGCCGTCCGCCCCGGGAGCGGGCACGGGTCATGCGTCGCTGGGCCGATCTGATCGAAGCCGATGTCGCCGTGCTGGCGCCGCTGGAAGCGGTGGGCTCGACCCGTCCGCATAAAGATGTGATCGCCTGGGACATTCCTTATGTCGCCGAGGGCATTCGTTTCTTTGCCGAACTGGCGGACAAGCACGGCGGCCAAGTCGCGGCGACCCAGACCGATCGCCTGGGCATGCAGATCGCTGAACCGTACGGCGTGATCGCCGCCATCGCGCCGTGGAATTTCCCCTTGAGCATGGCTTCATGGAAAGTCGCGCCGGCGCTGGCTGCCGGCAATGCCGTGGTGCTCAAGCCGTCGGAGCTGACGCCGTTTTCCAGCCTGCGCTTTGCCGAACTGGCGGTGCAGGCGGGCATTCCTGCCGGGATTTTCAACGTGGTTCAGGGCGATGGCCGCGTCACTGGCGACGCCTTGTGCCGTCATCCACGGGTGGGCAAGGTAACCTTTACCGGCTCCACGGCGACCGGCTCGAGCATCATGTCCACTTGCGCATTGGTGGGGCCGAAACCGGTAACCCTGGAGCTGGGCGGCAAGAGCCCGCAACTGGTGTTCGCTGACGTGCCGGATATCGCGAAAACCGCACGCACCGTGGCGCTGGCCATCACCGGCAATGCCGGGCAGGTGTGCGTGTCTGGTTCGCGGTTGTTGATCGAGCGCTCGATCATGGAACCGTTCGTTGCGCACTTGCAGGCGTATTTCGAGGAATTGCGTCCAGGCCCGACCTGGTCGTCCGAGAACACGCTGTCGCCTATCATTTCCCGGTTGCAGGCCAGCCGTATCGACGGCATCGTCCAGCGTTCACGCCAGGCCGGGGCCGAAGTGCTGACTGGCGGTGGCTTGTTCGAAGGGCTGGGCGGTGCCTATTACCAGCCGACTTTGCTGGCCGGCCTGGACAATCAGAACCCGGCGATCTGTGAAGAAATCTTCGGCCCGGTGCTGACGGTGCAGGCGTTCGATGACGAACAGCAGGCGCTGAACCTGGCCGCACACGCCACCTACGGCCTGGCGGCGGGCGTGCACACCGCCGACATCAACCGCGCCCTGCGACTGGTCCGGCGGCTGGAGGCGGGCACAGTGTGGGTCAACCGTTACGGACGCAGCAACGACTACATCCTGCCGACCGGTGGCTACAAACGCTCCGGCATCGGCAAGGACCTGGGCCGCGAAGCCTTCGAAGCCAACTTGCGCTTCAAGAGCGTGCTGATCGATATCGTCCAATAACACGGCCCCCGTAGCAGCTGCCGAGCCTGCGAGGCGGCGTTCGGCGGCGAAGCCGTCGTAAACCCGATTTGCAAGGTTTTCATGACACACCGCAATAGCTGATTTCACGACGGCTTCGCCGCCGAACGCAGCCTCGCAGGCTCGGCAGCTGCTACACCGGGTAGTCATCAAGAGAAGGTTCAAACCGCACCCAAACGGGCGCTTCCTCAGGGAAGCGCCCGTTTTCGTTCCGCCCGGCGCAGGTTCTGCCGTGAATGGGGGCGTTCGTCAGCCTCGCATAGTCATGAAGGTCCATAAGAGCGCATAAATACGGGGTTTGCCCAAGGCTGGAGCGAGCCGCAAAGTCTGCTGAGGGGGCAGGCTAAAACGGTGGTTTGTATCAAGCAGAGGTCGCTTTTAACGCCATCTGCTGATTTCACGGTGTTGTAATGACGGTGTGCTGCAGCGTTGCATCGCCGCTCCCGAAACGCAGCGAATACCTGTCGCGCCATGACCTCAACGAACTTCAGGACCGCACTCAATGAGCTTTCTACGCCCCAAATTCATTACGTTCGACTGCTACGGTACGCTGACCAATTTCCACATGGGCACGATGACTCGCGAACTGTTCGCCGACCGCGTGGTGCCCGAGCAGATGGATCAGTTCGTCAAGGATTTTTCCGCCTATCGCCTGGATCAGGTCATGGGTGACTGGCGGCCTTATGATGAGATTCTCAAGACCGCACTGGCACGGGTCTGCAAGCGTTGGGGTGTCGAATACCGTGGCGAAGGCCAGCTGTATTACGACGCCGTGCCGACCTGGGGCCCGCACCCGGACGTGCCGGCCGGCCTGTCGAAAATCGCCGACAAGATCCCCCTGGTGATTTTCTCCAACGCCAGCAACAGCCAGATCATGTCCAACGTCGACAAGCTCGGCGCACCGTTTCACAAAGTCTTCACCGCCGAACAGGCCCAGGCCTACAAGCCGCGCCTGGCCGCGTTCGAGTACATGCTCGACAACCTCAACTGCGGCCCGGAAGACATCTTGCATGTGTCTTCCAGTTTCCGTTACGACCTGATGCCGGCCCACGACATGAAGATCAAGAACAAGGCCTTCGTCGCCCGCGGTCACGAGGTTCCGGGCAATGCGTTCTACGGCTACCAGCAGATCACCGACATCGGTGGACTGGCGGCGCTGGTCGGTCTCTGAGTTGAACGGTAACGGCGCTCTTCACGGAATAAGGGGTTAGACATGGGCAGTGAATCCTACTGGCTCGACACCGCACCGGCCTTTTCCGGTGCTCAGCTCGGCGCATTGCCCAGGCAGGTCGACGTGGCCATCGTCGGTGGCGGTTTCACCGGCCTGGCGGCGGCTCGCGCGCTGGCCTTGAAGGGCGCCAGTGTGGTGGTGCTGGAAGCCGGGAAAGTGATCGGCGAAGCCTCCGGGCGCAACGGCGGCCAATGCAACACCGGCGTTGCCCAGGACTATGCCGGGCTGAGTGCCAGCCTCGGTGCCGACAAGGCGCGGGCCTATTACCAGGCCTATGAAAGCGCGGTGCAGAGCGTTGTGTCCCTGGTGGAGCAGGAGCAGATCGCCTGCGACCTCAAGCGCAATGGCAAGCTCAAACTGGCGGCCAAACCGTTGCACTACGAAGGTCTGGCGCGCACCTGCGAATTGATTCGCAAAGAGGTCGATGCCGAGGTCGAGTTGCTGAACGCCGAACAGACCCGCGCCGAAGTGAATTCGGCGCAGTTCCATGGCGGCTTGCTGCAGCGCAACGGCGTGCAGATGCATGTCGGGCGTTTCGGCGTCGGTCTGGCTGAGGCTGCGGCACGTCACGGCGCGCTGATCTATCAAGGTACGCCGGTGACGGACTGGAAAGCCCAGGCCGGCGGTTATCGGGTCAACACCGCCAAGGGTTCTTTGCACGCCGGGCAAGTATTGCTGGCGACCGGCGCTTGTCAGCACGGTGGCCTGGGCTGGTATCGGCGGCGGATCGTGCCGGTCGGCAGTTTCGTGATCGCCACTGAGGTGCTGCCGCAGTTCCTCATCGATCAGTTGCTGCCCGGTCGGCGTGCCTATGTCACCAGCCGCATGATCGGTAACTACTTTCGCCTGACCCCGGATAACCGCTTGCTGTTCGGCGGCCGTGCGCGGTTCGCGATGTCCGACAGCGTGAACGACGCCAAGAGCGGCAAGGTGCTGCAAGCGGCGATGGTGCAGATGTTCCCGCAGTTGGCCAAGGTGAAAATCGACTACTGCTGGGGCGGGCTGGTGGACATGACCTCCGACCGCTTGCCTCGCGCCGGTCAGCACGGCGGGGTTTATCACTCCATGGGCTACAGCGGCCATGGCGTGCAGATGTCGGTGCACATGGGCCAGGTGATGGCCGAGGTGATGGCCGGCAAAGTCGAGGCCAATCCCTGGCGCGAACTCGACTGGCCGGCGATTCCCGGGCATTTCGGCAAGCCGTGGTTCTTGCCGTTCGTAGGCGCTTACTACCGCCTCCAGGACTATTTGCATTGAGTTGATGTTGTGGCGTCACCGTCGTTTGCGTTTCCAGGACGCTCCGGACATCTGGGGCACTCGAATCTTCTGATTTTCGACAGGTACAACTGATATGACTGACAACAAGATCGACTCGAAACTGATTTCCGGCCAGGACAGCCTGCGGGTATTCGAAGGCCTCAACCGTGGCATGTCGCGCCGCCACGCCTTGCAAATGCTCGGCGTGGCGGGTGTTGCCGCAGCGGGCGCCGGTAGCCTGTTCGGCGCTGCCGGCAAACTGTTCGCCGAAGAAGCGGCAACCCCGGGCAAAGGCAAGCCGGGCGGGCGGATTCGCGTCGCCGGCATGTCCAGTTCCACCGCCGACACCCTGGACCCGGCCAAGGGCGCGCTGTCTACCGACTACGTGCGTCACTTCATGTTCTACAACGGCCTGACCCGTTTCGACAGCCACCTGGTGCCGCAACTGGAACTGGCCGAGCGCATCGATAACACCGATGCGACGCTGTGGATCATCACCCTGCGCAAGGACGTGACCTTCCACAACGGCAAGACCCTGAGCGCCGCCGACGTGGTGTTCTCGCTGTCGCGCCACAAAGACCCGCTGACCGGTTCCAAGGTCATGCCGCTGATGGCGCAGTTCGAAGAGATCAAGGCCACCGGCACCCACGAAGTGCAGATCCGCCTGAGCGCGCCGAACGCCGAGCTGCCGTCGATCCTCGCCGTGTCGCACTTGCTGATCGTTCCCGAGGGCACTACCGACTTCAACCAGGGCATCGGCACCGGGCCGTTCACGGTCAAGGAATTCAAACCGGGCGTACGCTCGATTGCCGCGCGCAACACCGGCTACTGGAAACCGGGCCTGCCGTACCTGGACGAGATCGAATTCATCGCGATTGCCGACGAACCGTCACGCGTCAACGCGCTGCTGTCGGGCGACGTGCACATGATCAACGAGGTCAACCCACGCTCGACCACACGGATCAAGGCCAGCGCCAAACACCGGGTCGTCGATGCGCCGTCGGGCAACTACACCGACCTGATCATCCGTCAGGACCAGATGCCGGGTAAAAGCGCCGAATTCACTCAGGCGATGAAGTATTTGCTGGACCGTGAGCAAGTGAAATCCGCGGTGTTCCGTGGCTTTGCCGTCGTCGGTAACGACCATCCGATTTCCCCTGGCTCGCGCTACTACAACGCCGACCTGCCGCAGCGGGCCTACGACCCGGAAAAAGCCAAATTCCTGCTGAAGAAGGCCGGCATGGAAAGCATCACCATGCCGCTGGTGGCATCGCCTGCCGCGACCGGTTCGGTGGACATCGCCGTGCTGTTGCAGCAATCGGCGAAACAGGCCGGGCTCAAGCTCGACGTCAACCGCTTGCCCAGCGACGGCTACTGGTCCAACCACTGGATGAAGCACCCGCTGAGCTTCGGCAACATCAACCCTCGGCCGAACGCCGACGTGATGTTCTCGCAGTTCTTCCAGTCCAGCGCGCCATGGAACGAATCGGGCTGGAAGAACGATCAGTTCGACCAACTGCTGATGCTCGCCCGCGGTGAAACCGACGACGCCAAGCGCGGCAAGATGTACGGCGACATGCAGGCCCTGGTGCATGAACACAGTGGCATCGGCGTGCCGGTGTTCATCAGCAACATCGACGGTGTCGATCAGCGCATCAAGGGTTACGGCAGCAACCCCCTCGGCGGTTTCATGGGCTACATGTTCGCCGAACAGGTCTGGCTCGATGCCTGATCGGCCGCACACGGGCGTAAGCGGGGCTATTGCATGAGGGTAGGGCGATGAACAGCAACACACTGTGGTTGATCGGCCGGCGCCTGGGCGCGGCGATCGTGACTTTGTTGATCGTGTCCATGGTCGTGTTTGCGATCACGGCGGTATTGCCGGGGGACGCGGCGCAACAGGCACTCGGGCAATTCGCCACGCCGGAACAGGTGGCGGCCTTGCGCCTGAAACTGGGGCTGGATCAACCCGGTGTGGTGCGTTACCTGCATTGGTTGATGAACCTGCTGAGCGGCGACATGGGGCAATCGGTGTCCAATGCCTTGCCGGTCAGCGAGCTGATGGCCGGGCGGGTGCCCAACACACTGATGCTGGCGGCCGTCACGGCGCTGGTGTCGGTGCCGGTGGCGCTGATCATCGGCATCGGCTCGGCCATGGGCCGGGGCGGGCGCATGGACAGTTTCCTCAGCTTCATCACCCTGGCCCTGGTCGCCGTGCCGGAGTTTCTGGTGGCGACCTTGGCAGTGCTGATCTTTGCGGTGAACCTGGGCTGGCTGTCGGCGCTGTCTTATGCCAGCGACATCACCTCACCCTGGCAATTCATGCGCACCTACGCCTTGCCGGTGATGACCCTGTGCTGCGTGATTGTCGCGCAAATGGCGCGCATGACCCGGGCGGCGGTGATCGATCAGCTCGACAGCGCCTATGTGGAAATGGCCCGGCTCAAGGGCGTGAGCCCGGTGCGGATCGTGTTGCGCCATGCCTTGCCCAACGCCATCGGGCCGATTGCCAATGCCATCGCCCTGAGCCTGTCGTACCTGCTGGGCGGGGTGGTGATCGTCGAGACGATCTTCAACTACCCCGGCATCGCCAGCCTGATGGTCGATGCCGTGACCAACCGTGACATGGCGCTGGTTCAGGCCTGCACCATGCTGTTTTGTACGGCGTACCTGGGGTTGGTGCTGATTGCCGACCTGTGCGCGATTCTTTCCAATCCGAGGCTGAGAAACCAATGAACGATCTCATGGCGAAATCGGCGCCTGCCGGACCCGAACTGGCATTGGGCAAGGTTGCTCATGGGCCGTCGTGGCTCGGCCTGGTCGGGGCGGCAATGTGTGTGATCTGGCTGCTGGTGGCGATCTTCGGTCCGTGGCTGGCGCCGCACCCGGTGGGTGAAGTGGTCTCCGATAACGTGTTCGACAGCCTCAGCGCGGCTTACCCGTTGGGTACCGATTACCTGGGCCGCGACATGCTCAGCCGCATTCTCGTCGGCGCGCGGTTCACCGTGGGCCTGGCGCTGATTTCAGCGGTGTTGGCCAGCACGCTGGGGACCGGATGTGCGCTGCTGTCGGTGGTGTCGCCGAAATGGCTGGACGAAGTGATCAGCCGTTTGATGGATGCCTTTATCTCCATTCCGAGCAAGATGCTGGCGTTGATCATGGTCTCGGCGTTCGGTTCTTCGGTGCTGTTGCTGATCTGCACCGCAGTCCTGAGTTTCACCCCAGGCGCGTTCCGCATCGCCCGCAGCATGGCGGTGAACATCGAAGCGCTGGAATACGTGCAAGTGGCCCGCACCCGTGGCGAGCGTCGGTTGTACATCGCCTGCGTGGAAATCCTGCCGAACATGCTCAACCCGGTGCTGACCGATCTGGGGCTGCGCTTCGGCTTCATCGTGCTGCTGCTCAGTGGCATGAGCTTCCTCGGCCTCGGCGTGCAACCGCCGGATGCCGACCTCGGTTCGCTGGTGCGCGAGAACATCGGCGGCCTCAATCAGGGCGCGCCGGCCATCGTGATTCCGGCGCTGGCCATCGGCACCCTGACCATCGGCGTGAATCTGTTCATCGACCGACTGTCGTCACGGCGTAGTCGACGTACGGGAGGTCATTGAAATGAGTGATTTGATTCGAGTCGAAGACCTGCGCGTGGTCGCTTGCGGCGAGCGTGGCGAGGTGGAAATCGTCAAGGGCGTGAGCTTCTCCCTGGCCAAAGGTGAAGTGCTGGCGTTGATCGGTGAGTCCGGCTCCGGCAAGACCACCATCGCCCTGGCGCTGCTCGGCTATGCCCGACGCGGTTGTCGATTGGCGTCCGGCGTGGTGCAAGTCGGCGAGCACGACATGCTGGCGTTGAGTGAAAGCGAACTGCAAGGCCTGCGCGGCAATCGGGTGTCGTACATTGCCCAGAGCGCCGCCGCTGCGTTCAACCCGGCGAAAAAACTGATCGATCAAGTGGTGGAGGGCGCATTGATTCACGGCCTGGGTAGCCGGGCCGTGCTGGAAGCCAAAGCCATCGAACTGTTCCGCGATCTGGCCTTGCCGGATCCCGATCACATTGGCCAGCGTTACCCGCACCAAGTATCCGGCGGGCAGTTGCAACGGGTAATGGCGGCCATGGCGCTGATCAGCGATCCGCTGCTGGTGGTGCTCGACGAGCCGACCACCGCTCTCGACGTGACGACGCAGATCGACGTGCTGCGCGCCTTCAAGCGCGTGGTGCGCGAGCGTGGCGCGACGGCGGTCTATGTGTCCCATGATTTGGCGGTCGTCGCGCAAATGGCCGATCAGATCGTCGTGCTCAACGGCGGACAGATTTTCGAGCAGAGCGCCACCGCGCCGCTGCTCAAGGCCCCGGCCCACGAATACACCCGCAGCCTGCTGCTGGCGGCCCGCCCGGACACGACGATCCGCCCACCTTGCGGCATCGCTGAAGAAACACCGCTGCTGACCATCCAGGGGCTGACCGCCGGTTACGGCAACAAGAACCTGCAAGGCATGCCGTCGATTCGCGTGCTGGAAGATATCGACCTGACCGTGCGCCGGGGCCAGGCCATTGGCGTGATCGGCGAGTCGGGCTCCGGCAAGTCGACGCTGGCGCGGGTGGTGGCCGGGTTGCTGACGCCGGCCTTGGGCGGCCTGACCTTCGATGGCCAGCCACTGGGCGGTAGCCTGTCCGAGCGCACCGATGAGCAGTTCCGCCGGATTCAGATGGTGTTCCAGAATGCCGACACTGCGCTCAACCCGATGCACAGTGTCAGCACTATTCTGAGCCGTCCGCTGAAAATGTACTTCGGCCTCAAGGGCGCCGCGCTGCGCGAGCGTATCGGCGAACTGCTGGACCTGGTGCGCTTGCCGCGCGCCATGGCCGAACGCCGTCCAAATGAGCTCTCCGGCGGGCAAAAACAGCGGGTCAACCTGGCCCGTGCCCTGGCGGCCAAACCGGACCTGATCCTCTGCGACGAGGTGACCTCGGCGCTGGACACCGTGGTCGGCGCGGCGATTCTCGAACTGCTGCGCGACCTGCGTCAGCAACTGGGCGTGTCGTATCTGTTCATCAGCCATGACATTTCCACGGTACGCGCGCTGTGCGACGACATTGTGGTGATGTACAGCGGCCACAAGGTTCAGGCCGGCAGCCGGCAGGCGTTTGCCCAGGCACCGTTCCATCCCTACACCGACCTGTTGATCCATTCGGTGCCGGAACTGCGTCAGGGCTGGCTGGAAAACTGCGGCACCACCTGCGGCACGCTGCCGCCGATTGGCGCCAAGGCCAATGTGCCAGAGCTGTGCACCTTTCTCAGTCGCTGCCCGGTGCGGGTCGACGGTCTGTGCAATCGCACCGCGCCGAACCGGCGGATCATCGACGGCGGTAGCGAAATTCTTTGTCATCACGACAGTGCCGAGTTGCTGAAAACACAGCAGGGTTTATCCACCATGAGCCTGGGAGCTTATGCATGAAAGGGCGTTTTGTGAGGCTGGCCGAGCAGGGCCGGCCGACCGTCAAGCTGACGGTGGACGGTTCGCCCATTGAGGCGTTGCAGGGCGACACATTAATGGTCGCGTTGCTGACCCAGGGCTCGGCGCTGCGCCAATCGGAATTCGACTCGGGCCGCCGCGCCGGTTTCTGCCTGATGGGCGCCTGCCAGGATTGTTGGGTCTGGACCCGCAGTGGCGAGCGTTTGCGCGCCTGTTCCAATGAAGTCCGCGAAGGGCTGGACATCGTCACCACACAACCGGAGGCAATATGGCCACTGCACGGCTGAGCGCTCAACGAGTGGTTATTGTCGGCGCCGGGCCGGCCGGCATTCGCTGTGCCGAAACGCTGCTGGCGGCTGGCTTGAAACCGATCCTGATCGATGAGAATCGCCGGGATGGCGGGCAGATCTACCGTCGCCAGCCCGAAGGTTTTACCCGGGACTACGCCACCCTGTATGGCACCGAAGCGGCCAAGGCCAAGAATCTGCACCAGAGTTTCGACCGATTGCGCGGGCAAATCGACTACCGCCCCGACACGCTGGTGTGGAACCTGACGCCAGGGCAATTGTGCTGCGTCAGCCAGGGCAAGCACTCGACGGTGGATTACGATGCGCTGATCCTCTGCACCGGTGCCACCGACCGCTTGATGCCGATCGAAGGCTGGCAGTTGGCAGGCACCTACAGCCTTGGCGGGGCGCAAATCGCGCTCAAGTCCCAGGCGGTTTCCATCGGCCACCGCGTGGTGTTCATGGGCAGCGGGCCGTTGCTGTATCTGGTCGCCAGCCAATACGTCAAAGCAGGCGCCAATGTGGCGGCGGTGCTCGACACTTCGCCCCTCAGCAAGCGTATCGCGGCAGTGCCGAAGCTGATGGCGCGTCCGGGATTGCTGTTCACCGGGATGAAGTTACTGGCGCAGTTGTACCGGGCGAAAATTCCGGTGCATCTGGGGATTTCGCCGCTTCAGGTGCAAGGCGATGCAGCCAGCGGCGTCAGTGGTGTGCGGGTGCGTACCGCGCGCGGTGAGACGTTAACGGTGGATTGTGATGCTGTGGCGTTGGGTTATCACTTGCGCCCGGAAACCCAACTGGCCGATCTGGCCGGTTGTCGCATGCGCTTCGATGAGGCGTCCAGCCAGTGGTGGCTGGCCGTCGATGAAGACGGCCGCACCTCGGTCAACGGTGTGTATGCCGCCGGGGACGGCTCGAAGATTCGCGGTGCCGATGCCGCCGAACATGCCGGGCGCTTGGTGGCGATGGCGTTGATGGAAGATCTGCAGCAACCGGTGAACGCCGGTTTGCGTGACGAACAACGCCACGCGCTGGCGGTGATGGATGAGTTTCGCCTCGGTCTGGCCCAGGCGTTTCCCTGGCCGGCGGATCAAGCCAAAGCCTTGCCGGACTCAGCCATCGTCTGTCGCTGCGAGATGATCAGCGCCGGCGAGTTACGCCGTACCGTGAGCGAGAAGGGGGCCTGTGAAGTCAATCGGGCCAAGGCCTTCAGCCGGGTCGGCATGGGCCGCTGCCAGGGGCGTTATTGCTCCCAGGCCGGGGCCGAAGTGATCGCGGCGGCGGCAGGCGTCAGTGTGCAACAGGTCGGTCGGCAGCGTGGACAGGCACCGGTCAAACCCCTTTCGATGCTCACCGAGGAGGTGTCGCCATGACGCTACACAAAGCCGATGTAGTGATTGTTGGCGGCGGCCTGATGGGCTCGGCGGCGGCGTTTTTCCTGCGCCAGCGCGGGCAGTCGGTGATTCTGCTGGAGCGCGACCAGATCGGTCAGTACGCCAGCGGCGTCAATTTCGGCAACGTCCGGCGTCAGGGACGCTTCCTCGGTCAACTGGAATTGGCCAACCGTTCCTGGGCGCTGTGGAAACGCTTGCCAGAGCTGATCGACGACGACCTCGAATTCATTGCCAGCGGGCACATGCGCGTGTGTTACCGCGAGGACGAAATCCCTGAACTGGAAGCCTATGCGGCAGCGCCCGAGGCGGCGCAGCTGGATTTGAAAATCTATCGTGGCGCCGAGCTGCACCAGCGCTTTCCGTTCCTCGGGCCGGACGTGAAGGGCGGTTCTTACGCGCCCCACGATGGCCACGCCAACCCGCGTCTGGCAGCCCCGGCATTTGCCCGGGCTGCCCGCCGCCTCGGGGCGCGAATCGAGGAACAGACTGAAGTCGCTGAAGTGCAGAAAATTGCCGGCGAGTTCACGGTGACCACCACCGACGGTCGCCAGTTCGGCGCCGAGCGCTTGCTGATCACCGCCGGCGCCTGGGGCCAGAAACTCTCGGCGCAGTTCGGCGAACCGGTGCCGCTGGATACCAACGGCCCACAAATGGCCGTGACCGAACCGGTGCCGTACGCCTTGCCAACGGTGATCGGCGTGTACACCAAGATCCCCGAGGAAGTGATCTACTTCCGCCAGATCCCGCGCGGCAACATCATCATCGGTGGCGGCTACCGCAGCAAACCGGACATGCTCAACCGCCGCGCCTATGTCGAGCCGCGCAGTATTCTCAATCAGATGGATCAGATGCGTCGCCTGCTACCGGGCGTCGGCAACCTGAACATCATCCGCGTGTGGAGCGGCATTGAAGGCTACTTGCCCGATTCCCTGCCGGTGATGGGCCCCAGCGGCAACGTTGACGGTTTGTATTACGCGTTCGGCTTCTGCGGTCATGGCTTCCAGCTCGGCCCAGGCGTCGGCGACGTAATGGCCGAACTCATCAGCACCGGCAGCACCAGCACTTCGATTGAGCCGTTCTCGATCCGCCGGTTCACCCCTTCAGCCGAGCAACGGACAACCGAGCAAAGGAGCAGGGCCTCATGAAACCCCGTGTACTGGATATTCTCAAACGCCTGATGGCCTTCGACACCGTGTCTTCGGAGTCGAACATGGCCCTGATCGAGTACGTACGCGACTTGCTGCTGACCAAGGGCATCGAGTCACTGATCGTCAAGGACGAAACGGGTAAAAAGGCCAACCTGTTCGCCAGCACCGGCCCTAAAGAGTTACCGGGCATTCTGTTGTCCGGGCACACCGACGTAGTGCCGGCGGCAGGCCAGGCCTGGACCTTGCCGGCGTTTGAGGCGACGGTGCAGGACGGGCGGATTTACGGCCGGGGCAGTTGCGACATGAAGGGGTTTATCGCGTTGGCCATCGATGCCATGCTCGATGCCGCCGACCATTCGCTGAGCCGACCGCTGCAAATCGCCTTGTCCCATGACGAAGAAACCGGCTGCGTCGGTGTACGACGTTTACTCGACGTGCTGCACCTGGCGCCGGTACGGCCGTTTTTGTGCCTGATCGGTGAGCCGACCAACATGCAGTTCGTGCTGGGGCACAAGGGCAAGGGGTCTTACCGCACTTACTGCCGTGGCCTGGAAGCGCATTCCTCGTTGGCGCCGCGTTCGGTCAATGCGATTCACGTGGCCTGCGATTTCATCGCGGCTCTGCGTCAGAGCCAGCAGCAACTGCAAGAGCAGGGCGCACAGGATGCCGATTACGATGTGCCTTACAGCACCGTGCACGTCGGGCAGATTGTCGGCGGCAAGGCGCTGAACATCGTGCCGAACCTGTGCACCCTGGATTTCGAGGTACGTAACTTGCCGGCGGACGATCTGGATCAGTTCCTGGAGCAGATGCGCGAGCGTGCAGAAGTGATCGTGCGCGAGGCGAAAAAGCTGTCCAGCGTGGCAGACATCGAGATCGAAACCCTCAACGTCTATCCGGGCCTCGATACCCATCCGAGCGTTGAAGCGGTGCGCTTCCTGAAAAACTTCGCCGCGCCGGACACCGGCACCGCCAAAGTCTCGTTCGGCACCGAGGGCGGGTTGTTCAAGCAGCGTCTGGATGTACCGGTAGTAGTCTGCGGCCCGGGCTCGATCGAACAGGCGCACAAGCCGGACGAGTTCATCGAGATCAGCCAGATGCAGGCTGGGGAGCGGTTTCTGGAGGGATTGCTGGGCTCCCTGAAACTTTGAGATCGTCAAGATCTTTTGATTTCTGCTTGCCGGTAGAGCCTGCCGTCCCACCGCGAATTTCAGCATCCAACACTGCCCATCAAACGCTTTCAGCATCCTTATCCGTGGCACCTCCCTAGACTGGAAATGTCTCGGATCAGGACTCGACCATGCTCAAGAATCGTTTGAAAGACCCCAGCCTTCTGGCAGAACTCGCTTATGTGGACGGGCAGTGGATCGGCGCCGATAACGCCGCGACCCTGGACGTCATCGACCCGGCCACCGGCCAGTTGCTTGCCCGGGTGCCGGCCATGCAGGGCGCAGAAACCCGACGCGCCATCGAAGCCGCCGAGCGGGCCTGGCCCGCGTGGCGCACACGCCCGGCAGCAGAACGGGCGGCGCTGCTGGAGCGCTGGTATCAGGCGATGATCGACAACCTCGACGACCTCGCCTTGATCATGACCTGCGAGCAGGGCAAACCGCTGAACGAAGCCAAGGGTGAAATCCGCTACGGTGCCGGGTTCGTCAAATGGTTCGCCGAAGAGGCCCGCCGGGTTTATGGCGAAACCATGCCGGCCCCCAGCGGCGACCGCCGCCTGTTGACCCTCAAGCAACCGGTCGGCGTGTGTGCCGCGATCACCCCCTGGAATTTCCCCAACGCGATGATCACCCGCAAGTGCGCGCCGGCCCTGGCCGCCGGGTGCCCGATCATCGTCAAACCCTCGGACCTGACCCCGCTGTCGGCCCTGGCCCTGGCGGTACTCGCCGAACGCGTCGGCATTCCGGCCGGGGTGTTCAACGTGCTGACCGGCATGCCCGCTGGCATCGGCGAAGAACTGACCGGCAACCCAACGGTGCGCAAGATCTCCTTCACCGGCTCCACTGCGGTCGGTCGACTGCTGATGCGCCAGAGTGCCGAACACATCAAACGCTTGAGCCTGGAACTGGGCGGCAACGCGCCGTTCATTGTGTTCGACGATGCCGACCTGGAGCAGGCGGTAACCGGGATCATGCTCAGCAAATTCCGCAACGCCGGGCAGACCTGCGTCTGTGCCAACCGCATTCTGGTGCAGGATGGCATCTACGAACGCTTCGCCCAGCGACTGGTGGAGGAGGTGGGCAAACTCAAGGTCGGCAATGGTCTGGACGCCGACGTGACCATCGGCCCGCTGATCAACCCGGCGGCGGTGAGCAAGGTCGCGCGGCACATCGACGATGCCCTGAGCCAGGGTGCGCGTTTGCTCTGTGGCGGCATTCCTGAAGGCGACAACCAGTTCGTTCAGCCGACCGTCCTTGGCGACACCCACGCCGGCATGCTGCTGGCCAACGAAGAAACCTTCGGCCCGGTGGCGCCGTTGATGCGGTTTACCTCTGAGGCCGAAGCGCTGGCCTTGGCCAATGCCACGCCTTTTGGTCTGGGGGCCTACTATTTCACTCAGGATTTACGCCGTTCCTGGCGGTTCGGCGAGGCGCTGGAGTTCGGCATGGTCGGCCTCAACACCGGGCTCATTTCCATGGAAGTCGCGCCGTTCGGCGGCATCAAGCAGTCTGGGCTGGGTCGTGAAGGCAGCAAGTACGGGCTGGATGAATACCTAGAAGTCAAAGCCTTCCATATCGGTGGGCTGTAACCCGGCAACGATTGCACAGCCATTTTGCGAGGCATGATTGATGAGTAAACCATTCAGAATCGCCGCGATTGCCGGCGATGGCATCGGCAAGGAAGTCCTGCCGGAAGGGTTGCGGGTACTGGAGCAAGCCGCGAAGAAGTGGCAGTTGGAGCTGAGCATCGAAGTGCTCGACTGGGCTCACTGCGATTACTACCTGGAACACGGGCAAATGATGCCCGACGATTGGTTCGACCAGCTCAAGGGGTTCGATGCGATCTACTTTGGCGCCGTCGGCTGGCCGGACAAGGTGCCGGACCACATTTCTTTGTGGGGCTCGCTGCTGAAGTTTCGTCGCGACTTCGACCAATACGTGAACATTCGCCCGGTACGTCTGTTTCCCGGCGTGCCGTGCCCGCTGGCCGGGCGCAAACCAGGGGACATCGATTTCGTGGTGATCCGCGAGAACACCGAGGGCGAGTATTCCTCGGTCGGCGGCAAGATGTTCGAAGGCACCGAACATGAGTTCGTGCTGCAAGAGTCGGTGTTCACCCGACGCGGCGTGGACCGGATTCTCAAGTTCGCCTTCGACCTGGCCCAGACCCGACCGCGCAAACGCCTGACGGCGGCAACCAAGTCCAACGGGATATCCATCAGCATGCCGTACTGGGACGAACGCACGGCATTGATGGCCGCGCAGTACCCGGACATCACTTGGGACAAACAGCACATCGACATCCTGTGCGCGCGTTTTGTACTGCAACCGGACCGGTTCGATGTGGTGGTGGCGTCGAACCTGTTCGGCGACATCCTGTCCGACCTGGGACCTGCCTGCGCCGGCACCATCGGCATTGCACCATCGGCCAACCTCGATCCCGAGCGGCGTTTTCCGTCGCTGTTCGAACCGGTGCACGGCTCGGCCCCGGACATCTATGGGCGCAACATCGCCAACCCGATCGCGATGATCTGGTCCGGTGCGTTGATGCTGGATTTTCTGGGCAACGGCGATGAGCGTTATCGCGCCGCACACGACGGGATTCTGCAGGCGATCGAACGGGTGATTGCCGAGGGACCGATCACCCCGGACCTGGGCGGGCAGGGCTCGACTCAGGAGGTCGGCAAGGCGATTGCGCAAGCGCTTTAAAGCCTGCGACGCACTCCTTGTGTAGCAGCTGTCGAGCCTGCGAGACTGCGTTCGGCTGCGCAGCAGTCGTGAAATCAGGCAGTGCGGTGTTTCAGCTAAACCGTGGGCAGGATTTACGACGACTTCGTCGCCGATCGCAGCCTCGCAGGCTCGACAGCTGCTACGGCCGAACGCAAGGGATCAGTCTTCCTTGCGAATCGTGGCCACGTCATCGGCGCGGACTTTCACTTTCGCCCCGGAAATATCTTCGAACTCGAAGAAGCCATCCTTGCCCTTGGTGTTCGGCATGTCCTTGGTCAAATACTGGGTGCCGTTCTGCAGGGTCACGACTGTTGGCGTCGAGCAACCGGTCAGGGCCAGAAAGGCCGCTACCACCAGGGGCAAACCCAGAGTCTTGATATTCATACACACCTCCATCACTCAATAAAAACAATGCGAACGCCTCATTCGAGATCAATCCTCACTGTGCTTCTAACGCGGTTGGTGCGATGTAATGGCAGAAAGTTCGATGGTCTCCTGAAAATTGTCCGATTGCGTCGCCACTGATCCTTTTCCGTTTGCACCGGGTGGGGCATAGCTGGTATCTGTACGCATAACCAGTATTCGCTTGCCATGGCCCGATTGACCGTGATTGAAAATCCTCTCGATGACCCGTTCTATTACTTGAACAACTTCATGCAAGTGCTTGATTGGCTTGAGCATCGCTACGCCGATGTACTGAGCCTCGAAGAGCAGGATTTCATCCGCGACTTCAACCGGCTGCCCCGCGAGTCCCAGGCTTTGTTGGTCAGATTGGTGATGCGCAAGGGCGTGCATTTCAGGGTCGGCAAACTGAGTTATGTCGAAATCGGCGACATCGCCAGCGCCGCCGCGCCGCTCCTGGCCCTGGGCTGGATCGACGAGCAGTTGCCGCTGCCTGTCGAGGAGGTGTTCGAGGTGCTGCTCAAGGCCGAGATTCTCCAGTGTTTTGGTGACGCCATCGATCAACCGAAAGGCAAAAAGAGCGATTGGCTGCCGGCCCTGAGCGAGCAGTTTCCTGAAGAGCAAAGTTTTGCCCAGTGGTGCCCGGCACTGGATGACCGGCTGTTCAGCCTGACCGTCATGGGCCTGTGCGATCGGTTGCGCCTGATGTTCTTCGGCAATCTTTACCAGGACTGGTCGGAATTCGTTCTGGCTGACCTGGGCATCTACACCTACGAAAAAGTCGAGTTTTGCGCCGAGTCCCGAGGCTTGCGCAGTCGCGAAGACGTCGACGCCTGCCTGTTCCTGCACAGCTGCCAGCAGCAATTCGAGGCCGGTGAAGAAGTGGCGGTGGTTGTCGAGCAGATCAACAGGCTGGAACTCGCCAACCCCTGGCTGCAAAGACGTCGGGCCAAACTGCTGTTCCAGATCGCTCAGCACTGCGAACGCATGGCGGATTTTTCCACCGCCCTGGGCCTCTACCGCGATTGCGCCTATCCCGGCGCACGCCTGCGGCTGATTCGCGTGCTGGAGCGCTGTGGTGAATTTCAACTGGCCATGGATTTGGCGAGCCACGCCGAGCAAACCCCGGAAAGCGCCACCGAACATCAGCATTTATTGCGTGTGTTGCCCAGGCTGCGGCGCAAACTGGGCGGGCCGCCGATCAAGCGGCCAGCCCCGCGGGCCATGGAGCGCCTGGACCTGCAATTGCCCCGGCATGATCCGGCGTTGTCGGTGGAATATTACGTTCAGGCGCACTTGGCGGACGCGTCAGCGCCGGTGCATTACGTCGAGAACAGCCTGATCAACTCGCTGTTCGGGTTGCTGTGCTGGCCGGCGATCTTCGCCCCGTTGCCAGGGGCGTTTTTTCACCCGTTCCAGCGCGGGCCGGTGGACCTGCACAACGAAGACTTTCATGCTCGGCGCGCGGATTTGTTCCAGGCTTGTCTTGCCGAACTCGATGACGGGCGTTACGCCCAGACCATCCGCGAGCGTTACATCGCCAAGTGGGGCGTGCAGTCGCCGTTCGTATTCTGGGGCGCGCTGAGCGAGGAACTGCTGGAGCAGGCGCTCGACTGTCTGCCCGCCGAACACCTCAAGCACTGGTTCAATCGACTGCTGCTCGACATCAAGGCCAACCGCGCCGGCATGCCGGATCTGATCCAGTTCTGGCCGCAGCAAAAAACCTACCGAATGATCGAAGTCAAAGGCCCCGGCGATCGCCTGCAAGACAACCAATTGCGCTGGCTGGAGTTCTGTCACGAGCACCAGATGCCGATTGCCGTTTGCTACGTGCAATGGGTGGAGCAGGGCGCTTGAGCTACAGCATCGCGGTGCGGGCGTTGTGTGAATTCACCGCCAAGGTCGGCGACCTCGACCTGCGCTTCACCCCGTCGCCAACCGCGCTGGAAGGCATTGTCGGCCATCGCACCGTGGCGTCACGACGCAGCGAGGGTTACCAGAACGAGGTCGCGCTCGAAGGCCAGTATCGAACCTTGAGCGTGAAAGGCCGGGCGGACGGCTACGATCCGGGGCAAAACTGCCTCGAAGAAATCAAAACCTACCGGGGCGACCTGAGCAAGCAACCGGCCAACCACCGGCAGTTACACTGGGCGCAGGCGAAAGTCTATGGCTGGTTGATGTGTCAGAAACTGGATTTGGCGCAGATCGACCTGGCTCTGGTGTACTTCGACATCGTCAGCGAGAAGGAAACCTGTCTGGTCGAGACCTTCAGCGCCGCCGACTTGCAGCTGTTCTTCGAGCACCACTGCGGGTTGTTCCTGCACTGGGCCGAGCAGGAAATGGCCCATCGCGAAGGGCGCAATCTGGCGGCTCAACAGCTGAGCTTTCCCCATGCCGATTTTCGCCCCGGCCAACGGCATCTGGCCGAATCGGTGTTCAAGGCGGTCAGCACCGGCCGCTGTCTGATGGCCCAGGCGCCGACCGGTATCGGCAAGACGATTGGCACGCTGTTCCCGATGCTCAAGGCCCTGGCGCCGCAGCAACTGGACAAGGTGTTTTTCCTCACGGCGAAAACCCCGGGGCGCAAATTGGCGCTGGACGCCGCTCAGGTCATCCTCGACAGCGCCGATGCGCAGCCGTTGCGAGTCCTCGAGATGATCGCCCGGGACAAGGCTTGCGAGCACCCGGACAAGGCCTGTCATGGCGAATCCTGCCCGTTGGCCCAGGGTTTTTATGATCGTCTGCCGAACGCGCGTCAGGCCGCCAGTCAATTGAGCCTGTTGAACCAGAGTGCCTTGCGCGAGGTTGCCCTGCAGCACGAGGTTTGTCCTTATTACTTGAGCCAGGAAATGGCCCGCTGGGCGGACGTGGTGGTCGCCGACTACAACTACTATTTCGACTTCAGCGCGTTGTTGTTCGGGCTGGCCCAGGCCAATAACTGGAACGTCGCGGTGCTGGTGGACGAGGCCCACAACCTGGTGGAGCGCGGCCGGCAGATGTACAGCGCCAGTCTCGACCAGGCGACTTTGAACGGCGTACGAAAAACCGCGCCCGAGTCGTTAAAGAGATCCTTGCAGCGAGTCAATCGTGAATGGAATGCCTTGCACGATCAGCAACTCGGCCCCTATCAGGCCTACGACAAAGCCCCGGAAAAACTGCTTCAGGCCTTGTCCTTGTGTTGCGCGAGCATCGGCGACTACCTGAATGATCACCCTCAGGGCCTGGACAGCGGGTTGCAGAATTTTTACTTCGACATGCTGCAATTCGGCCGCGTGGCTGAACTGTTCGACGAGCATTTCCTGTTCGACATCAGCAAGCGTGACCTCGAGCGCAAGCGCAATCTGTCGCAGCTGTGCCTGCGCAATGTGGTACCCGCCGGTTTCATCCGCCCGCGCCTGACCGCAGCGCGCAGCACGGTGCTGTTTTCCGCGACCTTGAGCCCTCGGCATTACTACGCCGACCTGCTGGGCACCCCGGCGAACACGGTTTGGATCGATGTGGAATCGCCATTTCACGCCGATCAGCTGCAAGTGCACATCGTCAGCCAGATCTCCACGCGGTTCGTCCACCGTCAAGCGTCCCTTGCGCCCATCGTCGAGCTGATCGCCAAACAGTTCAGCCAACGCCCCGGCAACTACCTGGCGTTTTTCAGCAGTTTCGATTATTTGCAGCAAGTGGCGCAGCTGCTGGCCGAGCGGTATCCGCAGATCACGCTGTGGTCGCAGTCCCGGGGTATGGGGGAAGCGCAGCGTCAGGACTTTCTCGACCAGTTCACCGCCGACGGGCAGGGCATCGGGTTTGCAGTGCTGGGTGGCGCGTTCGGTGAAGGCATCGATTTGCCCGGCGCCCGATTGATTGGCGCCTTCATCGCCACCCTGGGGCTCGCGCAACTCAATCCGGTCAACGAGCAACTGAAACAGCGCATGGCGGCGATTTTCGGTGCCGGTTATGACTACACCTACCTGTTTCCAGGTGTGCAGAAAGTGGTGCAGGCGGCAGGAAGGGTGATCCGTACACGGGAGGACCAAGGGGTGGTGATGCTGATCGACGACCGGTTTGGCGAGAGTAAGGTCAAGCAATTACTGCCGCGTTGGTGGGCGGTCGAGAAGGCACACAAACCCCCTTGTGGGAGCGAGCCCGAGTAGAGTCAGGCCTTGCGGTTACGCAAACTACGCTCCATCCGCGCAATCCCTTCTTCCAGCAACGCCCGTGGGCAGCCGAAGTTCAGGCGCACGAATTGCTGGGCGTGATCGCCGAAATCCAGCCCGGCGCTCAGCCCGACTTTGGCCTGTTCGAGGAAGAATTGCTGCGGGTTGTCCAGCCCCAGTGCCGTGCAATCGAGCCACGCCAGGTAAGTGCCTTGTGGAACGTTCATGGTCACGCCCGGCAACCGCGTGCGAACGGCCTCCACCAGATAGTCCCGATTGCTTTGCAGGTAGGCCATGAGTTCGGTCAGCCATGGGTGGCCTTCGCTATAGGCGACGCGGGTCGCTTCCAGGCCCAGCGGGTTGACGCTGTCGACCATGCCGCAGCGGGCATGATTGACGCGATGGAGCAGCGCTGCGTCTTGAATGATCATGAACGCCGTCTTCAGGCCCGCGATGTTGTAGGCCTTGCTGGCCGACATCAGGGTGATGGTGCGTTTGGCGATCTGCGGGCTGAGCGAGGCGGTCGGAATATGCACGCGCCCATCGAAGCACAGCTCGGAATGGATCTCGTCGGAGATGATCCAGGCATCCTGTTCCAGGCAGATGTCGGCAACCGCTTGCAGTTCTTCCCGGGGGAAGACCTTGCCCAGCGGGTTATGTGGGTTGCTCAGCAACAGCGCGCCGCCTCCTTGCAGTGCCTGGCGCAAGGCATCGAGTGGCGTGGCGTACGTGCCATCGGCCAGCGCGTTGAAGTCCAGTTCGACCTTGTTTAGATGCCAGTGGCCCGGCGCATGGCGCAGCGGCGGATAGTTCGGGGTTTGCACGACCACGTTCTGTTGCGGCTGAACCAGTGCATGCAGGGCCATGTTGAAGCCTGATTCGATACCCGGCAGGAACACCAGTTCCTGGGGCTGCACGCGCCAGGCGTACTTGCTCCAAAGGTCGGCAACGATGGCGTCACGCAAGTCATCCTGGGCCACGCTGTAACCGAGCATCGGGTGTTCCAGGCGTTTTTGCAGGGCCTGAATGATCGCCGGCGGTGCGGCGAAGTCCATGTCGGCGACCCACATCGGCAATACATCGGCCGGGTAACGGCTCCATTTGGTACTGCCGGTGCCATGGCGGTCGAACACCTGATCAAAATCGAAAGTCATGCTCAGTCTCATAAAAGGCAGAGGGGGGTAATCCGGCGGCCATGATAAGCGCCAACCTTCACCGCTGGCGAGTTGTGCAACAGAGCATGACCGGCAAGCCGCCGACGGTCGGTTTTCAGACCGCGCAGCACAACATTGTCTAAAGTTCTAATTGGCGGTAGTTCCGTTGCCGTCACTGTGATCGTCCAGAAAAACCCGGCCAACGCACCGGGTTTCCACCTGATCAGGAGTGCACGATGGACCTCAACCGTCGTCAGTTCTTCAAGGTCGCTGGTCTCGGCCTTGCAGGATCCACCCTTGGCGCGCTGGGCATGGCCCCGACGCCAGCCTTCGCCGAACAAGTGCGTCATTTCAAGCTCGCCCATACCCATGAAACCCGCAACACCTGCCCGTACTGCTCGGTCGGCTGCGGCTTGATCATGTACAGCCAGGGCGACAATGCGAAGAATGTCGCCCAGAGCATCATCCACATCGAAGGCGATGCCGACCACCCGGTCAATCGCGGCACCCTCTGCCCCAAAGGCGCAGGCTTGCTCGACTTCATTCACAGCCCCAGCCGTCTGCAATACCCGCAAGTGCGCAAGCCCGGCACCAAGGAGTGGACGCGGATCTCCTGGGATGAAGCGCTGGACCGCATCGCCGACCTGATGAAGGCCGACCGTGACGCCAACTTCATCGAGAAGAACGCCCAGGGGCAAACGGTGAACCGCTGGCTGACTACCGGTTTCCTCGCGGCCTCGGCCTCGTCCAACGAAGCGGGTTACATCACCCACAAGGTCATTCGCAGTCTGGGCATGCTGGGGTTCGATAACCAGGCACGTGTCTGACATGGCCCGACGGTGGCAAGTCTTGCCCCGACGTATGGCCGTGGTGCCATGACCAACCACTGGACCGATATCGCCAACGCGAATCTGGTTCTGGTGATGGGCGGCAACGCAGCAGAAGCGCACCCTTGCGGTTTCAAATGGGTGACCGAAGCCAAAGCCCACAACAAGGCGCGGCTGATTGTGGTCGACCCGCGTTTCACCCGGACGGCCTCGGTGGCGGACTATTACGCACCGATCCGCACCGGCACTGACATCGCCTTCATGGGCGGGCTGATCAATTACTTGCTGACCGAAGACAAGATCCAGCACGAATACGTGCGGGCCTATACGGACGTGTCGTTCATCGTCAAGGCCAACTACGGTTTCGAGGATGGCTTGTTCAGCGGTTACGACGCGAGCAAGCGCAGCTACACCGACAAGTCCGGCTGGGGCTATGAAATCGGCGAGGACGGCTTTGCCAAAGTCGACCCGACCTTGCAGGACCCACGCTGCGTCTATCAATTGATGAAGCAGCATTACAGCCGCTACACCCTGGAGCTGGCCAGTCAGGTCTGTGGCATGCCCACCGACGCGATGAAGAAAATCTGGGAAGAGATTGCCACGTGTGCGCAACCGGGCAAGACCATGACGATTCTCTATGCCCTGGGCTGGACCCAGCACTCGATCGGCTCGCAGATGATCCGCAGCGCGGCCATGGTGCAACTGCTGCTGGGCAACATCGGCATGCCGGGCGGAGGTGTCAACGCCCTGCGCGGGCACTCCAACATCCAGGGCCTGACCGACCTCGGCTTGCTGTCTAACCTGTTGCCCGGTTACCTGACCCTGCCGTCCGAAGCCGAACAGGACTACAACGCCTACATCGCCAAACGCGCCCTCAAACCGCTGCGTCCCGGGCAGATGTCCTACTGGCAGAACTACGGCAAGTTCCACGTCAGCCTGATGAAAGCCTGGTACGGCGCCAATGCCACCGCCGAGAATCACTGGGGCTACGACTGGCTGCCGAAACTGGATATTCCCGGCTACGACATCCTGAAAATGTTCGACATGATGGGCAAGGGCCAGGTCAACGGCTACATGTGTCAGGGCTTCAACCCGATCGCCGCCTTGCCGGACAAGAACCGGGTGATGAAGGCACTGGCCAAACTCAAGTGGCTGGTGGTGATGGACCCGCTGGCCACCGAGACCTCGGAGTTCTGGCGCAACGTCGGGCCTTACAACGATGTGCAAACGGCCGACATCCAGACTGAAGTCATCCGCCTGCCCACCACCTGTTTTGCCGAAGAAAACGGCTCGCTGGTCAACAGCGGCCGCTGGCTGCAATGGCACTGGAAGGGGGCCGACGGCCCGGGACAGGCGCGCACTGACGTGAAGATCATGAGCGAGCTGTTCATGCGTCTGCGCCAGCGTTACCAGGCCAATGGTGGCGCCTGGGCCGAGCCGATCCTCAAGCTCGACTGGCCCTACAAAGTACCGGATGACCCGACACCGGAAGAACTGGCCCGGGAATTCAACGGCTACGCCATCGCCGATGTCACCGACGCTTCGGGCGCGGTGGTCAAGGCCGGTCAGCAGCTGTCCGGTTTCGCCCAGCTCAAGGACGATGGCAGCACGGCCTCCGGTTGCTGGATCTTCTGCGGCAGTTGGACCGAGCAGGGCAACAACATGGCCCGTCGTGACAACAGTGATCCTTACGGCATGAAGCAGAACCTCGGCTGGGCCTGGGCCTGGCCGGCAAACCGACGGATTCTCTATAACCGTGCCTCTTGCGACCCTCAAGGCAAACCGTGGGATGCGAAAAAGCGGCTGGTGTGGTGGAACGGCAAGGTCTGGACCGGCACCGACGTGCCCGACTACAAGGTCGATGTGCCGCCGGAAGCCGGGATGAACCCGTTCATCATGAACCCCGAAGGCGTGGCGCGGTTCTTCGCCCTCGACAAGATGAACGAAGGGCCATTCCCCGAACACTATGAACCGTTCGAGACGCCCATCGGCATCAACCCGATGCACCCCAACAACAAACAGGCGACCAGCAACCCGGCCGGACGGATCTTCGATTCGGTCTGGGACACCCTGGGCCAGGCCAAGGACTTTCCTTATGCAGCGACCAGCTACCGGCTGACTGAACACTTCCACTTCTGGACCAAGCATTGCCCGATCAACGCCGTGACCCAGCCCGAGCAGTTCGTCGAAATCGGCGAGGCGCTGGCCAAGGAGAAGGGGATTGCCGCCGGCGACCGGGTTCGGGTCAGTTGCAAGCGCGGGCATATCGAAGCGGTGGCAGTGGTGACCAAGCGGATTCGTCCGCTGCAGGTCAACAATCAGGTGGTGCACCAGATCGGTATCCCGTTGCACTGGGGTTTCACCGGCGCCACCCGTCACGGTTACCTGACCAACACCCTGGTGCCGTTCCTCGGCGATGGCAACACACAGACCCCGGAATCCAAGTCATTCCTGGTCAACGTGGAGAAAATCTAAATGGCCAGCCAAGACATCATCGCCCGTTCGGCCACCACCACCGTGCCGCCCTCGGTGCGCACCCAGGAGGAAGTGGCCAAGCTGATCGACACCACCAAGTGCATTGGCTGCAAGGCTTGCCAGGTCGCCTGCTCGGAATGGAACGAGCTACGTGACGACGTCGGTCACAACCTGGGCACCTACGACAACCCGCACGACCTCAGCGCAGACACCTGGACCCTGATGCGCTTCACCGAGCATGAAACCGACGCCGGCAACCTCGAATGGTTGATCCGCAAGGACGGCTGTATGCACTGCGCCGAGCCCGGCTGCCTGGCGGCATGCCCGAGCCCCGGCGCGATCATCAAGCACGCCAACGGCATCGTCGACTTCGATCAGGACCATTGCATCGGCTGCGGCTATTGCATCACCGGTTGCCCGTTCAACATTCCGCGCATCTCGCAAAAGGACCACAAGGCCTATAAATGCACGCTGTGTTCGGACCGGGTGGCGGTGGGGCTGGAACCGGCCTGCGTGAAAACCTGTCCGACCGGCGCCATCGTGTTCGGTAGCAAGGAAGACATGAAGGAACACGCCGCCGAACGCATCGTCGACCTCAAGAGCCGCGGCTTCGACAACGCCGGTTTGTATGACCCTGCCGGCGTCGGCGGCACCCACGTGATGTACGTGCTGCACCATGCCGACACGCCCAGGTTGTACGCCGGGTTGCCGGATCACCCGGCGATCAGTCCGCTGGTGGACCTGTGGAAAGGCCTGAGCAAACCCCTGGCGCTGTTGGCCATGGGCGCGGCGGTGCTGGCCGGGTTCTTCCACTACGTGCGCGTCGGGCCACAACTGATCGAGGAGGACGAACATCCGACCACCGTCGATCCTGCCGTGCATGAGTTCGATCCGTCGGTACATACTTTCGATCCAAGCAAACCCGGCGGGGAGGACAGGCCATGAACGACAAACCGATCGTGCGCTACACCGCCAACCAGCGCACCAACCACTGGCTGGTGGCGATTGTGTTTCTGATGGCCGCGCTGTCGGGGCTGGCCTTGTTCCATCCGGGCTTGTTCTGGCTCAGTAGCCTGTTTGGCGGCGGTCCGTGGACGCGCATTCTGCATCCGTACCTGGGCGTGACGATGTTTGTGCTGTTCCTCGGCCTGGTGTGCAGTTTCTGGCGGGCGAACTACTTCATCACCAACGACCGGCTGTGGCTCAGGCGTGTCGGGCAGGTGATCCGTAACGAGGAGGAGGGCGTGCCGCCCATCGGTAAATACAACCCGGGGCAGAAGCTGCTGTTCTGGGTATTGTTGATCTGCATGCTGGTGTTGCTGTTCAGCGGGTTGGTGATCTGGCGCGCCTGGTTCAGTGCGTACTTCGGCATCACCAGCATTCGCTGGGCGATGCTCCTGCATGCATTGGCGGGATTTATCCTGGTGCTGAGCATCATCGTCCACGTCTATGCTGGTATCTGGATTCGCGGTTCGGTCGACGCCATGGTGCATGGCCGGGTCAGCCGCGCCTGGGCGAGAAAACACCACGGGCTCTGGTACCGGGAAGTGACCGGTGACGAAACGCCAGAGCCACCGATCAGCAAAAAAGGATGACCTCTTGGCCACGATCCTCGAACCCGGACAGATAGAAGCGGCGGCGAGTTCACCGCCGTTTCTGTACCTGCCGCCGAACAACCTGTTCACGTTGCGCGCGTTGCGCCTGGAACGTTTGGCCGACGGCCATCCCATGGCGGACTATCTGCGTTTGATCGCGGGGTTGTGTCATGTCCAGCAGCAGCTGATGGACGATCCGCCCGTGGCGACCATGCCCGACCCCGAACGCCTGCGATTGTGCGTAGAACATGGCTTGCCGCCGTTCGCTGCCGACAGCCTGGTGCGCGAAAACGTTTGGCTGCCGTATCTCGAGGCCTTGTTGCAGCGCTATCAGCCATTGCCACATTCTGCGGTAGAAAACGCCGTGGCGACTTTGAGCAGTGCAAATCCGGGGTTGCTCAAGGCGTGGGCGATTGCCTTGGTCAGCGGCCAGTACTCGATGCTGCCGGCAGCGCTGGTGCCGTTTCTCGGCGCCGCGCTGCAAGTGGCCTGGAGTTATTGGCTGCTGAGCACGCCCAACCTTGAACTGACGCGCGGCGACAGCCTCAGCCAATGCCCGGCCTGCGGTTCGCCGGCGATGGCCGGGGTGATTCGTCATCGCGGCAAATACAACGGTTTGCGTTATCTGGTGTGCTCGCTATGTGCCTGCGAATGGCATGTGGTGCGGGTCAAGTGCGTGTATTGCGAACAGAGCAAGGGGCTTGAATACGTCAGCTTCGAGGACGATCGCCACGCCGCCAATCAGGCGCCGCTGCGGGCGGAAGTCTGCCCCGGCTGCAACAGCTACTTGAAACTGCTCTACCTGGAAAACGACGCCGAAGCCGAAGCCCTGTCGGCGGACCTGTCCAGCCTGATGCTGGACATGCGGCTGGAGCAGGAAGGTTACCAGCGGCCAGCGCCCAACTTGATGCTCGCACCCGGAGGCGACTGAGCTTATCGATCCCAGAGGCTACACTCAGACGCGACGGTCACTCGCTTCCGGGAGCCTCTGATGCGCGCAACGTCTGCCAGCCCAGCCTTGCGGCTGCCTTCCATCGACAGCTTGTTGCGCCATCCCGCCTGCCAAACGCTGGCCGAGCGTTACGGACACGACGCACTGCTGGCCGGCCTGCGGCAATTGCTCGATGACTTGCGCGAGCCGGTGCACAACGGTGAACTCGCCGACATTGAAATCGCCCCCGACGTATTAGCGGGGAGGGCAGGTGAGCGTCTGGCGATCCAGCATCGCAGCCAGATCCGCCGGGTGTTCAACCTCACCGGCACGGTGCTGCATACCAACCTCGGGCGGGCGTTGTTGCCGGAACAAGCCATTGAAGCGGTGCAACTGGCCGCCCGTTATCCGCTCAATCTGGAATTCGACCTGCACAGCGGCAAGCGCGGCGACCGGGACGATTTGATTGAAGGCTTGATCCGCGAACTGACCGGCGCCGAAGCAGTCACCGTGGTCAACAACAATGCCGCCGCTGTGTTGCTGACGCTCAACAGCCTGGGTGCACGCAAGGAAGGGATCATATCCCGTGGTGAGCTGATCGAAATCGGCGGTGCGTTTCGCATTCCCGACATCATGGCCCGCGCGGGGGTCAAGCTGCACGAAGTGGGCACCACCAACCGCACCCATGCTCGCGATTACGAGGCCGCCATCGGCCCGCGCAGTGGTCTGCTGATGCGGGTACACACGAGCAATTATTCCATTGAAGGCTTTATCGCCCGGGTGCCGACGGCGGAATTGGCGCAGCTGGCTCACCGCCACGGACTACCCTTGCTCGAAGACCTCGGCAGCGGCAGCCTGCTTGACCTGACCCGTTGGGGCCTGCCCGCCGAACCGACGGTGCGCCAGGCGTTGCTCGACGGCGCGGACATCGTCACCTTCAGCGGCGACAAACTGCTCGGCGGGCCTCAAGCCGGATTGATCGTCGGCCGCAAAGACCTGATCGCCAGGATCAAAAAGAACCCGCTCAAGCGTGCCTTGCGAGTCGACAAACTGACCCTGGCCGCCCTAGAAGCCGTATTGGCGCTGTACCGCGATCCCGATCGTCTGGCCGAACGACTGCCAAGTCTGCGTCTATTGACCCGGCCCCAAGCCGATATCCTCGCCCAGGCCGAACGCTTGCAACCGTCATTGGCGCAGGTGTTGGGCGATGGCTGGAGCGTCAGCGCGGTGCCGGCACTGGGCATGATCGGCAGTGGCAGCCAACCCGTGGCCCGATTGCCCAGCGCCGCGTTATGCCTGCGGCCCAACGTTTCCAAACGCCTGCGTGGGCGACGGTTGCTAGGGCTGGAGGCAGCGTTGCGGCAACTGCCCATTCCGGTGCTCGGGCGTATCGACGATGACGCCTTGTGGCTCGACGTGCGCCAACTCGATGACGAAGCGGCATGGCTGGCGCAGCTCAATCAGCTGGTGCGATTCGATCAACTGCAGGAGGAGGGCCGGGACGGGTGATTGTTGGCACGGCGGGGCATATCGATCACGGCAAGACCTCCTTGCTGCAGGCATTGACCGGGCAGGCCGGTGATCGTCGCCGCGAAGAACGCGAACGCGGCATGACCATCGACCTGGGCTATCTCTATGCGGCGCTGGAACCGGGCGCCGCCCTGACCGGTTTTATCGACGTGCCCGGCCATGAGCGCTTCACCCACAACATGTTGGCCGGCGCTCAAGGGATTGATCTGGTGTTGTTGGTGGTAGCGGCCGATGACGGCGTCATGCCGCAGACTCGCGAACATCTGGCGATTGTCGAGTTGCTGGGCATTCCTCGGGCACTGATTGCAATCAGCAAGTGCGACCGGGCTGACCCGGTTCGGGTGCAGGCTGTTCGTGAGCAGATCGAAGCATTGCTGGCGCCCGGCCCTTATTCCGGTGCGCCGCAAATCCCGCTGTCGAGTGTCACTGGCGAGGGCATCGAGACATTGCGCCAGGCCTTGCTGGAGGCACAGCGTGAAGTGCTTCAACGCAGCACCGGCGGCGGTTTTCGTCTGGCGATTGATCGGGCTTTCAGCGTGGCCGGCGCCGGCATCGTGGTGACCGGTACGGCGTTGTCCGGTCAGGTGACAGTGGGCGATACGCTGATGTTGAGCCCGCAGGGCAAACCGGTGCGAGTACGTGGCCTGCATGCGCAGAACCAGGCCGCTGACAACGCAACGGCCGGGCAGCGCGTCGCGCTGAACCTGAGTGCCGAGCGTTTGGCCTTGGAGCAGATCCACCGTGGCCACTGGCTGGTGGCCGAATGGCTGCATGCGCCGACCCAGCGTCTGGATATCCAGATGACGGTGTTGGCCGGCGAAGCGCGAAGCTTCGAACACTTTCAACCGGTGCATGTGCATCTTGGCACTCAGGACGTGACGGGGCGGGTGGCCTTGCTGGAAGGTTCCAGCCTGGCACCGGGCGGGCAGATGTTCGCGCAACTGCTGGTCAATGCGCCGGTGCTGGCGGTGAAGGGCGACCGCTTGATTCTGCGCGACCAAAGCGCCCAACGCACCCTTGGCGGCGGACAGGTGCTGGACCCGTTCGCCCCGGCCCGACATCGTCGCAGCCCTGAGCGATTGGCGCAGCTACAGGCGCTGTCCACCACCAATAGCCTGGAAGCGGCACTGCCGGCGTTGCTGGCCAACAGCGACACCGGGCTCGATCCGCAGCGCCTGGAGCGTCAATTCAATCGTCCGCGCCGGACTTGGGAGTTACCCGATGACGTGCGCTTCATCGATACGCGACAGGGGCCGTTGCTGTTCAGCGCGGTGCGTTGGGAAGCGCTGAAAGCGCCGCTGCTGGAACACCTCGCACGCTTTCATCAACTCGAACCGGACCAGATGGGACCGGACCGGGATCGCCTGCGTCGCTTCGCCGGCAGCGTGCTGGAACGGTCGACCTTTATCAGCCTGCTCGACGAATTACTGGCCAGTGGTGCAATGGCGGCCAGCGGCCCGTGGCTGCATTTACCCGATCACCAGGTGCGCTTGAGCGAGGACGACGAAACCCTGTGGCAACAATTGCAGCCGTTGTTCGAACAGGCGGGTTTCGATCCGCCGTGGGTGCGTGATCTGGCCAAAGCCTCTGGCCATGACGAGGCTGCCGTGCGCCTGCTGCTGCGCAAGATGGCCCGGTTGGGACTGCTGCATCAAATCGTCCGTGACCTGTTTTACACCGAAACACTGGTGCGCCGATTGGCGGCTATGCTGGTGCAACTGGCCAGCGATAACCCGGTGATTCAGGTCGCCGCATTTCGCGATGCCGTGGGCCTGGGGCGCAAGCGCAGTATTCAGATTCTTGAATACTTCGACCGGCTCGGCCTGACCCGCCGCTTTGGCGACCGACGCCATATCCGGCTCGACAATGCATTGGCCCAACAAACCGCAGTCTGACTTCAAGGAAGGCAATCGCGCCCGGTGGCGCGGCCGGGCTTCAAACCCGGTTGGGGACGGCATCCGTTCCCGGGCAGGTTCGACTCCGGCTGCCTTCCGCCATTTCTACGGTGACGTTGATCACAGGTGCCCGAAGGTCAGCGGGTACTGGATGACGACGTAAACCCTGTCGATGTCATCGCCCGCCTGAGCGGTGTTGGCCCGATGAGACACATGGGACAGTTGCAGTGACAACCCCTTGGCGGAGCCTGACTGCACGACGTAGCGCAGGTCGATGTCGCGCTCCCAATGCCGCCCGCCATCGCCCTGTTGAGGTACGTACTCGCCGATGGTCGGGTCGAACGGGTTGTAGGCCCCACCCTTGGGCGCACGGGTGCCGTCGATGTCGCTACCCCGGACATAACGCGTCATGAAACTCAGGCCGGGGATGCCATAAGCGCCGAGGTCGAGGTCGTAGCGTGCCTGCCAGGAGCGTTCATGGGCGCCGTTGAAGTCGGCGTACTTGATCGAGTTGGCCAGGTAAATCGAGTCGCCGCCGACGAAGTCGAACGGTGTGTCGCCATTGATGCGTTGCCAGGCCAGGGTGAAGGCATGGGCATCAAGGGTGTATTTGCCCGAGAGGCTATAAGCGGTGTTGTCGATGGCACCGGCCAGCGCCTTGCCGGTGTCCTGCGTGCGATACAGGTTGGCGTCGAGGAACACGGCGGACTGTTTCAGGTGCAGGTTGGCGTAATACTGGTGCCAGGTGTCGCTCAGCTCGGAGGCGTATAAAGCGCCGCCGACAGGACTGTGCGTGAACAGGTCGGTGCCCAGAAACGTGATGCCACCGGCTTCGGTGTTGGCGCCGTAGCCGTAAAAGTTGCCCTTGCTTGTTGTGTTGTCCTGATTCTTGAACGCCGTGAAATGACCCGCCACCAGTTTCATGTCGTCGATTTCGTTGCTGTTCAACAGAAAGCCTGTGGCGTATTCCGGTTGCAGGCGTTTGTCGGAGGTGTCGAACACCGGGGTTTCCACGGTCATTTCACCGAAGGCCAGGGTGGTACGGGAGGCCTTGATTTTCAGCGCACCACCGGCACTGGAATAGTTGTCTTCGCTGCGACCGTCACTGTCCAGCGGCAGTAACCCGGTTCCCGAATGCCCTTTGCCGCCGTCGAGCTTCAGCCCCATAAAAGCGTGGCTGTCGACGCCGAAACCTAGCGTGCCGGGAGTGAATCCAGATTCAAATGAGCCGATAAAGCCTTGAGCCCACTCTTGTTTGTAGTTCTTGCCCGAAGGCTGGGGTGAGCGGTAGTCGCTGTTGAGGAAGAAATTTCGACTGAGCACCTCAAGCTTCCCGCCCTCGAGAAATCCTTGCGCGGAATCCGGTGTCTCATCCGCCAGGGCTGTTCCGGCAAAAAACACGCAGAGCCAGAAGGACGCCCTGGGGACGTCCTTCCGACCGGAAATGCGCGGGAGGGTTTGTAAAGAAAACATGACGGATCTCCCGCTTGAAACAGCGACTCCGCAGAGTCGCTATTTATTCTCAATGGCCTTCAGAGGCATGGAACATGGTCTTGGCGTAGATCAGGCCCAGACCATAGGCACCACCGTTGGCGATGGAGGTTTTCACCGTCTCGTCGTAAGTCTCGGTGCGTGCCCAGTCGCGCTGCAGTTCAAGCAGGTATTGCAGCGATGTCATTGGGCGGGCACCGAGCTGGATCATGCGTTGCACGGCCATTTCATGGGCTTCGATGGAGACATCGCCACAGGCATCGGCGATGAAGTACACCTCGAAGCCTTGGTCGAGGGCCGACAGTGCCGGGCCAACGATGCACACGGAGGTCCACAGGCCGGCCAGGACGATTTTCTGTTTGCCGATGGCGTTGACTTCAACGGCAATGCGCTCGTCTTCCCAGGTGTTCATGCTGGTACGGTCGATCACTTTGTGTTCCGGGAACACCGATTTGATTTCGTCGAAAATCGGGCCGGAGAAGCTTTTCTCGGCAACGGTGGTGAGGATGGTCGACACGTTGAAGCCCCGGGCTGCCTTGGCCACCAGTGCGGCGTTATTGCGCAAGGTGACGGCATCGATCGACTTGGTCGCAAAGGACATTTGCGACTGGTGATCGATCATGATCAGGGTGTGGTCGGTTGGGTTCAGCAGGGTTTTGCCAGGTGCTGCTTTTGCGATGGCCATGATGATGTCCTTGCAAGTGGATTGTGGGTGGTTCACAGGGCCTATGGTTGCGTAGATTTCGATGCGGATATTGAGTCGATGTGCTGTCTTTGATTAACGGCGCATCAGCACAAAGGCCGTCAACAAACACATCTATGACCTACGCTTGTTTCCAGACGAATGCTCACCGAACAGGGGCTCTCCCTGATCGAAAACAACAAGAACGGCTATCCGGAGACGTCTCATGTTTGCACTGGCCCGTCGATTCAGCAGCAACCTCGCCGCTTTCATTACCGCCGCCGCACTCGCATCACCCGTTTTTGCCCTGGACACCGTCAAGTTCATGGCCCCAGGTTCCGTGGGTGGCGGTTATGACCAGACCGCGCGAGTCCTGGGCAAAGCCATGGTCGAGGCCCAAACGGCCAAAGCCGCCACCTTCGAGAACAAGGGTGGCGCCGGCGGGACCCTGGGGTTGGCGCAATTTGCCAACGCCACCAAGGGCGACCCCGATGCGCTGATCGTGGTCGGCGCGATCATGGTCGCGTCCATCGAGCAGAACAAACCGCAAATCACCTTGAAGGACGTAACCCCGATCGCCCGGCTGTTTACCGAATACAACGTGATCGCCGTACGCGACGACTCGCCGTACAAAACCCTGGAGGACTTGCTCAAGGACTTCAAAGCCAACCCGTCCAGCATCAAATGGGGCGGTGGCTCCAAGGGGTCGATCGACCACATCGGCATCGCCGAACTGGCGAGCAAGATGGACATCCCCGTCAACAAGGTCAATTACGTTGCCTTCGCCGGTGGCGGCGAAGTCGTTGCCGAGGTGCTTGGGGGGCACATCACGGTGATCACTGGCGGCTACGCCGAGCTGGCCAAATACGTGCAATCCAAGCAGTTCCGCTTACTGGCCGTCGGCGCGCCCAACCGCGTTGAAGGCATCGACGCACCGACCCTCAAAGAGTCTGGCTACGACGTGACGATCGGCAACTGGCGGGGTATTTACGGCGCGGCGGGCCTGACGCCTGAACAGCGCAAGGCACTGACGGAAGCCGTCCTGACCGCCACCAAAAGCGCCGTCTGGCAGGAAAACGTAAAAGCCAATGCGTGGTCGCCGAGCATTCTGACCGGGGATGATTTCGGCAAATTCGTCGATGAGGAGCACGGACGCCTGCGCGCGATGCTGGTCAAGGTCGGGCTGCTTTGAGATGGCCGGGCGCTGGAGCGTAAGGCCGGCTCAACTGGCGATTGGCGTCGGCATTGTCGTGATCAGTGCGGTATTGGCGGTCGGCGCCTCGCGGTTTCCCCCTGAGATGGGCTTCGTCATCATGCCGGCCTATGTCTACCCCTATGCCGTCGCGGCATTTCTGGGCGCCGTTGGTCTGTTGATGGGCTATCAGGCGCTCACCGGTGGTTTTCGCAACCTCGCCGATGATCATGAGACTTCCGGGGCCGAGCCCGGCGGCAAGTCCGGGGCGACCTGGGTTACGGCAGGGCTGCTGGGCGTGGCGTTGCTCATTTCCTACATCGGCTTCGTCTTGGCTGCTGCATTGCTGTTTGCCTGTTCGGCGCGAGGCTTCGGCAGCCGCAGCCCGGTGCGGGACCTGGCCATCGGCATTGCCCTGACGCTGCCGATCTACTGGCTTTTCACCGCCGGGCTAGGGGTTTCCCTTCCGCCCTTGATCAACGCCTGGATCTGATTCAGGCCGAAGGAGGTCGACAAGGTGGATATTCTCTCGAATCTGGCCGTCGGCTTCGCTGGCGCGCTGACGCCGATCAATCTGATGTGGGGGTTTATCGGTTGTCTGCTGGGCACTGCAATCGGAGTATTGCCGGGGATCGGCCCGGCGCTGACCGTCGCCTTGCTGCTGCCGATTACCGCCAAGGTCGACCCGACCGGGGCACTGATCATGTTCGCCGGCATCTATTACGGCGCTCAGTTTGGCGGCTCCACCACCTCGATCCTGCTCAACACCCCGGGGGAATCGTCCTCCATGGTCACGGCCCTGGAAGGCAACCTCATGGCCCGCAACGGACGGGCAGGCCCGGCGCTGGCAACGGCCGCCATCGGTTCATTCGTGGCCGGCACCATCGCAACGATCTTGCTGACGTTGTTCGCGCCCCTGGTGGCCACGCTGGCGCTGAAATTCGGGCCGGCGGAGTATTTCGCGATTCTGGTGCTGGCCTTCACCACTGTGTCGGCAGTGCTCGGCGCGTCGATGCTGCGCGGCTTTGCTTCATTGGGCATCGGGCTGACCATCGGTTTGATCGGCCTCGACTCGACGTCAGGCATTGCCCGCTACACCTTGGGGGTTCCCGAACTGGTCGATGGCATCGAAGTGGTGCTGGTCGCGGTGGGGATGTTTGCCGTCGGTGAGGCCTTGTACGGCGTGCTTTACCAAAAGGAAGAAACGGCCGGCCGACACCGCATGAGCTCGTTATGGATGACCCGCGCCGACTGGAAACGCTCGGTTCCTGCGTGGTTACGGGGCACCTTGATCGGCTTTCCCTTCGGGTCGATTCCGGCCGGTGGTGCGGAAATCCCGACGTTCCTGTCCTATTCCACCGAACGCAAACTCAGCAAGTACCCAAAAGAATTCGCCGCCAGCAAAGGCGTGGGCGCCATCGAGGGTGTCGCTGGCCCCGAGGCGGCGAACAACGCGAGCGCCACCGGCTCGCTGGTTCCACTGCTGACCCTGGGCATACCGACCTCCGCGACGGCGGCGATTCTGTTGGCGGCGTTCCAGAACTACAACCTGCAACCGGGGCCGCTGCTGTTCCAGACCTCGGGCGAGTTGGTCTGGACCCTCGTGGCCTCCTTGTACATCGGCAACGTCATCCTGCTGGTGCTGAATCTGCCGTTGGTGGGGCTTTGGGTCAAACTCTTGCAAATCCCTCGGCCGTACCTGAACGCCGGGATCCTGGTATTCGCCACCATCGGCGTGTATGGCATGCGCCACTCAACCTTCGACTTGTTTCTAATGCTGGGCATTGGCTGGGCCGGGGTGTTGATGCGCCGCTTCGACTTCCCCGTCGCCCCGGTGATCGTCGGCATGCTGCTGGGGCCGATGGCGGAAAAACAGCTGCGTAATGCTTTATCCATCAGCCAGGGCGACTGGATGATATTTGTGACGCAACCGATTGCGGCGTCGGTGCTGGCGTTGACGTTGTTGGTGTTGCTGGTGCCGTATCTGCTGCATAAGCGTGGGATCAAGTTGCATGAGGATGATTAAGCATTCTGGGCAAACACGCGTTTGGCGGGCAGTCCACAACGGTCCACGTTGTGGCGCACAACTTTCCAAGACGTTTCCTACAACGTACCCTGTTGCCGCGTTTTGGTATCGACCCCTATAGTTCGGGCTCGCGGTAAACACCGCGAACGACCTTGGCCGGTCGGTCACACCAAACGCATCAGCGTCATTGTTCAGACCTATTTATGTCTGGATATCGTGTTATGGCAGCTGTGCGCGGGACACCCTAGGGTGTGCCGGATTTAGGGTGTGCCGGTCGGCCAACCCGCACATAGCTGCCACCTTTTTCGCTTGGCCGCGGAAGGTGGTTGCTCTATTGGAGTTACACCCATGTCCGACCAAGTCATGCCCCGTTACCTCCCCATCGACACCTACGACGCCGACACTCCGGTGCTCTTCATCAATACCCATAAAGAACTCAGCGACCTGGCCGCCTGCGCCATGCATCGCTTCACCGTGGTTCGCGATCTGATGGACACCTTGTCCAGCCTCAACCTCAAAGGTATTTCCGACTGCGACCTGACCCGCGTCACCCGGGCGGTGCATCTGCTGACGCGTGAAGGCTGTGCCTTGCTGGATGTGATTCAGGCTCGGGCGTTGCAACGGGAGGAGGGGTTCAAGGCTGCTGTTTAGTGGTAGCGACGGACGCCATCGCGAGCAGGCTCGCTCCCACATGTGATCGCTGGCGTGCACAAATACTGTGCTCACAGAAAATCCAGTGTGGGAGCGGGCTTGCTCGCGAAGAGACCGGCACATCCAGCATTGCAACTGCCTGACACCCCTCGCCAGGTCAGAGCCGGAACGCTTGTCGTCCTACCAGTAACCATTTTCCTTGCTGCTTTTGCCAGATCTGAAAGTTCTCGATTTCCGTGGGAACAATCTCGGTGCCCTTGATGGCTTGCGCCGAAAAATGATGGCGGACCAACGCCACATCACCCGAGACGGTGATTTTCTGATTCTGCATCTCCAGCGTTTTGAAAGCGCTTTTTCCGGTTTCGATGTCGGCGATGAATTCTTTCTTGTCCTGGATTTTCCCGCTGGAATGCCCGTAGGTCAGGTTTTCAGCGGTGAGCGCATTCAGTTGTGGGACGTTTTTGGTCAGCATCGCTTGAGTCAGATGGTCTACCGCAGCGGCAACATCCGTCTCGCTCGATGCGGGGGAGGCCGCCACGTAGCCACTGAACAGGCATAAAAAACCGATAATCAGTTTCACTTTTTTCATGGGTAATTCCTTGTTGTTATAGGTGCGAGGATGACAGATGAATTACGTCAACTCATCCGTCATCGTACAACATATTTGCAGCGCGCGGGCTTTGGTCTGCACGTGCTTTACCCGAGCCCGCAGCATCTGCCGTTGGCGGTATCGGCTTTCATTGAACTGGCGATGGAGAAACTAAGAGTGGAAGCATTCCCGGCGCAGGGCTGAACTATCCAAATGCATCAGCAATGCTGGCCAAAAGCCTTCTATAATGCACGGCCTTTGACGCCAGTGTACTCAACAGCCCGGTACTTCCTTGAAACGCGATCTTCGACTTGCCACTTTTCTGATCTTTCTGGTGTGTGTCTCCGTGGTGCTGCTGACGGCCTGGCAGACATGGACAGCCCGACAGAACACCTTGAGCGACATCAATACCGATACATTGAACCTGACCCAGGCGCTCAACACTTACACCGAGGGCACCTTCAAGCAAAGTGAAGTGCTGTTGCTGAGCCTGACAGAAAGGATCGAGAAAGACGGTACCGGCCCGGAGCAACTCGAACGGCTGAGCAAGTTGGTTGCCCAGCAGATGGATGCGCTCCCGCAATTAAATAGTGTGGTGCTGTATGACGCCCAAGGGGACTGGCTATTCTCGGCCAACATGCCGATCTCATCCAATAGCAACAACGCAGATCGGGCGTTCTTCCAGTATCACCGCGACACTCCGGATCGCGGCATCTATATCGGCCCGGCGATTCTTAGCCGGGCCACGTGCGCCTGGGTGATTTCGGTCAGCCGACGCATCGATCACCCTGATGGAAGTTTTGCCGGGGTAATCGCCGCAACTATCAGCCTCGAACACTTCCTCAAACTTTATCGAAGCATCCACGTGGGGCAATTCGGCGCGATCAGCCTGACCTCATCCGAAGGGCGCCTGCTGGTGCGGTATCCCTTTCAAGTGGAAGACATCGGCCGTGATCTGTCTCACGCACCCATATTCTCCGAATACTTGCGTAACACCTCATCAGGCACCGTGGACTTTGCGTCGAAAGTAGATGGCATCCATCGCCTCTACGCGTTCAAGAGAAACGATCAATATCCTGTCGTCACGACGGTTGCGGTGGGACAGGCCGAGGCAATGCAAGCGTGGCTCAGTCAGACAAAGCAATCTGTCGCTGTGGTGCTGCTGTTGTTGGGGCTCTTGGTCGCACTGGGACGCCGGCTGATTTCCCACATCAGCCGGCGTATTCGGGCGGAGGAAAAATTGCTCGCCACCCAAACCGCACTGATCGAGCTTAACCAGACACTGGAAGTTCTCGCCAGCGAGGACAAACTCACCGGCCTCGCCAACCGCCGGCATTTCGATCAGTTCCTGGATGTCGAACTCAAACGCGCCAAGCGACTCGCAAGCCCGTTGTCACTGATCCTGATCGATGTGGACTTTTTCAAACGCTACAACGATCACTACGGCCATCTCGCTGGAGACGAATGTCTGCGGATCATAGGTCAGGCGATCAAGCACTGTGTCCGTCGCCCAGGTGACATGACAGCTCGCTATGGCGGGGAAGAAATCGCCGTGGTGATGCCCAATACGGACGAATCAGGAGCGCGAACGGTTGCCGAGGCGATCCTGTCGTGTATTGCGGCCGAGCAGCTTGAGCATTTGTCGAGCCCGTTAGGTATCGTGACCGTCAGCCTGGGGTTGGCGACATATGTCGCCGACGGCAGCGACCCTGATGAAAAGGCACTGATCGGTCGTGCAGATCGCGCGCTTTACGCGGCGAAATCGCAGGGGAGAAATCAGCTGAGCGTCGCGTGATCGAGCAGGCACTTGAAGGAAAGCGCAAATAATCGGCACGCGGCGCAACTATCGGTTCAAGTGATAGTGACAATCAAGAAACGCAAGTTCTGCTGGGTCGGGTAAAGGCGGAAAATCGCCTCCATCGAAGACGCAGCTCAAGGAAATTGCGCGATGAAGACATTGACCCGACTGGCAATTGTCGCCCTGTTGATGGGCGGGGTTGCTACTGCTGCAACCGCCTACGCAGACGACGCCCAATCGTGCCATTTTCTGCCCATCGCCGGCGCCAGTACCGGGTTGCAGCATTCGCAAACCGTCGGTGTGCTGTACAGCGAAAACACCCTGGACAACCTGCAATACCTCGAGCGTTACCACGACGTAGCGCTGAACGGCGCGCGAGATGCGCTGGATGCGCGGATTCGCGACGCGTTCATCAACAGTTCCGATCCGGAATTGGCGATCGACTGGCTGATGAGTTCGCTGCAGCAGCAGTTCCTGTCGGTGACCGTCTACGACAACCTCGATGCGTTGTTGCAGGCCCATCCGGATGTGGTGGTGATGCTCGATACCCACAACCGTTTGCTGACCCAACGCAACAGTCAGGTCGAAGCGCGTTTAGCCGCACGGTTCTACGACGCCAACCTGCAATACATCGGCAAGGCCGAAGGCGCCGTCGAGAAACAAATGCCTTCGGTCTGGGTACACCGTAAAGCCGCAGCCGAGATCGCCGCCCAGATCGATCAGCAACGCGACCTGCAACTCAGCGCCTTGAAGCAGTTCGATGACTCGCTCAAGACCCTGGTGACTGCTGGCTGAACACCCGGACCATAACCGCAACGACAGTGCCCCGTTGCGCAACGAAACAGATTTTTTACTTCAGGACTGCACCGATGCGCCCTTTATTTGTTCCTGCCATGGCTGTTGCCACCTTGCTGCTGGCCGGTTGCGCCTCCGCGCCGAACGACCCGACGCTGACCTTGCAGACGAAAAAAACGCCTGCCGAGTACGCCGATTGCGTGGTGCCGAAGTTGCAGGGCAACGCACTGAACCCGACGGTCTCGCAAACCCAGCGCAGCTACCGGATCGTGGTGCCGAGCAAAGTCGCCGCAGACAACGTTCTGGAAGCCTACAAAGCCCCGAACGGCGGCAAGGTGTTTTTGTATGAGCGCCACTTGCTGGCGTCGAACTTCATGCCTTCGAGTTTCGAACGTGCCGCGCAGGATTGCCTGTAACCCGTAACCGCTTTGAAAAATGCTCCTTTGGTTGGCCGCAACCAACCAATTTTTAGCCCCGAACCTTATGTGGTTTCGGGGCTTTTTTTGCGCGCAGGTTTTGGGGCTGGGAGTAGGGCGCCGGTACTTGCGCCAGAGACATCAACCGACCGGCTCGGCCTTGCAACTCATTGGCCCTGAGCCAGGCTTCTGGAATAGCACCACGTCGCCGTCTTGCCAGAAACTGTAATTCCCTAGGGAGTCCTTGCCTGTGTATCGGGTTCCCGAATCACTCGGCTCCTGGTTCAGGACAATCGAGGTGTTCGCCCATTTCAGGAACACGACACCCGGCTGCGTGGTGAAGAAGGTGGCGGCAACCAGCGGATTAAGCCCTGTACAACGAAAAGCCAGGGGGCCCTCTGTAAGCCTGTATGGGTCTTTGGTTCTCACAATGGCCGAACCTTGACGCAACTGGTGCGCGCGCTCGGCATAACTGCGGACTGTGCACGCCTTGGGTGTCGGTGTGGAGGCGCAATGATTGCGGGCATCGATCCAGAACTGCTGGTCGATCATGATTTTGTCCGGACGCGGCACTGAATGTTCATCCGTGAGCGCCAGGCGATAAAGACGCGTCAGTTCGATATCCATCTGCGCCAGTTGCGGATCGCGACAGATCAGTTTCTCGACAGGCGCCTTTGCCTCGCCACAGTCGAAGCTGGTCTTGTAGGTTGGCGCAGCCATTACACAGGTGCTCGCCGCCGTGCATACGCTGGCAGCGAGCAGACAGCGGAAAAGGCTCGTGACCGTTTTCATATTGGCTTCACCCAGATCATTACGTGATGCCCGGATTGCCGTGGGATGTATCGATGCATTGAACAGTGATTCGTTCGCATTGGTGTATCGCAGTGTAAGTCAGTGCTCAGAACTTGCCATACCGCTCGGCGGTGGTTGGGTTGCAGGAGCGAGTTGGCCGCCATTGATATTTGACGGCCTTCGCTTGCAGCTATTCGACCCGCAGGTGCCCCACAAATGCCGCATCACTCAAGGGCGTTGCCCCAAAGGCTCCAGGTAAAATCAGTTGTACTGACTTATCGATCCAGCTGCGGGTTTGGGCCTCCAGGTGTGGGTCAGCTGATAGGCAATTGCCAACCATATAAACCACCCCGGCATGACCATTAAAGCAATACGGGTGTCAGGTCTTAATGCCAGCAAACAGAGAACAAAGCCCAGGAATGCCAAAGAGAACCAGGCCATCGGCACGCCGCCAGGCATCTTGTAGGTCGATTGCGCATGCAGGTCGGGTCGGCTTCTGCGATAGGCAATGTACGACGCGAGGATGGTCGACCAAGTGAAAATCACCAGGATCGCCGACACGGTCGAGACAATGGTGAACGCTGTCATGACTTCCGGAACGATGAACAGCAACAGTACACCCACCAGCATCAATAGTGTGGTGAACGCGAGGCTCAGCAGAGGCACGCTATTGCCCGACAAACGCCGAAAAATCCCGGGTGCATTGTCGTGACTGGCCAGCCCAAACAGCATGCGGCTGGATGAAAATACGCCACTGTTGGCCGATGAGGCGGCAGACGTCAGCACCACAAAGTTCACGATACCGGCGGCTGCGGGAAACCCTGCAATCAGAAACAGTTCGACGAAAGGGCTCTTGTTGGGCGAAACCTGTTGCCATGAAGTCACTGCAATAATGCAGGCTAGAGCCAGCACATAAAACAGGATGATTCTCAGCGGAATCGAGTTGATGGCTTTAGGCAGGGTCTTCTCGGGGGAGCGGGTTTCGGCGGCTGCAGTGCCGATCAGCTCGGTGCCGGCAAAGGAAAAGATGGCCATCTGAAAACCGGCAAAGAAACCGAACAGGCCATTGGGGAAGGCTGCCTGTTTATCCAGCAGGTGGTTCAGGGATGCGGTGACGCCATTGGGCGATACAAATGAACTGGCAATCAGCACCATGCTGACGCCAATCAAGGTGACGACGGCAATGATCTTGATGATCGCGAACCAGAACTCCACCTCACCGAAAAGCCTGACGGTCAGCACGTTCAAGGCGAACAGCGTCAGTAGCATGCCAATGGCCGGTATCCAGGCGGGTACATCAGGGAACCAGTATTGAAAGAAGCCGCCGACCACTACGGAATCGCCCACCACCGCGACGCTCCAACTCAGCCAGTACGACCAGCCGAGGAAGAATGCCGCACGCGGGCCAAGGTAGGCACCGGCAAAGTCCGCGAAGCTTTTGAAGTTCAAGTTGGAGAGCAACAGTTCGCCCATGGCGCGCATGACGAAGTAGACGAACAGGCCGATGATCATATAGATGAGGATGATCGACGTGCCGGAAAGGGCGATGATCTTCCCGGAGCCCATGAACAGGCCTGTGCCAATGGCGCCTCCCATGGCCATTAACTGAATGTGACGATTGCTGAGGGTGCGCTGCAGCGCGGGCTGTTCAGGCAGCCCGGACGGAGTCGTTTTCATTACAAAACCTCTTGATTTTATGTTTTTGAGTTTTGGCAGAAAGTGGGTGTCTAGCGTTCTTGTTAGAGACGTCACGGCTAATGACGTCGCTTGTTTGCAGGTGTCAGGGTTTCTCGTCTGCGAGCTCCTTTCTCTAGAGCATCACCTTTGGGCTATCAGCTGACTGTGCGCAGGCGCGACGGAGCGATGGCCAGCGGTTGTTCGAGCAGTTGGTAGAGGTTTTTTATGTTGGCCGGCGTCGGCACCAGATGGATGCGCTCACCGATGGCATGCTCCCGCGCCAGATCGTGCACGTAGCGCAGTGACGAAAAGTCTTCGAGGGCGAAACCCACGGAATCGAAAACCGTGACCTGTGCGTCGCTCTCACGGCCCGCTACTTCACCTTGAACAATCCGGAAGAACTCGACGACGGGAAAGTCGGCCTCCAGTTGTTGAATATCGCCTTCAATCCGGGTTTGAGGTTCAAACTCAACGATGACCCGGGCATTGCGCAGGATGTCGGCGTGCAGTTCGGTTTTCCCCGGGCAGTCACCGCCGACGGCATTGATATGCATGCCGGGCTCGATCATTTCGGGCGTCAGAATCGTTGCATAGGCTTTGTCTGCGGTGACCGTGGTGACGATGTGTGCACCCTTGACCGCGTCCTGTACCGAGCTGGCCAGAATCACCTCAATATCCGGGAATGCGGCTAGGTTGCGCTTCAACTTAAGTGAAGCGTCGCGATCGATATCGAAAATGCGGATTTCCTTGATGGAGAGCATTTCGTAGAAGGCGATGGCTTGAAATTCGCTCTGGGCGCCATTGCCGATGATTGCCATGATGTTTGCATCAGGGCGCGCCAGGGACTTCGCGACCAGGGCGGAGGTCGCGGCGGTGCGCACGGCTGTAGTCAGCGTCAGTTCGCTGAGCAAGGTGGGATAGCCACTGTGGACATCGGCCAGGACACCGAAGGCCATGACCGTCAGCAAATTGCTTTGACCGTTGTCCGGGTGACCGTTCACGTATTTGAATGAGTACTGTTGGCCATCGTCGGTCGGCATCAACTCGATCACACCATCGGCCGAATGATTGGCGGTGCGCGGCGACTTATCAAACTGCGCCCAGCGTGAGTAGTCAGCTTCGATGTAAGCCGCCATTTCGCGGATTGCCCGGCGGATTCCCACCTTGGCGAACAGGCGTGCGGCATGATCGACGTCTATAAAAAGAGTCATGTTTTTATTCTCCGATTCAATAGTTGAAACGCTGCGATTCAGGGGATGACTCAGGCGCGTTTGCTCTCGTAACCATGCAGCACGTTGACCGCATTGATCCCGATTTCATCAACCATGTAGCCGCCTTCCATCACGAACAGGGTGGGGCAGCCCACGCCCGCTATCAGCTCGCCGATGCCGATGAAATCGTCGCTTTCCAGCAGGAAATGGCTGATTGGGTCGTCCTTGAACGTGTCGACGCCGAGTGAAATAACCAGCACTTCAGGGGCGAATTGCTGAAGTTTCTTGCAGGCGTGGAGCAGGGCGTTACGGTAACTTTCCCAGGTGGTGTTCTTCGGCAACGGGTAGTTGAGGTTGTAACCTTCGCCGTGGCCGGCGCCGACTTCGTGGCTGAAGCCTGAGTAATACGGATAAGACACTGTCGGTTCGCCGTGCAGCGAGACAAACATGACGTCACTGCGCCCGTAGAAAATGTTCTGGGTGCCGTTGCCGTGATGAAAGTCGACGTCCAGTACCGCGACACGTTTGGCGCCTTGGGTGATGGCTTGCTGTGCGGCAATGGCGGCGTTGTTGAGATAGCAATAGCCGCCCATGTATTCACGTGCTGCGTGATGGCCCGGCGGGCGGCACAGGGCAAAGGCACTGTCGTGGCCTTCATTGATCAGCGCCAGTCCGGTCAGCGCAATATCGGCACTGGTTCTTACCGCTGGCCATGTGGTGGCGGTGATGGGGGAGCCAGCGTCCATGGCGTAGAAACCCAACTTGCCGTCGATGTAAGTCGGCACTTGCTCGTTGGCCAGATCGCGCACTGGCCACACCAGCGGCAAGGCATCGTGGGTGCGTCCGGTTGCGCTCCATTCAGACCAGGCGGATTCCAGAAAGGTTACGTAGCGCTCGCTGTGCGCGTTGACATAGCACGACCGGTCAAAGGCTCGCGGTTCGATGATCTGACCAAGCCCGACCTGCTTGACTCGATGATGGACGGTATCGGCCCGACTGGGCTGTTCGAAGGACGGCTTGAGCACGCCGTCTTTCAATTCGGTGCCGTGGTGTAAACGGTGGGAATCACTGAAAACTGTAAACATTGTGCGCATCCGTTGATGTGAACCAGTGCAAATATTTTGTTCTGGTACGGATGCGATTTCTTTGCTTTGTTTTCGGTGTTTGGTAGATATTACGGGAGGTTTTACTCAGGAATGGCGTAATGCAGAAAAAAACATCCAAGCGCATCAGTCTCGACGACACCGACCTGGCGATTCTCGCATTGCTGCAGGAGGATGCGAGTATCTCCAACGCCGAGCTCAGTGAGCGTCTGTCGTTAAGCCTTACGCCTTGCTGGCGGCGGCGTAAGAGAATGGAGGAGGCGGGAGTGATCAAGGGCTATCAGGCTAACCTTGATCGACGAATGCTGGGGCTGGATATCATGGCGTTCGTGCATATCCGTTTTTCCACCCACGCCGATCACGCCCCCGACGACTTCGAGGCGGTGATTGCGCAATTGCCCGAAGTGTTGTCCTGCCACAAGATCACTGGGGATGCCGACTATGTGCTGCAAGTGTTGGCGGAGGATCTTGATAGCTACAGTGACTTTATCGAGCAGGTGCTCAGGCGTCAGGTGGGTATTGCCTCCATCCAGTCCAGCCTGGCATTACGCGAGGTCAAGACCAGTAGCCGTATTGCGATACCCAAATCGAGCAAGGACTGAAGGGCAGGGGTTGGATCACCTCGCTGGCGAAATTGACGCCTGCCCCCCATACCAGAATGCAAAATGCTGTCGGTGCGGGCTTGCTCGCGAAAGCGGTGGGTCAGCTTGCACCCATGTTGGATGTACCGCCGCCTTCGCGGGCAAGCCCGCTCCCACATTTTGATTGATGGCTGTCCTCGATTTTTCGAGCACTGCAAATCCCTTTTGGGCGTAACTCAGGCTGTGAAGTCGCTGACGTGCAACTCCGTGACGCCCACCAGTGCGATTTCGAACTCGGGGGCGGCGTCGGCATCGACGCTGCCGTAGAGAATGCCATCGGCAAAGCGCAGTTGGCCGGTGGCGTCGGCAGGGTCGAAGGCGTTGCTGCCGATGAAGGTGAACGCGTCGATAGCAGTGGTCAGCGGGTTGGCGTCCAGGCCGGTGAAGTCCAGATGATCGCCCTCGGTGCTCTTGAAGCCGTTGATCACATCGCGCAGAGCGCCGGCGCCCATGTCCGACAGCGCATCAAACACGTAGGTATCCGCGCCAGTGCCTCCGGTGAGGTTGTCGGTGCCGGCACCGCCGATCAGCCGGTCATCGCCCGAACCGCCCACCAACGTATCGTTGCCCGCACCACCGTTCAGAACGTTCGCGCCGCTGTTACCCGACAGCGTGTCGGCGTAGGCGCTTCCCGTGAGGTTTTCGAAGAGCTTCACGGTGTCGAGCCCGGAACCCACGGTGTTTTGCTGCGCTGACGTCGAGAGGTTGACGGTAACGCCAGACGCGGCGCGTTCAAAAGACACGGTGTCATTGCCCTCGCGTCCGTCCAGCACGTTGTTGCCGGCTCCGGCGAATAGCGTGTTGTCCAACGCGTTGCCCGTGCCATTGGCGGCGCCAGTGCTATCGATATACAGATGCTCGACGTTGTTGCCGAGGGTATAGGCCGCCAGGCTGCTGTGCACACTGTCGATCCCACCGGACAGCGCATTGCTGTTGATCTCGATCACGATGTCGTCGGCGTTGTCGACATAGTAAGTGTCGCTGCCATCGCCGCCGCTCATGCTGTCGCCCCCTGCGGCACCATCGAGCACATTATTGCCGGCATTGCCGGTGATGAAGTTGTGCTGCTCATTGCCGGTGCCGTTGATGCCCGACACGCCGGTGAGCACCAGGTTCTCGAGATTGGCGCCCAAGGTCCAACTGACCGAGGCCTGTACCGTATCGATCTGCGAGGTCGAGGTGTTGCTTTCCACCACGCGGTCGAGCACGTTATTGACCACATAGATGTCGTTGCCATCGCCACCGGTCATGGTGTCGGCGCCCAGTCCGCCATCCAGCGTGTCGTTGCCCGAGCTGCCCACCAGGGTATCTGCCTGGTCGGTACCGGAAATCATCGTCCGGTTGTTGTCGAAAATGTCCTGCACGCTGTTGTTGTCGTTGGGGTTGCCCTGGAAGCCAAGGTCATTGGCGATGTAGTCGGCCAGGCGCTGGCCGACGATTTCCGCCGATTCCTCGTGCAGGTGCCAGACGTCGTCGGGATACGTCAGCGGATCGACTTCGTGTCGCAAGGGGAGGTCGTTGTAGTCCACCGCCAGCTTGACGTCGGCGCGCTCGGCGGCAATGGCTTCCTGGGCGGCGTGAACATAGCCAACCCCCTCGACGATGGAGGCGATCTTCTCTTCCGAATAGCCACGGGCGCGCGCCGCGTCCTGCTCGTAGTGACCGGTTTCCATCATGTACACGTCGAAGTTGCCGAACTGGGCATGCAGGTAGTCAAACACCTTTAGGGTCGCATCCTTGTAGGCCGCTGCTGCCGCTGCTTTGTCCGTGGCTTGGGCGATCTCCTGAGCGGCTTCCTCACCCTGGCCCCAAATGATGCCCATGGTGACGTTATTGATCGATTGCAGTTCGCTGCGCTGGTCGCTCAGCAGCGTCACTGCGCGCAACAGAGCAGCCCCGGGTTGGTCGGTGTCGGTCAGCCACCAGCACAGCTTGAGTTCCTCGGCGCTGAGCGTCGATAGGCCGGTGACCGTGCTGCCGCCCACCGCGATGTCGATGCCGTTGCCATCGGCATCGGTGAACTGGCTGCGCACGTCATAGGGGGTGTAGCGGTCCAGGTCGTTGACCAGCATCGAGGTGCCGGACTGATTGTCGTCCTCCGTCATGCGCAGCAGGCGTGCATTGGATTGGCCGAGGGTGGGCAGGTAGAGGATGTCCTGCTGGGCGTGCTGGCCAAACACGAAGTCACTGGCGGTCAGGGTGTTGAGGTAGTTGCCGCTGAGGGCGATTTCAAAGCGATTGCCATTGGCATCCGCTTCGGCGGACTTGATGTAGGTCTTGTCGCCGGCCGTGTTGAGGGTGATGTACAACGTGCCATTGTGGCCATCGCCAAGGCCGACAAAGCCCAGGCCCGACACATCGATCTTGTCGACGCCCGCGGTGAAGTCATAGATCGTATCGGTGGCCGTGACACCACCCGTGTCGTAGTCGCGGTAGCTGTCGAGCAGGTTGGTATAGCGGAAGGTGTCGGCACCGTCGCCACCATACAGCGAGTCGCGTCCGGCACCGCCGTCGACGGTGTCGGCGCCAGCGCCGGCCTTGATCGTGTCGTTGCCACCGAGGCCGAGGATTAGGTCGGCACCCGCCGTGCCGTTGAGGGTTTCGGCATTGTTGGTGCCGGTGACGGTGTTGGCCACTACCAGATCGAAGCTATCGCTGGCCGATGCACCGGCCGGGTCCATGGCCTTTATCAGCACGTTGTAATTGCCGGATGCGGTGCTGGTCGGCGTGCCGCTGAAGGTCAGGTTGGTGGAATTGAAGCTCAGCCACGCGGGCAGGGCGCTGCCATCGGACAGGGTGGCGGTGTAGTTGAGGTTGTCATTATCCGCATCGGTGAAGCTGGTGGCTGGCACCACGTAGCTAAACGGGGCGTTTTCGGTTGCGTTCTGATCCAGCAGCGGCGTGGCCAGAACCGGCGCGTGGTTGGTCGGTGACGACGTGGCGAAGACGAAGTTGGCGCTGGTCAGCTTGTCGAGGTAGTTACCGCTCAGTGCCACTTCGAAGCGGTTGCCATCGGCGTCGGCAGTCAGGGACTTGATGTAAGTCTTGGTGCCGGCACTGTTGAGCACCACGTACACGGTGTTGTTCTTGCCATCCCCCAGGCCGGTGAAACCCATGGCCGAGAGGTCGATCTTGTCGGCGGTGATATCAAAATCGGTGATCAGGTCGGCAAGGTTGGCACCGCCGGTGTTGTAATTGCGGTAACTGTCCAGGCGATTGGAGAACACAAAGGTGTCCGCTCCGGCGCCACCGGTGAGGGTGTCCATACCGGCGCCGCCGTCGAGTTTGTCGTCGCCCGCGCCGCCATTGAGGCTATCGTTACCCGCCAGGCCGAGCAGGGTGTCGGCCGAATCACTGCCCAGCAGCGAGTCGTTGCCGTTGGTGCCGGTGAGCACACGATTGAAGATGAAATTGCTCGCGGTCAGAGTGCTGGCGAGGTTGCCCGAGAGTATCAATTCGAAGCGATTGCCACTGGCGTCGGCATCGTAGTCCTTGATGTAGGTGCGGTTAGTGCTGGCGCTGTAGCTGACTTGCAAGGTACTGCCATGGCCATTGCCCAGGCCGGTGAAACCGAGGCCGGCGAGGTCGATCTTGTCCTGGGTGACGTCGAAGTCGGTGATGGTGTCATCGAAGCTTGCGGTTGCGTTGCGATAACTGTCGGACTGAGTGGTGAAACGGAACGTATCGGCGCCGGTACCGCCGGTGAGTTTGTCGATGCCTGCACCACCCACCAGAATGTCGTCACCGGCCCCGCCATTGATGGTGTCGTTGCCGGCCACACCATAGAAAATCTCGCTGCCGGCGCTGCCCAGCAGGATGTCATTGCCAGCTGTGCCTTGCACGGTGATCATCGGCACCGTGTCGCTGACGTAGCTGCCGTCGCCATAGACCAGCGTCGCACCGTTGCTGGTGTGGCTGATGGTGTTGCCGATGATGGCGTTGCGATCGGTGCCGTCTTCATTGCGTTCCGCAACACCGTAGGTCGACAGGTTGCTGCCGGTGATGATGTTGCTCTGGATGGTGTTATCGCTGCCGTTGTAGTACTTGCCGGACACACCCAGGGTGTCGTTGTAGGACTGGATGATGATCTCCGGTACGGGGTTGCCCAGGGAATTGCTGTTGAGCGTGTTGTCGATAAGCTCGACGTGGTTGCTGCCGTAGATGCGGACCCCGGCGCTGATGTTGTCGTGAATGTCGACGCCGCTGACTGTCACCTCGCTGGACATTTTGATCAGCACCCCTTCGGCGCCGTTGCCATACACTTCGCCACCGGTGATGGTGATGTTGCTGGGGGAGGGGATGTTCTCGCTGCCGCGCTGCACCACGATGCCATTGCCGCCGTTGTTGTAGGCAACGTTATTGGTGAGCGTGAAGTCGTGGGTGCTGGTCACGATATTGAAACCGTGCCGGTCGTTGTCGTAGGCGACGTTGTTTTCGAAGGTGCTGTTGCTCAGGAAGTCAGCGACGAAACCGTCCAGGCCGTTGCCGTGGGACACGCTGTTCTTGATGACCATATTGACGGTCTGCTCATGGGGGTCGAAACCGTACCCGGAGCAATCCTTGATCTCGACGCTGTCGAGGGTGACGTTGGAGTCGTAGCCTGCTTGCCCGGGAATGTAGCCGTTGAACCAACCGTCGATCTTGCCCGTGGTGTTGTCACGGTTGCCGTCGATGGTGAGGTTGCTGACGCCAAAATCGTGGGTTTGCTCGCCATAGGCGGAGCGGATGACTCCGGTGATCTTGGTGTCGGAGCCGTCAGCCACCTTGACGGTGGTTGCCCCCATGCCGTCGCCGTACAGGTAGACGTTGCTCTTGAGCATCAGGCAACCGTCGGAAGGTTCCACTCCTCCCGAAACGATATAGGTCCCGGTCGGCACGTAAACCTGCCCCCCGCCTGCGGCGGCCGCCGCATCAATTGCACGTTGTATCGCCGCTGTGTCGTCAGTGATGCCATCTCCTTTGGCGCCAAAATTTTGTACATTGAAAATCATGAGCTTATCTCCGTATCAGGCAAGAACCTCGGAAGATGCCAATATTCCATCGACAGCCAACGGTTATGACCGAGCGGAGAGCAAAAGTGTGTGACCACATATCGGGGATGTGTCAAAAAACCGGACTAACTGATTAGCGGTTGAGAGGGTGTTTCAAAAAAGTAACAGATTGTTGACGCTCACTCTGGTAGCGAGCGATGCCTGTGTGGGAACGGTGGGCTGGCAGTAGACAATGCGCGCTCGAGAACCTGGGCGTTTTGTGGCTGACTGAGCGCAGCAATATAAGCGCAAAACATATCCGCCATCCCATTGGCACACACCGTAACTTCCACTTCGGTACGCGGATTTCCTGAAAAGTCTTTCCCCACTGAACTGAGCGTTCTACGGATCAGATCACAGGCCTGTGCGCGGATTGGCTCGCTCGCCTCGGGCAGCAATTCGAGCATAAAGGTTTCAAAGATTTGCTTCCCCGCCGCGCGCACTTCGTGGGCTTCGGGTGCATCGCGATAGAGCGGGGCGGCGTCATGCAGCGCACCGCGCATCTGCGCCTCTTCGCACTCCGAGCGGATAAAGGCATGCACCAAGGTGCGCAGACGATCCTGCGGCGGCTCTTCCAGATTTTCCAGAATCCGCCGCAGCATCCCGGTGGTCTGCTGCCACTCATCACTCTGCAACCGGAACAGAATCGCCGCCTTGTTGGGAAAGTACTGGTACAGCGAGCCGATACTCACGCCAGCCTTTTCCGTGACCCGCGCGGTGGTGAATCGGGTCGCGCCTTCCTTGGCCAAAACCTGAATAGCGGCCTCCAGAATTGCGCTCACCAGCTCAGTGGAGCGTGCCTGCTGCGGCTGTTTACGTGAGGAAATACGGGCAGTCTGGCGGTTGGTCATGGGCAGCTCGGGCGTCAGGGGAGAACGCGAATAGCGAAGGTTGCGAATCACTCGCATCATTTAAATGTGACGAATCAGTCGCATCTTAGCCCTCAACGGATGGAAAACAATCATGACAACCCTGACCACCGAGCCATTGGCAACCCTGATCGAACGCCTCTACACCCAGGCCAATGCGGCTACCAGCCCGGCTCTGGAAAACTTTTCTGGCGAAGAACGTGAACGCCTGATGCACAGCAAGACCGATTACCTGAAATTCTACGGGATGCTTAAAGACCTGTGGCTGCCGGTCTCCCGCGACACCGGCAAGCTGCTGTATATGCTGGTGCGCAGCACCAAGGCAAAGGCCATCGTCGAGTTCGGCACCTCGTTCGGCCTGTCCACCCTGCATCTGGCGGCAGCGCTGCGGGACAACGGCGGCGGTGTACTGATCGGCAGCGAATTCGAACCGTCGAAGATCGCCCTGGCGCGCGAACACTTCGTTGAAGGTGGCGTCAGCGACCTGGTGGACATTCGTGAAGGCGATGCGCTCGTCACCCTGGCAAGCGATCTCCCGGGGACTGTCGATCTGCTCCTGCTGGATGGCGCCAAGGCGCTGTATGGCGACGTGCTGAGTCTGGTTGAAAAACACCTGCGCCCGGGCGCTCTTGTCGTGGCGGACAACACGGATTACTGCCCTGAATACCTGGCTTATGTGCGCTCATCGGAGAACGGCTACCTGTCCGTGCCGTTCGCCGACGACATTGAAGTTTCAATGCGCATGGGCTAATGCAGACCTGTTGAGGGGCCACCGACTCCGGTGGCCCGATGTCGAAATCAGACTCGTACACCGCAGTGTTCGCCTTCTCATAGATACGGGAGAGGTGCAGGCCGGCAACCTGTCCTGCAACATGCGCCCATTCAGGTGCTTACGTTAACCCGCGATCTTTATTGCAAGCTCAGCGACGTGTTTACCCTGGAAACGCGCGATATCCAGTTCATTTTGTGACGGTTGCCGTTTACCGTCGGCGCCTGCCAGGGTGGTCGCGCCATAGGGTGTACCGCCAGTGATCTCGCTCATGTTGGTCAGCCCTGCGCAGGTGTAAGGCACACCCACGATGACCATTCCTTGATGCAGGAGTGTGCTGTGAAACGACGTAATCGTGGTTTCCTGGCCACCGTGCTGGGTGCCGGTCGATGCAAAGACACTGCCGATTTTCCCGACCAGCGCGCCGCTCATCCACAGTCCGCCGGTCTGGTCGAGAAACGTGCGCATCTGTCCCGCCATATTGCCGAAGCGCGTCGGTGTACCAAAGATGATTGCATCGTAATTGCCCAGCTCGTCAGGTGTCGCCACCGGTGCCTTCTGGTCAAGTTTGACGCCGATGGCTGCTGCCTGTTCGGCCGGGATGGTTTCAGCGACGCGCTTGAGCGTCACGTCTGCGCCGGGTACGGATCGTGCGCCTTCGGCCACTGCGCCGGCCATCGTTTCGAGGTGACCGTACATTGAGTAATAGAGAACCAGTACCTTCGCCATGATTTTTCTCCTGGATTAAGCGCCATTCGATGGATTAGGAAGATCTTGGGTTACACCACTGCCAACAAACTGCAGCGGCAGGCGTAGCACTCGGTCACGAACAAAACGGCGGCTCACACCCACCCGACTGCTGGGACTTTGACGGCATGCGGATTAACACTAGCAGCTCCGTATGCTGCCTGCCGGGCAGTCAGGGAAGCTATTCGATTGATGGCAGATGGCAGCACGTGTAGTGGGGAAGGGCGCGCAGCAAAGAGGGCATCTGTCATAGGTAATTCACTTCGCTCAATGCTCATGGGCATGTGACTGGATGGTCAGGGCACCCGGTACCCAGCCATTAAAAAAAGTACCCCTTACTCCCGGATATCATGATTTTTCACAAGCATGAGCTTTCCATATAGTCCTCCCAAGCCCACTTGGAACACGGTTGTGTTTCCCTTGATGCGAGAGAACTTTATGGAAAATAAGAAACGCGCCGTCCAGGCTTCAGAGGTTGGGATGGGGACTCGAGCCGTATGGGGAGGTGAGCAAGTTCAACATCCTTACAATGCGACCCAGACACCCATCGTGGTCAGTGCCGCCTATGGCTATGACGATATCGATAAGTGGTACGACGTGGCATTGGGAAAGGAGCCTGGCTTCATTTACAGCCGGATGAGCAATCCCACTGTCTGCGTCTTGGAAGATAAACTCTGTGAGCTAGAAAACGCGGAGTCGGCTGTAGCTTTCAGTACCGGAATGGCTGCAATTAGCGGTGTATTACACACCTTCCTGTCCTGTGGGCAGCGCGTGATATCTACGCGTGACAGCTACGGCGGTACGAACAAGATTTTCGAGGAGTTTCTTCCACGCATGGGTGTGGAGGTAACTCTTTGCGATACGCTCGACACTGTGGCACTTGAGCAGGAGATCGCTAAAGGCTGCAGCGTCCTGTATCTGGAAACACCCTCGAACCCAACGCTGAAAATCGTTGATATTCGGCGCCTTGTGGCAGCAGCGAAGCGAGTGGGCGCTTTGGTTGTTGCAGACAATACATTCGCGACACCTCTGAATCAGAACCCGCTCGCTTTAGGCGTTGATGTGGTTGTGCACAGCGCGACCAAATTCCTGTCCGGTCATGGTGATGTACTTGGCGGCGTGGTTTGTGGTGCCGAGCATTTGATGTCTCAAGTTCGCCACTACCGCGAAATCAATGGTGCCTCGCTGGATCCTTTTTCGGCGTATCTAATCATCCGAGGCATCAAGACACTGGCTCTGCGTCTTCGCCAGCAACAGGCGAGCGCGAAGCTTTTGGCCGAGTACCTCTGTACCGAACCGCTGGTTGAGTCGGTGAACTATCCGGGGCTGCCTCAACATCCAGGTCATGACATCGCTCGTTCGCAAATGAACGGATTCGGGGCCATCGTCAGCTTCGTGCTGAAAGGAGGCATGGACACAGTGACTCGTTTGCTACCGCTGCTCAGATATGCGCATCGGGCGGGTAATCTGGGCGCTGTCGAGACCATCTATGGGCCGGCTCGGACGACCAGTCACGTGGAAAATACCTTGGAAGAACGTCAGGCACTTGGAATCTCCGAAGGTTTGGTTCGAGTGTCCGTAGGTATTGAAGATTCAGCAGATTTACTGGCTGACCTAAAACAAGCTTTCGCTTTAGTGCGAGGTAAACATGGTGATACGAGCTTTAACGCTGATAGTGCCCAACGTTTCATTGAGGTAGAAACCTGAATACGGGCAGGACGCTCGAGATTCATCTTAAGCCCTTCATGAAGAATGAAAATAATAAAATCCAGCGACGACAAATTTGTACTGCCCAACAGCCAGTTATAAGGCGTTTGTCCGAACATTTCATGAGAATAAAACTATGTCCACGCATATTGAAGATCATCAGTCCGACCCAAACTCGCGTTTCAAAAAGGAAATGCAAACACGCCACATCGTTATGTTGGCACTGGGCGGTGTGATCGGTACGGGGTTATTCCTTACCTCCGGTTACACGGTTAATCAGGCAGGGCCGCTCGGTGCAGTGATTGCTTACATCATCGGGGCAGTGATGGTGTATTTAGTCATGGTCTGTCTCGGTGAGTTGGCTGTACAGATGCCAGAAACCGGATCTTTCAGTAGTTATGCAACGCGATACCTGGGCCCAGGCACAGGCTATACAGTGGCCTGGCTTTACTGGCTCACTTGGGCAGTAGCTATCGGTTCAGAGTTCACAGCTGCGGGCATACTGATGGTTCGGTGGTTTCCTGATACACCGGTCTGGATTTGGAGCGCGCTGTTTGCCATCGCCGTTTTCTTAAGCAATGTTGTTTCTGTTCGGTGGTTTGCGGAGACTGAATTTTGGCTTTCGCTGATTAAGGTGCTGACCGTTATCACATTCATTGCGATTGGCGGAGCGGCAATTTTCGGTCTTATTCAAGTACAGAGTTTGCAGGGGGCGGGACTTTCCAACTTCACACGTGAGGGGCTTTTTCCTACTGGGTTTTTACCCATTGCAATGACCCTCCTGGCTGTTTCATTCGCATTTTCCGGAACTGAGCTGATCGGGATTGCGGCAGGTGAAGCGCAAGATCCACAAACTAGCGTGCCCAAGGCAATCCGCACGACAGTGGTACGTTTGGCGCTGTTCTTCGTGGGGACCATTTTCGTCCTTGCGACGTTACTGCCACGAGAGCAAGCGGGGCTCGTAGAAAGCCCGTTCGTGATGGTGTTTGAGCTGATTGGCATCCCATACTCTGCCGACATTATGAACTTCGTCATTCTCACGGCACTGATTTCCGCCGCTAACTCGGGGCTGTATGCGGCGTCCCGAATGCTGTGGACATTGAGCGATCAAGGACATATGCCTAAGCGCTACGCCAGGCTCTCCAGTCGGGGTGCACCGGTGAACGCCATCGTGCTTAGTATGGCGGGTGCAGTGGCTTCTCTGCTCAGCAGTGTGTTTGCCCCTGATACGGTTTACTTGGCCTTGGTGTCCATTTCCGGTCTGGCGGTCGTGGTCGTGTGGATGAGCATTGCTGCAAGCCAGATCGCGTTCCGTCGTCAATATGTCGCTAATGGCGGACGAGTTGAAGACCTGCATTTCCGTGTACGCGGCTATCCATGGGTGCCTATCGGTGCATTATTGTGTTGTCTGCTGGCCTGTGTGGGTATCGCTTTTGATCCTGAGCAGCGAGTGGCGCTTTACTTCGGCCTTCCCTTTATCGCGTGGTGTTACTTCGTTTACTGGATCACTCGAAACAAGAGAGCAGAGCGGTTGGCTTTAGCCGCAGCAGTTCATTCCTCTGGCACCGCGTGAGTTTTTCAGGCAATGATCGAGCATAGATAAAGCCCTGATGAGGTTGCGCCGATGAGTCAAAAGTCACTACCACCCTTGAACTGGTTGAGGGCATTCGAAGTATCGGCGCGTTGTTTAAACTTTACCCACGCGGCGCAAGAGCTCCATTTGACTCAAGGGGCTGTGAGTCAGCAGATCCGTCAGTTAGAAAGTCACCTCGGTGTGGCGCTGTTCAAGCGCTTACCTCGAGGGCTTGGCTTGACCGAGGAAGGGCAGTCGTACCTGCCTGTCGTACAAGACGCGATCAGTCGCCTTGCAGTCGGCACGAACGAGATTTTCGGCCAGCGCAATCGAAGACATTTGAAGGTGCGTGGCAGCCTTTCCTTTCTTCACTATTGGTTGGCCCCCAGGCTCGCGGATTTTTCTCGGGAGTATCCCCAGATTGATATTCGATACATCAGCAATATTTGGGTGAAAGAACCGGACGGCGAAGATGACCTGGAGATTCGCTGGGGATGCGGTGAGTGGTCGGGTTTGCACGCTCAGCGGTTGACTTGGGACATCCTTCAGCCTGTTTGCTCCCCAAAGCTCATGGCCAGCTCACCCATACATGAGCCACGCGACTTGATGAACCATTCTCTGCTTCACGTGTTGGGGTACGAAGAGGGTTGGGGTTACTGGTTAAAACGAGTTGGTGCAGACGACGTCGACTACTCCCGTGGCCTTCAGTTTGACACGCTGATTTCCACGATCCGCATGGCCGAATTGGGGCAGGGCGTTGCGCTGGCACGGTCTTCCGTGGTCGAGGATTTGCTTAAGAGCGGGCAATTGGTTGCGCCATTCAATCACCGAATCGAGGCAAGCGAATCCTTTTATCTGGTGCACGAACAGAACGAAGTGCTATCGCCTGATGCCGCACATTTTTCTGCCTGGCTGGTGGCGCAAGCCCATCGCCTTTTATAAAACTGATTTGGAGTTGCCATGGATTATGTAAGCACTCGCGGCGGCGACATGCGTGCTGATTTTCGCAGTGTGGTTCTGTCTGGGCTCGCCGAAAATGGTGGTCTCTATGTCCCGGCCAGTTTGCCTGTCTTCACCGAGAAACAAATTGCCAGCTGGTCGTGGCTGCCGTTTGATGAGTTGGTTTGGCGAGTGATTTCGCCTTTTGTTGGTTCTTCCATAGACGAAAGCACCCTGCGTGCCTTGCTCAGTGACAGCTATCAACAATTCAAGCACCGCGCTGTTACGCCGCTTGAGCAGATCGGGCATAACGAGTGGATACTCCAGCTGTTTCATGGCCCGACCGGTTCTTCCAAGGATTTCGCCGCGCAATTGCAGTCGCGCCTGGTTGAGCATTTTCTGGAAGAGGTCGGTAGGGAAGCGTTGGTAGTCGGTGCAACTAACGGTGATACCGGCGTCGCGGCGCTTGAAGCCTTTGCTAACTGCCCAGCCGCCCGCATGGCGATACTGTATCCGCGCGACGGGCTTGCGCCTGAGCAACTCAGTGCCTTGCAGGCAGCCGACCCGCAGCGGGTTCAGCTGTTTCCGGTTGACGGTAATTTCGATGATTGCCAGACGCTGGTCTCCCGACTCTTGCGTGAGTGGCCGTTGGATGGAGTGTTGCCGGTCTGTTTCAACTCGACCAATTGGATCGGCGTCCTGGCCCAGATCGTTTTTTACTTCCACGCGGCCTTGCAACTGGGCGGTGGCTCGCGTCCCGTTGGCTTTAGCGTTCCAGCTGCCAGCTCGGCCGAAATCTACGCTGGTTACATTGCGCAGAAAATGGGATTACCGATCAATCAGGTGATCATTTCCACCAACAGCAATGATGCCCTGCACCAGTTTTTTCATTGCAATCGCTACTCCACCCGGATGACTAATCGAACCGTGTCGCCGGCGATGGATTTCTCGTTGTTTTCCAACCTGGAGCGGTTTATCTGGGAGATCTACGAGCACGATGGCTGCTCAACAAAAGCACTGATGGAGCATTTTGAAAGTTGCGGAGAAATGAGTATCGGCAACCAGCAATGGCTGCGCGCTCGAGTACTCTTCGACTCCTATGCCGTACACGAATCCCAGGTGCGTGATGAAGTAGTCGAACTGTTCCGAGAAACCGGCTCGGCCATCGATCCTCACACCGCTGTCGGTGTCCTGGCCGGCAGGCTTCATCGACGCAGCCTGGGCGCGCCGATGGTTACCTTCGGGCAAGTGGCGCCGACCAAGTCAGCGGCGCTGTTGGCCGAACTGGGTGTCTGGCAAACAAGCGTTCCGGGCACCATTGAGGTGCGCGCGCGACCACCGTACCTGGCCAAGGGCGATCTGGACGCTCTGTGCCAAGCTCTTCGTCTGGTGCAGTCGAGGCTTGCATGAAGCGCATTCTAGATCCGTTGGACGAACGCATACTGGCCGAGCTTACCGCCAATGCGCGAATTGCCCATATCGAACTGGGTGCCAAGATCAACTTGTCGCGCAATGCGGTGCGCCAGCGCATCGAGCGTCTTGAGCGTGACGGTGCGATCCAGGGCTATACGGTACTGCTCGGTGAGTCGCGGCGGCCTACATCACTTATCAGCGCGGTGATCTTTGTCTATCGCTACGACCGCATGCGTGGCGAAGAAGTACTGACTGCGCTGCGCTCCATTCCCGAAGTCGTGCAATGTGAAGTACTCAGTGGTGAGTTCGATTTAATGCTGCGTGTGAATGCCGCCACACCTGAACGTGTCCATCTCGTGTGGAAGGAAATCGCGGCCATGCCCGGGGTGGAAAACACCGTGACATCGTTCGTCCTTTCTGCGGTGTTTTGACAACATCGCGCTTGGGCAAAACGCTCAACTAATACAGCACTCTGCCATATTCAACTGCCAAAGCCCGCCTCTTAGGATGTTCCTATCGAACAACATCAATATAGGAACAGCGGTTATGACTGAGTACAAAATTGCCTTGGTAGGGTTTGGTGGCGTGAACCGTGGCTTCGCCCAATTGGTCGCCGATCGTAATGCCGAGTGGAAAGAGACCCTGGGCTTCACCATTAAAATTGTCGGGGTCACCGATCTGTTCCTCGGCTCAATCGTTGCCAAAGACGGTCTGGATGCAAAGCAGTTGGTGGCGCTGCCGGTTGAGAAGGGCGCATTCGCTCAACTGCCCGGCGGCAATGCTGAGGCCTTCAACGAAACCGTGATCAAGCATTCCGGTGCAGACATCATCGCTGAAGCCACTTTCACCAATCCGGTGGATGGCGAGCCCGCCACTACCTTTTGCCGCTGGGCCTTGGAAAGCGGCATTCATGTAGTGACCACCAATAAGGGGCCTATTGCGTTGCACGGTGCCGAGCTCAAGGCGTTGGCCCGTCGCAATCAGCTCGCTTTCGAATACGAGGGAGCGGTGATGAGTGGCACCCCCGTGATTCGTCTGGCCAAACAGGCCCTGGCGGGTGCCAACGTGCAAGGCTTCGAAGGCATCCTGAACGGCACTTCCAACTACGTGCTCACCCGGATGAAAGACGGCCTGGCGTTCAACGATGCCGTCGTCCAAGCGCAACAGCTCGGCTACGCCGAGGCAGATCCAACCGCCGATGTGGAAGGGTTTGACGTACGCCTCAAGGTGGTGATCCTGGCCAACGAACTGCTCAACGCACGACTGAATGTCAGCGATGTAGCGTGCTCGGGTATCAGCAATATCAGCGCGCAAGATATTGCCCAGGCAAGTGCCAATGGCGCGAGCTGGAAACTGATTGGCTCAGCCGATCGTGAAGCAGATGGCTCGGTTCGAGCGAGTGTGGAAGCTCGCTTACTGTCGAACTCACATCCTCTTGCCGGAATCAGCGGTGCTACGAATGCAGTGTCATTCAATACTGAACTGCTGGGAGCTGTCACGGTGTCCGGGCCTGGGGCAGGGCGCATCGAAACAGCCTTCGCATTGCTGTCGGACATCGTCGCCATCCACACCGCCCACGGCAAATAAAAGGAGATAGTCATGAGCGTATCCAGCATGGCCAGTATCCAGCTTGTTAATGCCAAAAAGATTGATGTGTTCAGTCCATTCGATGGTCGCCTGGTGGGAAGCGTCCCTTGCCTCGATGCCGCCGCCGTTCCCGGCTTGCTGGAACGTGCGCGAATTGGCGTGCGCGAGAGTGCAGCAATGCCTCGTCACCTGCGTGCACGCATTCTTGAGGAGGCGGCCCGGCGTGTAGAGCTTGAGGCTGAAGCGTTTGCCAAACTCATTGTTGCAGAGGCGGGGAAGACGCTGCGACAAGCAGAGAAGGAAGTAAAACGTTGTGTGAACACGCTGAAGCTATCGGCGGAAGAGGCTCGTCGTAACGCCGGGGAAGTGATTCCATTTGGGGCTTATGAAGGATCGGAGTCGCGTCAAGGTTGGTTCACGCGGGAACCGCTGGGGCTTATTGTCGCGATCACTCCCTACAACGACCCTCTGAACCTGGTCGCCCATAAACTTGGCCCGGCCATCGCCGGTGGTAATGCTGTGATCCTGAAGCCCTCGGAACTCGCGCCGTTGTCTGCTCTCAAGCTGGTTGAGTGCCTGGTGGAAGCGGGTCTTCCACCCACTGTGATTACCCCGGCAACTGGTGGCGTCGACTTGGGCAAAGCACTGGTCGAGGTTCGCGAAGTTCGGATGATTTCCTTTACGGGTGGTTTTGCCACGGGTGAGGCCATTGCTCGCAGTGCAGGATTGAAGAAGCTAGCGATGGATCTGGGAGGAAATGCCCCGGTTCTTGTGCTTGAAGATTGTGATATCGAACCGACCGTGGAGTCCTGTGTGTCTGGTGCTTTTTGGGCTGCTGGGCAGAATTGCATCGGCACTCAACGCATCCTTGTACATCGTTCAATTTATGAGGACTTCCGTGAGCGTTTTGTCAGCCAAACGCGTGCCTTGGTAGTGGGTGATCCTGACCAGCGAGCAACGGATGTAGGCCCGATGATTACGGAACAGGCGGCCCGTCGTACCGAGCAATTGGTCAATGAAGCGCTGGCCGAGGGGGCCGTTCTTCTGTGTGGGCACCATCGCCAAGCGGGAAGCTATGCGCCGACCGTGCTTCAGCACGTGAGGCATAGCAGCACGATTTGGAAGCAGGAAGTCTTCGCGCCGGTGGTTATCCTGGAGCCTTTCGACCATCTGGAAGACGCCATTGCGCTGGCCAATGCAACAGAGTACAGCTTGCACGCAGGCCTTTTCACACGTGATATTTCCAAAGCTTTGAAACTGGCACGTCAGATTGAAGCCGGTGGCGTGATGATCAATGACTCTTCCGATTATCGTTTCGATGCCATGCCTTTCGGTGGTTTTAAATACGGAAGTTTGGGGCGAGAAGGTGTTCGGTTTGCGTATGAGGACATGACGCAGCCTAAAGTGGTCTGCATCAGCGAATTGGATTAAACCTGCGAAGTGAATTCGTTATCGACTTACATCGGGTGGACGAATGTTTCTGACGCCCGATGTCCTCTGTGCTAAAAAATTGGACAGGGTAGACATTGGCACAGGACGGCTCTGACGCCGTGCGGAGCTTGAACTCAAGAATAGAAAGTTCCTAGCAGACACATCATTTAACATAATATACATTACACGTAACATCATATTTCAAGATTGCCCCGGTCATACGCAGTTTTTGTCGAAATTACTTGTTGCGACTCACGATTCACCGGACAAAACACAGCGTGACCAAAAAGTCACGAATCACCGGAAAATCCCCAGGTTTTTGTGCAGCTCTTATTGAACTGGTAATGGATGATTCAGCGCAAAAAAACGGAGTACTTCCGGATGATGGGCGTAGATCAGTTTGCGATGACGAAACCAGGTTCCATCTTCCTTCCCACAGCGCGAGGCGGGATCCGCGATTTAGCTTACCTAATGTCGTGGCAAGCTATCACACTGCTGGCGTTAGCCATGGTGGGCGCAGAAACTATGCCGCACTGTAATCAGTCGTCCCATCACCGTACGGTCCAAGCCAAATCAGCGCACCAGTGTATGGATTATTCGTCGATGATCGAGTCAGACGTGTCAATGATCAGCCTTTGGGATTTTGTGGTGCTACTGGCCAAAGGTTGGCTACGACCGATCCATTCGCCGGCAGTCGGTTGGCCGGCGCGGGAGATGCGCGCAACCAGTTGGACTTCGGGGAAGTTCGACAGTTTCAACTGGGGCATCATTGCATCCGCATCGCCCAGCTCGACGGTCGCTGGCAGGTCGGCAACGGTCAGACGCTTGGCCGCCAATGGTGCGGGCGGGCCTGCGGTGGCGCGGGCGAAGATGAACACGCTGTCGCCGGGCTGGACCTTGGCTTTCAATTCCGGTGCAAGATCGACATGCACCTTGAGCCGTGCTGCAGCTTTGACTGCAGGCGCCTGAGCCACCTTGCCACCGCTGGCTTCAAGCTTCTCGGCGGCCTTGGCGATGCCGCCTTGCAGCGCGACACGGGACTGATCATCCGGCGGCAGTTGCACCAACAGGCGATTCCAGTAGTCGATGGCGTCCTGGTAACGCTCGCCTTCGAAGGCTGCGATGCCCAGCAGACCGAGGCTGGTGACCTCCTTCGGATCGGCTTTCAGTGCTTCGTCCGTCAGGGCCTGGACCTTGTCCGACCACTTCTTGCCATCGGCGAAGTATTGAGCCTGAGCCCACTGCCCGAGCAGTTCCGGCTGGCGACCGGCCAGGTTCACGGTACGCTCGAAGATCTTCGCCGCATCGCCAGGGCGCTCCTGAGCCATGTAAGTGCGGCCGAGGAAGTACAGGCCTTCGGCTGAATCCGGTTGGGCCGCAACGGCACGTTCCAGGCGACGGGTCATGTCTTCCATCGACTGCGGTGCCTGGGCGAACTCGCGGGTCAGCTCGACTTTGTCACTGGCACCGAAATGCAGGTACAGCCCAAGGCCCAGCACGGGCACCAGAATTGCCGCCAGCAATGGCCATGGCTTGCCCAGACGCGACACTCGCGGTGCCTCGACGCCTTCGGTGTCGGCCAGCAGTTCACGGGCGGCTTCGGCGCGGCCGGCATTCATTTGCTCGGCGTTGAGCACGCCCTCTTCCTGCTGAGTCTGCAACTCAGCCACGCGCTCCTGATACAGCGCGACGTTCAGCGCCGTACGATCCTCTTCAAGCTGGGCGCGACGACCGCGCAGAACGGGGATCAGCAAAAAACTCAGGGCTACCAGAAGCAGCAGGCCTGCAGCGAGCCAGAAATCAATCATGCTTGGTTTTATCCAACAGGTGGGTCACGGACGTCCAGTTGATACGGGTTGTGGAACTCGGCCAGCCACTTCAAGGCGTCTGCATTGGTGTCCTTGTAGTTGATGCCGTAGATCACCACGCCCTTCTCGGCCAGTTTGTTCAACACCGGGTGCTCGACCCGGCAGGAAATGCACCAGGTGCCCCAGACGTTGACCAGCGCCGGTTTACCCATAATGTCCGCTTTGGTCAGGGTTTTGTCGCCCTGCACCGAGGGCAGGGAAAACTCCGGGAACGGCTTGTCGATCATCGCCGAGGGCAACTCGGCCGGGTTCAGGTACAGCCCCCGATACAGAAAAACAGCAACCACCAGAAAAATCGCCAGCGGCAACAGCATCAACCAACGTCTCATGCGGTGGCTCCCGTCATGCCGAGCGCTTCACGCACGCGGCTTTTTACCTTGACTCGATAACGGCGATCCAGCGCCGCCAACAACCCGCCTACACCGGTGAGCAGCCCACCGAACCAGATCCAGCGCACGAACGGTTTGACGTGCACGCGAACCGCCCAGGCGCCCTCGCCCAACGGCTCGCCCAGTGCGACGTACAGGTCACGGGTGAAACCGGCGTCGATCCCGGCCTCGGTCATCATCGAGTTCTGCACCGTGTACAGACGTTTTTCCGGGTGCAGCACGCTGACTTCCTTACCGTCGCGGATCACCCGTATGGTGCCCTTGTCGGAGGTGAAATTCGGGCCTTCGAAGTGCTTGGCGCCTTCGAACACAAACTGGTAACCGGCCAGGCTCATGGACTCACCCGGTGCCAGGCGCAGATCACGCTCGGCGCTGTTCTGGCTCGACAACACGACACCCAGCGCGCACACGGCAATGCCCAAGAAGGTCCAGCCGCCGAGAATCAACGCCCACAGCAGCAACGAACCTTCGTGAGCGCCCCACACGGCGCTGAACTTGTAGTACCACGGCAGCGCGCTGTTGGAGTTGCTGGCCACGTAGGCGACGGAGAAGTCGTCCGCCATGAACGCATAGGTCAGGCAACCGAAGGCGAACAGCAAAAACGCGAACTGCCCCCACGCGGCCGGCTGGGCCAGGCTCATCCACAAACGGTCGCCGCGCCAGGCACCGAGCAACGGCACCACGGCCTGCACCAACGCAAAACACAACGCCAGGATCATGGCCAGATGGCCGAGCTCCGGGATGAACAGCCCTGAACTGTAAAGTGCGGAAGTCATCCGTTAGCCCTCCTTGGCTGGCGTAGGTGCCGACTGACCACTGTCTTTCAACGCCTTGGTCACTTCCGGTGGCATGTACTTCTCGTCGTGCTTGGCCAGCACTTCGTCGGCCACCACCACGCCATCAGCGTTGAGCTTGCCGAGGGCAACGATGCCCTGCCCTTCGCGGAACAGGTCCGGCAGGATGCCGCGATAGCTGATGGTCACGGATTTGTTGAAGTCGGTGACGATGAATTTCACGTCCAGGGAATCGCCGGAACGTTGCAGCGAGCCTTTTTCGACCATGCCGCCCGCACGGATGCGCGTGTCTTGCGGCGCTTCGCCATTGGCGATCTGGGTCGGGGTGTAAAACAGATTGATGTTCTGCTGCAGGGCGCTCAGGGCCAGGCCGACGGCAGCGCCGACACCGACCAGGATCGCGAGAATGATGACAAGACGCTTTTTACGCAGCGGATTCACTGGCCGTTCTCCCGGCGCAAACGACGCGCCTCTTGTTGCAGATACCGCTTGCGGGCCAGGATCGGCGCCGCCACGTTGAGGGCCAGCACCGCCAGGCAAATGCCATAGGCTGACCAGACATACAGGCCGTGATGGCCCATGGCGAGAAAGTCGCCGAATGAAGCGAAACTCATCGAGCGGCCTCCAGACTGTTCTGCACTTCGGATTTCACCCAGCTCGCCCGGGCTTCGCGCTTGAGCACTTCAAGGCGCATGCGCAGCAACAGCACCGCGCCGAAGAAACAGTAGAAACCCAGCACCGTCAGCAGCAGTGGCAGCCACATCTCGGCAGGCATCGCCGGTTTTTCGGTGAGGGTGAACGTCGCGCCCTGGTGCAGGGTGTTCCACCACTCCACCGAGTATTTGATGATCGGGATGTTGATCACGCCGACAATCGCCAGCACCGCGCAGGCCTTGGCCGCGCTGTCACGATTGCTGATGGCGTTGCCCAGCGCAATAAGACCGAAGTACAGAAACAGCAGAATCAACATGGACGTAAGTCGCGCATCCCAGACCCACCACGAACCCCAGGTCGGTTTGCCCCAGATCGCGCCGGTGACCAGCGCTACGGCGGTCATCCAGGCACCGATCGGGGCCGCGCATTGCAGGGCGACATCGGCCAGTTTCATTTTCCACACCAGCCCGACAACGCCGCACACAGCCAGCATCACGTAAATGGACTGCGCCAGCATGGCGGCGGGAACATGGATATAGATGATTCGAAAGCTGTTGCCTTGCTGGTAGTCCGGTGGCGCGAAGGCCAGGCCCCAGACCACGCCGACGCTAATCAGCAGCAACGCCGCGACGCTCAGCCAGGGCAGCATTTTGCCGCTGATGCCGTAAAACCATTTTGGCGAGCCGAGCTTATGAAACCAGGTCCAGTTCATTGCTGTTTCCATCACGGGTACTCTTTGCAATGAAGAGTCAGGGAACGAAATTCCCGAAGCAGTAAGAGAAAGTTTAATAATCCTGCGTTGTACTCTATCGGTTCGCTCAGGCTGCACACTAACGCGTCTCCTATTGCTCCGTGCAGAGCAAAACCTACGAGTGCCGCGATCAGGGCGCATGGAAATGCGGCCAACAATGAAATTAACGTTGCCCCCGCTATACCAAACAACAGATACGTTGTACTCCAGGAAAGTACCGCGATATAGCGGCGACCAGCACCCCTCATGCGCCTCGCAACCGGTCCAAAGGCACGCCGTAACTACCGCCAAGTTCAGACCGTGACAAAGAGTAGTTCTCGAATCAGCCGAGATCGCCACCACCTACTGGCAAGATCACGCCAGTAATATAGGAGGCGTCATCCGAAGCAAGGAACAGGATCGCTCCGACCTGCTCGTCGAGGTTGCCGTAGCGTTTCATCAGGCTGCTATTGATGGTCTGGTCGACGATCTGCTGGTACCAGACTTTCTCTTCGGCGCTCTGCTCGGCACTATTACGCGGCACCCGCCGTGGAGGTGCCTCGGTCCCGCCCGGCGCAGTGGCATTGACACGTACGCCGCGACCGGCCGTTTCGAAGGCCAAGCAGGCCGTCAGCGCGTTCACCCCGCCCTTGGCTGCGCCGTAAGGGACGCGGTTGATACTACGGGTGGCGATGGAAGAAACATTGACGATGGAGCCACTGCCCTGATCGAGCATGTATGGCAGCGCTGCATGGCAGCACCATAGCGTCGGGAAAAGCGAACGGCGTACTTCAGCCTCGATCTGCGCAACTTCGTAGTGCTCGAAGGGTTTGGCCCAGATAGTCCCGCCGACATTGTTGATAAGCACATCCAGGCGTTCGAAACGCTCGACCGCTGCAGCCATCACCCGGCTACATTCACTGTGCTGCTCAAGGTCAGCGGTCAGGGTGAGCACGCCCTCGCCCGCCAGCTCGTGGACCAGTTCGGAACGATCAACCGCCACCAAGCGAGCGCCTTCGGCCAGCAACCGTTCGCACACCTGACGTCCAATGCCCTGCGCCGCGCCGGTGACCAGCGCGACCTTGTTTTCGAATCTGTTGTTCATGACAACCTCGAATAAATAAGGGATCGGCCTTACCGACACGATGCGGTCGACCCCGTAAACGGATTCAGGCTACGGCTGCTGCGAACTTCTCGTAGTAGAAGTTCGCAGGCGTGATGCCCTGTTCGCGGATGTAGTGACTGACCGCTTCGACCATCGGGGGCGGACCACACAAATACACATCGACGTCGCCTTCATTGAGGTGGCGTGGCTCGATGTGCTGGGTGACGTAGCCTTTGAGCGGATATAGGCTTTCCGGGTTGGCCACACAGGCACTGAAGGTGAAATTGGGGATGCGCACAACGAAGGCCTTAAGGCGATCCAGTTCAACCAAGTCGAAATCGTTGGTCACGCCGTAGATCAGGTGTACCGGATGCTTGCTACCCTCTTCGGCGATCTTCTCCAGCATTGCTGTGAACGGCGCCAGCCCCGTGCCACCTGCTAACAACAACAGTGGACGTTGGATCTCACGCAGATAGAAACTGCCCAGCGGACCTGCCAGGGTCATGCTGTCACCGGTCTTGGCCAGACCAGTAAGGAAGCTACTCATCAACCCGCCCGGCACGTTGCGGATCAGGAAGCTGACCTCGCCGTTTTTCTGCAGAGAGCTAAAGGAATAGGCGCGAGACTGCTCGCTACCGGGCACGCCGAGGTTGACGTACTGCCCAGGGAGGAATGACAGGTTGCCGAGTGCCTCGCCCTTGATTGACAGCGCAATAGTACTGTCGGATAGCTGGCATACCTTGCTGATGCTGGCCTGATAGCTGGCCTGTTCGGTCTTGCAGACCTGCGACGAGGTCGGCACCCGCACCACGCAGTCGCTCTCTGCACGCATCTGGCAAGTCAGCACATAACCCAGCTGAGCCTCTTCCTCGCTCAGCGCGTCTTCGATGTATTCCTGGCCCAGGTCGTAACGGCCGGCCTCGGCAAAGCACTTACAGGTACCGCAGGCGCCGTCGCGGCAGTCCAGAGGAATGTTGATGCCCTGGCGGTAGGCGGCATCGGCCACAGTTTCGTCAGCGGTGGCGTCAATGAAGCGGGTGACCCCGTCCTCAAAATTCAAAGCGATTTTGTGCATGACGCACCTCGTGCATAGCTGCAATCAGATGTGGTAGACATCGATAACCTGACGGACGTAGTCGTTCTTGAGGACCACTTTCTTGGCCTTTATCAGCGGGCGCTCGCCGCGCACATCAAGGGTGTAGAAGCTGGTGCCAAAGTAACTGTCGACGGTCTTGTAGCGAAAGCTCAGGGTGTGCCAGTTGAAGCGCAGGAGACACAGTTCGTCGCCCTGCTCGAGCAGTTCCAGGTTGCTGATGTTATGTGAGGTACGCGTATCGGGCATGGTCGCGCTGGATCGCTCGGTCTTGATCCGGAATACCCGGTCTTCCAGGCCGCCACGGTTGCCGTACCAGATCAGCGAGATTTCCCGCTGTGGATCTTCGGTGAGCTGGTCGTTGTCATCCCACGCCGGCATCCAGAAGGTTGCGTCGGTGGCATAGCACTCCAACCAATTGTCCCACTGGCTGTCGTCCAGGTAGCGCGCCTCTTCGTAGAGAAAGTCACGCACTTGCTCAAAGGAAATACTCATTAAACGGTCTCCACTGGAATCAACTGCTGGTCGGTAGTGAGTGCTTTGAGCATGGTTTCCTGCCAGTACTTGTGCTGCAGTACGAACAGGCCTTCATCTTCGGTACGCACACCGCTGAGCAGTGGGTGCAGATCGATTTCCTGGGCGGCGGCATCGGCACCTTCGACCCAGTGCGCGGCACCACGGGACATGTCGTTCCAACCACGGCCACCCTGGTAGCCCATCTGGCAAGAGCGGAATTCTTCGAGGTCATCCGGTGTAGCCATGCCACTGACATTGAAGAAGTCTTCGTACTGACGAATGCGTTGCGAGCGCGCTTCAGCACTCTCCCCTTTTGGGGCGATGCAGTAGATGGTGATCTCGGTCTTGTCCACGGCGAGTGGCCGTGCAATGCGGATCTGCGAGCTGAACTGATCCATCAGATAGACGTTGGGGTACAAGCACAGGTTTCGAGAGTTCTCAATCATCCAGTTGGCGCGGGCCTGGCCGAAGTCGGCGGCCAGTTCGTCGCGGCGTTCGAACAGTGGACGGTCCTCTGGGTTGGCCCAGCGGGTCCATAGCAGCAGATGCCCCTTGTCGAAGGAATAAAAACCGCCACCATTCTTGGCCCACCCACCGGCACTCATGGTTTTTACTTCATCGCCGGCCTCGCGCAGCTTGCGCTGGGCTTGGGTGGCAGCATAGTTCCAGTGCACGGCGCTGACATGGTAACCGTCAGCACCGTTTTCAGCGGTCAGCTTCCAGTTGCCTTCATAGATGTACGAGGAAGAGCCACGCAGCACTTCCAAGCCTTCGGTCGACTGGTCGACGATCATGTCGATGATCTTCGCCGATTCACCCAAGTGCTCCACTAGCGGTACCACGTCAGGATTGAGGCTGCCGAACAGAAAACCGCGATAGGACTCGAAGCGAGCGACCTTTGTCAGGTCATGGGAACCTTCGCAATTGAAGCTCGGCGGGTAACCGGCATCAACAGGATCCTTGACCTTTAGCAATTTACCGGAGTTATTGAAAGTCCAGCCATGAAAGGGACAAGTGTAGGACGATTTATTGCCGGTCTTGTGTCGGCAGAGCATGGCGCCACGATGGCTGCAGGCGTTGAGGAAAGCGTTGAGCACCCCATCCTTGTTGCGAGCAATGAAGATCGACTGACGCCCCATAGTAGTAGTGAGGAAGTCATTTTTCTCGGGAATTTGGCTTTCGTGGGCAAGGTATAGCCAGTTACCTTCGAAGATATGTTTCATTTCGAGGTCAAACAGGCGCGGGTCAGTGAACATCTCGCGTTTGCAGCGGTAGACGCCCTTATCACGATCTTCTTCAAGCAAAGAGTTAAGGTATTCGAATCCCAAGGACATAGCCGTAGCCTCCGTTGTTATTGTTCAGGCCTACATAAACTAGCGTTCACCATCGCAGATGGATATCCGATTACTGCCGACCACCATCCGTTTCTTGCTACACTAAAGTAAAGCCAGTTTTTACATCCTAAAAAACAATCATGTCGAGCCGGCCAAATCAAGCTCGACGAATTAAAGTTTCAGATGGCAACTCCCCAAATCGCTCCTTATAAAAATTAGCAAATCTCCCCATATGAAAAAAGCCATAATCAAACGCCAATTCAGTGATGCTTTTAATATTGCAATCAGAATCAATCAGGCATTCTCGAACCCTGTCCAATCTTCTCCCCCTGATATACTTCTTTGGAGAAACACCTACATACCGCTCAAACATCGCATAAAAAACACGCACACTTACACCTGCTAAATCAGCGAGTTCTTCGATCCGTACATCAATATTCCCATCAATATACGAATCAATTTTTTCGAGCATCACAAAGACTGCATCATGGTTCGTGCGAAGCACATTAGACTTCAACAAGCTAAGCATCTTAACTGCAAAAATATACTGATAGCTTTTATCAACCTTATAAGCTCTACCCTCTGATTCAGCCTCCCTGCATATCATGGTTAGCAAGGCGACCAAGCCTTCAACATCGGCTAAATGATAGAGCGTATCTATAAAGCGAATACCGTGCTTGGGGTAGGCCCATCGTTGCTCAGTACAGACATCCTCCAGTACCTTCAATGGCACTTTCAGGATGAACTTCTCACAATCTTCAGAATACGTAAAGTCTACTGGATCATCTGGATTAATTACTATTAACTCACCCGGACGAAGGCAAAGGCTGCGCCCCTTGACACGCCACAAACAACTCCCACGCAATAATATCTGGATATGATAAACATCATTCAAGGCAGGTGAACTTACCCCGACATTCCCCCCATAGGTGATTCGACACAGATCGAGATCTGCCAAAGCACGGTGATTCAAGCTAGCTCGCACACCTCGATACCCGGTTAAAATGATACAATGTTGACCAATGTACTTATTAACATAGTCCGAAACATCTTGCGGCTCAGCAAATTCAAATATTAGGCTCTGCTCGGTAAGAAATAATACACTCATCGCGACGCCTTCTTGTAATTAGACAGCTCTATTGCAATATGCCAACTCACAAGAACTTTAAACAGCAAGAGGTATGCCATACACAAAATCAGCGTCGCAGACAATCTCAAAGCCTGCGTCATGTTCAAACATTGAACACTTCAGATAACTCCATGAACACTATGGAACACATAAATAGTAAGGAGCACATCGAAACGCTCGGTCGCTTGGCTTAGCCACCACGACCGAGATCTTTCAAGCGACCAAGCAATAGGTGTGGGCATTGGAGTGCCAGCGCCCGGTGTTAGTGGTCATGAATCAGCCGTTTATCGGTGGGCGATGGGCGATGGGCGATACATCGGCAGCGCACAAGGTGCCTGGCGCAATGGTGCAGCATTAAAAACCCGGACCTGCTCACAGCTAAAATCTGGGAGGCTGATGTGCACAACCCCCGATATGTTCGATACAGCCGAAAGAAAAAACGCCTTTGAACAGGTAGCCAGCCAGGTGCAGTTAGTCCTTTTTTGGCGGTGACTGTTATACCGCAGGTGGCCGAATGACGGCTTGGAATGGAAGTACGGCGCAAAACGGCGGCACCGTCGTGGCCTGCGGAGATCCCACGATGCATGCCCAACTGATTCAGCTTCTACAGCATGCCAGCTAAGTAAAACGCAGGCTCGCCCGGGGAGTCACCGGGCACCATAGACTCAGGCTGTTGCGAACAACTGCTTTCGAATGTCCATTCGATCAAAATGCGCCCGTTTCTCGATGATTTTTCCATCGGCAATCGTGAGGAGCATCATCAGGGAAAATCGCACTTCTAGTCCCTTTCGGCTCAATCCCATCAAACACTCCGGTTTGCAGCCCATCGAACAACATGTAAGCCGCAACCTGATCCCCCTCGGCAAACAGAGCCTCGATCGTAAAACTGAAACCTTCAAAAGCATCGAAATTCTTTTTCTCCGACTGGATGAAACCTGCAGAGCCAAGAAGATGAACAGTCGGTCGGTCATACCCTTTTGCACAGAGAACTCACGAAGCTCCTTGCGGGTAAGCACGGCATGGTTCACCGACTCCATATGGGTGGCAATTAGCGTTGCTTGGGGTGCAGCAAGGAAAATTTCGTAGACGTCCTGCTTGCCCATGATGATGGAGCCGAGCCCGATCACTTGCGCATCGCCAGCATTGAGGATGACAACCTCGGGTTGAAACTGCTGCAGACTGTCCTGGACGTATTGGTTCCAGATCGTGTCGCCGGCCAGGTAGAGGGTTTTCTCATCCGGATGGCGGAATACCACCCCACACAGCCGCACATCGCTGAAACCTTGAGACAGAATCAACTCGCGGTCTTGCTCATTCTGAGTAAATATCGGCAGGTACTTGGGAACCAACGCCTTGGCTGTTTCATCCCAATGATCTGGGTGGGTATGGGTAACAATAACGGCGTCAACATTCAAAATCTCGTCCATCGGAACTGGTAAAGCCACCGTAGGGTTGAATAAATGGCCTCTAGTAATTACGAACCGATGGGGCCAGTTTGTTTTTATACACTTCATCAGAAGTCAGCGTCAGCAAATACCAGCTCTCAGCCTCTCCTCTAAACCCGAAACAGCTCCATCAATCCTTGTTGGTGATTGGCTAACTTATTCAACGACTGACTGATCTGCGCGGACTTTTTCGACTGATCGGACAACGACTCAGTGACATCACGTATAGATGCCACATTCCGATTCACCTCTTCAGCGACAGCACTCTGCTCCTCGGCCGCACTGGCGATTTGCAGGTTCATGTTATTGATGATCGAAACCGCGCCGCTGATACGCTGCAATGCCGCCACTGCTTGTACGACCTGCCCTGCACTGCCTTGGGCCTGTTGGTGACTGTTGTTCATTGCGTTCACTACCTCATGAGTTCCACGCTGCAGCGTCTCGATCACCAAACGCACCTCCTCGACGGAGTCTTGTGTTCGCTTTGCCAACCCTCGCACTTCATCGGCAACAACCGCGAACCCCCTACCGGCATCCCCGGCCCGCGCGGCCTCGATGGCGGCGTTCAACGCTAATAGATTGGTTTGCTCGGCAATCGCACGTATGACGTCCAGTACAGAACCTATTTGACCGCTACTAGCCGCCAAACCTTCGACTTCTCTTACCGCAAGACTCATGTCTTTAGCCAAACCATCTATCATGTGCGTGGTTTGCTCTATCACTGCAAGACCATCTGAGGTCGCCTGCTCCGCACCACGGGCGGCTTGTGCAGCCTGGGCCGCGCTATTGGCCACGTCGTGAGCTGTGGCACTCATTTCCTGCGACGCCGTGGCCACCTGTTCGATTTCCCTGAACTGATGCTCCATGCCTGTACTGGTTTGCTCGGACAGTGTCGCTGATTGGTCTGCCGTCGAACGTGCATCATGCACCGATGCCTTCACGTCACGGATTATTGGTTGAAGTTTGTCGAGGAAGCGATTAAACCAACCTGCTAACTGACCCAATTCATCGCTGCCTTGATAGCTTAAACGCTTGGTTAAATCGCCCTCACCGCTAGCGATGTCGCGAAGCATGCTCGCCACACCCAAGATCGGCTTACTGACGCCACGGGCGGTCAACCACAGCACAGCCAAACCTAATAAAGCCACGCATCCGGCAAGGCCTGTTTCCCATAGAGCTCCGGTCAGACTTCGTTCATCCAATTCTTGATGCAGCGCAAGCGCAGGTTCCAACAAAATTGCTCGCGGAACCTCTATGAGCAGTCCCCAGGATTTGCCTTCAGGAATCACACTCAGCGGCTCCAAAATGCGCAAGCTGGCCACCGTATCAACGGCCTGAGACTTACCGGAGGTCAGCTTCGTCAGTAAGCTGGTTCCGTCTTCCTGAACCTTATCCAATGTCTGACCGAGGGAACCTGGATTATGACTGTCGCCAGCGATCAGTCCTGCAGAGCTGACTATTTGCAACGTTCCCCTACCGTCATACAACTGCTTGCTGCCATTCAGACTGAGCTGTTGCAAGCGGCTCAAACTGATATCCGCGCCGATGATTGCTACGACTTTGCCTTTTTCGATCAATGGAAAAGCAAGGGTGGTCATCAGCAAAGGCTGGCCAGACGTGTCGTCGAAATAAGGATTCAGCACGCATGGTCTGAATGTTTGCTGTGGGCAGCTATACCATGTGTTGAATGGAGTTCCATCCAACATTGGCGTGGTATCCGCAATTATTTTCTCGGGCACTGCCATGTAACTGTCCGTCAAATCCTTTTGACTCCAGTAAGAAGCAAATCGCCCTTTTTCATTACTTCCAGCGATTGATTCATCCCTAAAACGCGCATCCTGGCCATCCAACGCGTCAGGTGCGAACACCACGTACAAGCTCAGTAACGAGGGATTGGCTTTGAGGCCGTCATGTACTAACTGATTCAGATCCTTGCGCAACTCTCGAGGATCGGCTCCGTGCTTGATAGCTTGCTCGCGCAACTGTTGGACTTGTCGACTGAATTGATTGCCGTAATGATAAATATCTGAAAAAAATCGCTCAGTAGTCTCAGCTTGCTGTTCTCCACGAGCCTCCATACGCGCACGCGCAGCAGCCTCAAGCATCTGCGAATTAGCAGATTTTACGAGCTCCAGACTGGTATCCATGCGATACAGGGAAGTACCAACCAACAGCACGACGGTGCAAAGTAAACAAAATCCCGCTAGTAAAGTGATTTTCCACTTGATGGAGACACGCGAAAAACGCATAGATACCTCCCCGTGCCCGGGACATTTTTATGGGAGCAAGCCAATCACATAATGTGAATACACTCTGATTAATATTTCTGCGCGAGCAAAATGCTCATGAGCTAACGCGTCTTTCAACTCCAAAGTAATCGCAACGCTGTCCCATTAAGGATAGGGCTTCCTTGAACTCTAGAGAGCGCCCTTCCTCCATGAGGATCCTGGCCAGATACCCGGCTACGCGAGCGGCACCCAAGCTGGCTCCTGCCATTCCCGTTCCGCCATGTTCGGGAGAGTTACTCCAGGCTCCGAACAGACGAGGCCCCAAGCGCGAAAGTTGCTCCCATTGACATCTCGCGTCGCCGGTACCACCAATCACGTTATCGTAACCAGCCGGATAACAAGCGATCCCTCGAGCCGGACTGGCCGCAACAAGAAGCAACTTCTGCGTACTAGCCCTATGGATTACCTCGCGTAACGAAGCACGATCGGCAGTTAATCCCAAACTCATGCAGATAATGTCCATCCGATAAGGCGCTGGTTGTGAAACAAACCAGTCGATGGCCATGGCGACCTGAAGAGCGGAGGTAACTGGCCGTTCGTGAAACACTTGTGCATGAGTGATTACAACATCACTGCAGCTGTTGCGGATCACCTGGGCAACTTTCGTTCCATGCCCTAGGCGATCCGGCACGCAAGGCTCGACGACGCCATCGGCTCGAAAAGCCAGAGACCCTTCAATTTCTGTCGAAGGTCCTCCGCTATCAATTACGCCAATACGAACGATCATCAGTGAACCGTGAACAAACGCAGGGCAGAGGCGTTTGACATATTTGCATTCTCAGGGAGTTTCATTTCTCCTACTTTCTCCAATGTTTCACCGTCATAGACAAGTAAATCGCCTCCCGCGCCACCGATCCAAATATATTTATTATCAGAACTAACGACTACAGAATAGAACGTATGAGGAAGATTTACCTGCTTGAGAGGTTTACCACCATTGGCCAAATCAAACGATTGGAGCACATTGTAAACGGCATATGCGCGTTTGTGATCCGGGCTAGCAGCCATAGAAAAATAAATAGTCTGGGTAGGCTCAATATCGTTCATTTGTATCTTCCCTTGTTTCAAATCAAGGGTGAGCAGACCGGTTTGGAAGGCCTCCGGGGAAGCCGGATCTTTATCACGAAGTTTCACATAATACGGCGCGACCATGAGCTGGGAATTATCATACTGATACCAGACATTCAACAGATCCGGAGGAAAGTGATCTTTTTGGGACCATTTCTGAATGGGTAATTCATCCAGTTGCTTTCCAGACTCAGCATCGAAAACATACAAGTCTTTACCCAGAGCAAAGATTTTTTTACCGTCCTCCGAGTACATCAACATCGTAACTTGACGAGGTGCAGGAGCCGTAAATTTTAACGTCAACGTTTCCGCATCGTATAACGCGATACGTGTAGGCTGGACCTTGAATTCGTTACGAAGGTGTTTAACAGGGTTCTGATATACGGCAATGGTTTTGCCGTCAGGCGAGAGATTCATGCCCCAGGTAGCCCACACGCGCTCATCGGCTTTACTCATATCCAACCGGAGCAGATTTTTTCCCGTTTCCATGTCCATCTTGACAACACTTTGACCTCCGTTAGCCAGTACATATACAAATTTGGCATCAGGGCTTACAGCAGAAACCATCGGCGTAGCGCCGCTGTTTTCCACCACAAAATTTTTCAAGATCTGCCGATTATCCATATCAACAACGAAAACTTTGTCAGGATGTGCAACAACGGATAAAAAATCTTTCGCCATCACTGGGGTGGCTTCCAGTGCACCGACAATCGTTAGTACAGCGAAGCATATTGACTTTATCATTATTATTAGCCCTTAGATTCGGGGAAAACGGAATTCAAGTTACGCCAGTCCTGAGTGGGGTCCGCAGTATCCTTACCCCAGTTAGGATAAGTGGACATCGTGTCAGGTACTTGTGCTGGCCACCAGCAAGGATCGGAACAAGCGTATAGATCTGCTTCCATCGGTTGACACAAGTTGGAAACACCACCAAATCCGTCGATCTCCCATCCTGGGTCAAAAGAAGTTGAACAGCCGACCAAGGCATTCATTGCCACAACTTCTTCCTCACGACCTTCGGCGTGGGCTTCGACAAAAATCTTGGCCTTGGCATTGGCTGGGATGAGATGTTTCATGCTTTGGCGCTCCGTGGTTCGATATGATTACGGAAAAAACTAGGATTACTTTTCATGATTCGCACGTAAGATTCGATTCCGAAATCAACCCAGTCGCGCAGCAAATCGCAGTAGTGATAAACAGGAGCAAACGGGTCACCTTGTTTCGCATAAGATTCGTGATAACACCCCCCTGCACAAATTGAGCGAATTCGACAGGTTTTACAGCCGAAACTACTACGATCTTGAGCGCCCTCAATGAACGCAGCTAATTTTGGAACATCGATACCGCGATCCACGTTGCCATAAGTCGGTTGATCAGACCCAACGAAGCGATGGCATAAATGGAGGTCGCCATCCTTGTCGACAGCCAGCAGTCCTAAACCGGCACCACAGGGCACTACTTTTTTAGTGCCTTGAGCAATATCCGTTAACAACTGGTGCATATTTGAGAAACCGATATTTTCACCACGACAGGCCGCCTCGACATACCGCCGACCCAAAGTTTTCATATCGTTGAAAACCTGCTTCAACGCATCATTATCCAGATTGAAAGATGCGATGGGACCTGAAGTAGCTGGCCCAAATCCAACTTCAGCAAAGCCCAAATCATTTTTCAGATGATTATGGATACCGAGCACATCTGTAACTCCCTTGGTAAGCGTCACGCGGACACCTACAGCGCGCGCGGTATATCGCGAGAGCAACATCCGTACCTTGCGCGCCACCACGTCATAAGTTCCGTTGCCGCCCACCGTAATACGGTTTGCATCATGCATCGCTTTTGGACCATCCATCGATACCGTCAGGCCAAAGCGATGCTCGTTGAGCCAATCAACCATCGGCTCCGTTAAAAGCGTGCCATTAGTGGTTAGCGAAAAATCAATTTTCTTGCCCTCTTCCGCCGCCCGAGCTTCGGCATAAGGAACCATTTCGCGTATAAGCGCATAGTTGGAGAGCGGTTCACCACCAAAAAAAACCAGATTGACCTGGTCCCGATTTTTGGCCTGTTTAAGCAACATTTCGAACGAAGCCTTGGCTATATCGAAGCTCATCTTGACGCCCTTAGAAGGGGTCGTAAGGTCTTCTTTGTAGCAATAAGTACAGGAAAGGTTGCAGCCTGTATTCACATTGAGAACGATTGTCGAAAGCGGAATTTCTTCGACTTTAGCGACGACGCGAGGTAATTCTGGGGAACCAGACTCACGCAAAATATCAAGATCGATAAAACTGCTGACACACTCCGCAAGACTCTCGGGGGAATGCCGTGAGCCGAGTTCGGTACGCATAACATCGCCGTCGACGCGATCGATACGACTGAATAAGTTGTATACATCGCGCCCCACATCATCAAGCTCGAAAAGGCTGCTGCTGGGGACATGCATCATCATGGAATGGCCATCCACATTGATCTGATGCGCGTTATGTCGAATAAGAGTAAGCGCTGTCATAGGAGCCTCAACGAATAGGGGTGTCGACGAAGCGTTGGACGGTCACATAGAGGTGCGCCTCGCCCGGCAGAGGTTTGCCGTTATCATCAACTGTGGCGATTACCTTGAGATTGCCAAGGTTGTTGGTGGACATCGGCCGCTCTGGATTAGGACCTGCTTGCGCTGGAGTGAAGCGGCCGCTCTGCTCGATGGAGCCTGCGTACTTGGCGTCCTGCATCTTGGCAGCGCCTTCATCCCAGTTATTTACGGCCCACGAAGCGCTAAATACACCGACACGAATGTCGTCATCCGTACCTGGTTTCCGGTCCGCTCCATTCAGGAAACCCACGGCCTCAAATTGCGCAGGAACCTTTGCGATAGGGCCGCCATTCCCCCCGACCCGGGCGATAGTTTGATCAGGCTCTACGCGAACACCGTCAAGCTTGGAAAAAACTACGAGCGGCGCACTTGCCTTGCCGACGCTGACCTTCACAACCCCCAGAGCTTTTTCTGCGGAAAGCTTCATCACGACTTTGGTATCACTCTGAGAGACAACTGCTCCTGCGACACCTTTAGGCAGAACCGGCTTACCGGATAAGCCTACGCCGACAAGCGTGATCTCACTCTCGTCTCCAGTTCTTAGGTAAGAAGGACTAACAGAAAGAATGCGAGCCGGTGCCGTTACTGGAGAAGCTATAAGACGCCCGCCAATAACTTCATTGGATTTTTCAAACCAACGACCAGAGAGTGATCCGTCGGCATTCAAAGCAAATACCTGACGAATTTCCTGCTTACCGTCGCTTAATGTAGCGCGCCACTCGCCCTCCCCCAGCAGCACCCCCCGTCCTTGATAGGTCGCAGAGCCATCCTTGTTATCAATTGTCATTGAAACATCGTAGCCCTCCTGCGCAGCCTTCAATGACAGCGTTCCAGAATAATCACCGCTACCTGGCTGGTGGCCTGCGACAATCCAACTCTCGCCCAATTTGGCACTTGCGGCCTTAGGCGCCTGACCTAGCGGATAGTTTTTTGCGAGAAATGGCAGGACCTCGCCATTGACATATGTCCACCAGTCTCGATCACGCGCCATCGCCTGAAGTTCTAGCGTCGGAAATTGCCCGAGGTGGAAGTTGAGCAATTTTTCCCAGTCTGCAGGAGTTCGCCGTTGCAATGCGACTCGAGCATAGGAGTGACATCTGGAGCAGGTTTCGGTCATCATTTGATTGGGTGCCACGTCTACCGCTACCGGTTCCTTTTCCAGGATGTAACGACGCCCCTCTGTTTCCTTCACGCTCAATCCACGCGTCTGGGCCAGATACCTCACTACCGCCGTACGATCGTCCTGGCTTAGCGGAACCTGATGATTGCGCATCATCCGCACTACAGTCATATCCCAAGCTTCTGGCGTTTTTCGTACAGCGTCTATGCGCTCCAAACTACCGTCTGCCGCGATATGGCAAGCAGCACACATGGTCTTTACAACCTGTTCCCCTGTCTGCGCTGCTGCGAACGGGGCAATAGTGAGCGCCAGAACGGTACTACACGAGATGAACGCAAGTCGGCGGAGTGGTTTCATCGATCAGAATTCCTCTGGCTCTTCACAAGGGACGGAGCCCATGCTGGCTATTTTCTTATGTTGGTGACTTAAGTTTTTGTAGTTATGGCATCCAAAACCAAGGCAGGCTGCGGGCGCTCGATCGGTTAAATACATATTTCGTGCCAGAACTCGTAACTATATGTTTTATATGAATAAATATGAATTTTATCTGACTGCAGCAAATGAGAGTGATCGATTTCTGAACACAGTGTTCAATCTTCCAGACACACAGATACAGCCCAATAAAGCGCATATGGGACATATAACAAAAGGCGGAAAAGTCGCGATAGGGAGAAGAACTGGTTGCATACCATGTCTTGGCTTTGCGGGGCTGGGTAGATGGCTTGACCGGACGGTCACTTAGAGCGGTGTTAATCGTGAGTCTGTTCCGAATCCACAGGGGCAGAACGTTTTGAGCTCAGCAACACGAACTGACCAGCAGAGCCGAGCTGATAGCAATACGGAACTCGGGGCTAAAATCTGTCCAAGTGAGCTTAGGGAATACCTAGCCATCGGTACTCTCTATTTCGGTTGATCAATAATACAGCGGGGAATTTCGAAGGTTGCAAACGTGACCTTTAAGCTGCCTGACGTATTTAAGAATATGTCAGGCAAGCCTATTGTCAGGTTTATTTAAACCTGAGCGCGCAGCAACTAAAGGAGGATCGTAGCCAGGTGAAAACGAAAACAACGCCTATACCCAGCTGTTTGTCGCAACGGTATTCTAACAATGGCAAGCTCAGCATTAAAAGTACCAACTTCGCGCCGCCCTTATAACCGCACTATTCGAGCCTTAATTTACGATATACAGTGCCGCGTGCAATACCTAGTTGCTGCGCTGTAGCTTTCACATTGCCATGATTGGCATCCAGTGCGTCTTGAATTTTCTTTCTTTCAAATTCTTTCAACGATTTTTCACTTCGTTTCAAGTCAGGCTGCTCCAAACCAGGAAAGTGCTCAGGAAGGATCAGGAGCCGTTCGCCAGCCAAAGCCACTGCCAGACGAATAGCTTGTTCCAACTGCCTGATATTTCCTCGCCACTCCTGATGTTTAATAAGCCCCCACGCATCAGGATGTATTGCACCTCCTTGATAACGTTGAATCAATTTGACGATGATGCCATCTAAATCCTGACGCTGGCGGAGCGCTGGAATACTAACGTGCATGCCATTAAGGCGGTAAAAAAGGTCTTCTCTGAAACGATGTTCTTGAATGAATTTTTTTATGTCGCAGTGTGTCGCGCTAATCACCCTTACATCAACCGGATGGCGCTCGGAACTGCCAAGACGGGTGACCTCCCTTTCCTGCAATACACGAAGCAACCTAGTCTGCAGATTGAATGGCATGTCACCTATTTCATCAAGCAACAGTGTTCCACCATTCGCTTCTTCAATACGTCCTCTGGTACCTCCTCTACGCGCACCGGTAAACGTTCCCTCGACGTAACCGAATAGCTCGGACTCAATGAGGTGTTCAGGTATCGCCGAGCAGTTAATGGCTATAAACGGAGCATCAGGGTTCAATGAGTCATGAAGCGCCCTGGCGAACACTTCCTTTCCGGTACCCGTTTCTCCCTGCAAAAGTATAGGAATGCTTGCTGCAAAAGCTTTCGAAGCCATACTGAACTGCTGGTTGAGCGCAGAGTCCTGCCCGATTTCAGGAGCCGAATGGCGTGCACGAACAGGCGCTTTGGGGGAACCGGGGAAAGATAAGGACTGAGCATAAACTGAAGAGCCATCATTTAATGCTATGAGGCTTGGCGCATTTACAATTACAGACTGAGGTCCACGTTCGAAAAAATTTTCCCAATTCAATGAAGATTCGAGTATCGCTGACGTATCAATGCCCAGTATTTTTTTTGCGACTTTATTAGCCGCGCAAAATTTTCCATTTTCATCAAATGCGACCAGACCTTGAAATGGCGTTCCAATCAATCTCGCATCAAATTGGAGAGCTACGATCTGGCAGTCTAACAAACCCGAATACAATCTACTTTCGATAGCCATCGCCGCGATTTTAAGCTGCTCTAAAACAGCAGACGCATTCCGCTGACCAATACCCGTAATATCAATCGCGCCAACCAACTCCCCGTGCACCCCAAAAACCGGAACTGAGACACAGAAAAAATTCTCAAACTCTTTTAGATAGTGCATGCCTCCGCAGACGATAAAGGGTTGCTGCTCATAAAGCGTACAACTTGGAGCAGTTGTTCCAATATCTATTTCATTGACACGTTTTCCTACTTTCAGCGGATCTACACCGTCTGGCGCGGACGCGTGTTTGGCATACACGATGACACCTTCGGGATTGACACAAAAAAGTGCCCAATCTTGCCCTCCAAATATTCCCCATAATCTGTCTAACTCGGGCTGAGCGCAGGCGGCTAGGCGTGAATCCACGCTGCTTAATTCATGGGCACGCAAGCGTCTGGTCAACCGCTTATCCCAAGGTGACAAACCTGCTTTTCTGGAACGTTCCCAAGAATTGGCTATGGCTGGCGGCAATAAATCCGCTGGCAGCGAATGCCCATCCAGAAAGCGACGCCGAACCTCATCAAGGCCATGCATATCTCTAATATTCATGTGCTGACCACTCGTAATCTTTCATAACACTCTCAGGTGTTTTTATCATCAATGGCAACAATTCACATATAATTACATCACATAAAAAATCGCCCGCTTAGAACGGGCGATTTTTTTTGATATTACCTCGATCTACTTGAGATCCCCTCTCATCTATAAGACATAAGGAGTTGCTTCGTCCTTGATGGTCAGCCACTGCCATTGCGTGAATTCCTCCCAATTCGCAGCACCACCAACACTCGTACCATTTCCAGACGCGCCCCAGCCACCGAACGGATTTACTACTTCGTCATTAACCGTCTGATCGTTAATATGGAGCATACCGGTACGGAGCCTGTCACCGATTTTGAGCGCCCGTCCAACATTCGAACTGATAATGCCAGCGGCCAGGCCATATTCAGTGTCGTTAGCGAGCCGTATGGCATCTTCATCAGAGTCGAAGGGCACAACAACTGCTACAGGCCCAAAAATTTCTTCACGAAACGCCGGGTTATCCGACATGACATTGCTGAGCACAGTAGGCTGGAAGAACAGTTCCTCGTAGCGTCCTCCAACCTCGAGTTTCGCACCCGCCTGTTGAGCCTGATTTACGATTTTAGCAACCTGATCGCGTTGGTGCGCATTAATGAGGGGCCCTAAAGAAACCTTTGTTGTAGCAGGATTACCCACGGTGAGCTTACCAGCCTTGGAGATCAGCGCTTTGAGGAACTGCGGATAAAGGTTGCGCTGAACCAGGATTCGGCCGGTGGCCATGCAGATTTGTCCTTGATGCAGGAATGCCCCCCAAATGGCATTGGCAACCGCGAGGTCTATGTTTGCGTCATCCAGAATAATTAACGAGTTCTTGCCGCCCAATTCCAATGACACTTTTTTCAGATTGCGACCTGCAGCTTCGCCAACCTTTCGCCCAGCTGCGGTTGAACCGGTAAATTGGATCATCGCGACATCTGGTGAATCAACCAAAGCAGCGCCCGCGTCGCCTGCACCAGGTAGTACATGCAGAACCCCTTTTGGCAGCCCTGCAAGCTCAAACAACCGACCAATGAGCAGTCCACCGCAAACAGCAGTTCGGGGATCCGGCTTTAGCACAACACTGTTTCCAACGGCCAGAGCAGGCGCGACCGAACGCATCGCCAAATAGAGCGGGAAGTTGAATGGTGAGATGACCCCTACGACACCCAGCGGCCGACGCCTGGCTATACTGAGGCGACCGGCTCCTGGGGCATTAGGCAATACATCACCCTGACTCTTGCCTGGCATCATGGCGCTTTCATGCAACGCTTTGATCGTCACATTAGCTTCAAACCCAGCCTTCAATTGAGTCGAACCACTTTCTTTAACCAACCATTCGACAATTTCACCAAAGTGCAATTCTGCAATATCAGCCGCCTTGCGCATGATTGCAGAACGCTCTTCATGAGAGGTACCAAACCATTCCGCCTGTGCTTCACGGGCTGCATGGGCAGCAGCAGAAGCCGCCGCGGCGTCAGCCATACCTATCCAACCCAACGACGCACCTGTTGCAGGCTCTATAACCTGACTTACATTAGGAGAAATATTTCTCCAAGTACCGTCGAAAACACAGTTATTCCAGAGTTCGTCTGGCAGAAACCTTGAAATTTGATTCATAACGTTACCTATAAAATTGTTCTTGGATAGTGCTATGCGCCTGCAACTCCTTCCGTAACAGCATAAGGCGTGCCAATTTGATTTCATGGATAAACATCAAAGAATCTGTCTAATACTTGCACACCACCCAAAAAACGTGTTTCACAATTGAACACTCGATATTCACAAAAAAAAGTCTAACTCCTTCGGCAGATAATGAGTATTCGAGGATGATATTTGGACATGAACAAGTATTACCCAACGAATAAAAGTTATTCAGGATGAGATTAACTAGCGTCGAACAGAAACACTGAACATGATTCAGCGAAAGAGACGAGCAAGCACAATTAGACGGGCTTGTACCCTTGAGCCAATAGCCAGCTTCGAACCATGCGGCCCTGTTCTGCCGTCAAGCTCGCAAGCACTCGTTCGTGGGGTTCCGAGCGTAAACGTCGCACAAGTGGCGCCAGCTCGACCCCCTGCACACACCAAGCGCCCAATGGTTGATCTGGCGTGATGACCACCTCTGCCTCAACGACAAAACCGTCGTGCAGTACGGGCGCCCTTACTATTTTTAAAGCACTAAAGTCTGCTTCTGCGTGAGCCACTTCGGCGTCTGGCCACTGTCGACGCACAAACCAGAATGGTTGTTCTTGCCAACGCAGCTCATCAAGGTAGAAATCCCGGCCGATCCTGGCGAACCGCAAAAACAGCTGCTCTACCCGTTGCTGGTGAAAACGCTGGGCCAACACCGCTCGTTCAGGTTTACGCAGCAACGTATTAATCACTGTCGGTGCCTGCAACGCCGACGATAACGATTGAAATATCCCGTTGCCCGACAGCGGATCGACCGCCATCGCAGCGTCACCTACCCGTATCCAATTAGTGCCACACACCTGAGGACTTAAAATTGCGGTACTGCTGCGCGCATGGAACTGCACGTCGACTTGCTGATCCGGGCCAAAAAATGCTCTCGCCGCGATCGAGGCTTTACGCCGCTGATGACAATATTCGAGCAGGTGCTGTTTGCCAGGGAGGTCAGCACTGGCAACATCGATTGTCCACTGCCAATAGCATTGACCATCAGCACGCCTAGCCATCCATACCCAACCGTCTTCCAGGCTTTCCACCGCGCTGGCTGTAGATCCCGGCCGGCCTTGCCAATGATTGAGCAGACTGACCGTCTCCGGTCCGCGCATGGCTCTACCGAGCGATGGCGCCTGACGTCCGCGCGCCTCCACCAAAAAATCCACATGCATTGCATTTTGGCCTTCGACATCGACGCGATATCCGACTGCGGAAGTTTGAACGCTTAACACCCGCCCCTCGATCAAATCGACGCCAGCAAGGCGCAAATCTTCGCGCAACCCTTCATCGAAGGCTTGGCGGTCCAATAAAAATTCCACGTTCTGTGCGTGATGCTGACCGTTCCATGTCACCTGCCGTTGAGACGGCAATGTCGCGTCCCCCAAAGCATGATGCAGTCCTGCGCCGCGCAAGGCCTCCAGCACACGCACAGAGACACCCTCCAACGCTTTAAATCGCCGCCACTCGCTGACCATCGAAACCGGATAACCTAGCCGCCGCAACCCCAACGCCACTGCAGCGCCTGCCGGCCCAGCTCCCAAGATCAGAATTCTGCATCCGGTCATCGGAATAAAGCCTCGCTTCTCAATCGGATGAATAGACACGGGAAAGTGCTGGTGAGTACTACGCCTAGTCCCATTCAGATTTCATGCATAACTGTTTTCGATATCAACAGACCATCAACCATTTCGAAATGTAGATCTGCGTGGGCCAAGGTAGATGGGCGGTGACTTATCAATATTCGGGTTCTCCCAGCAAACAGTCGGTCAATGGCTTCGATGACTTCTCGTTCGGTGGCTTCATCTACCGCAGAAGTCGCCTCATCAAGCACCAGAATCATTGGGTTCTGCAGCAGCGCTCGGGCAATGGCGATTCGTTGTTTTTGCCCGCCAGATAGCTGTTGACCGCGTTCACCCAACGGGGTGTCGAGGCCTTCAGGTAGTGAAGCGATCAAGCTCTCGAGTTGTGCGAGTTGTGCAACCGCGGTTATGGCATCCCGGTTGGCATCCGGTGCGGCGTAGGCCAGGTTATCGGCGAGACTGCCACGGAACAAGACGATATCTTGACTGACAACAGCAACCCGTTGCCGTAGCTCAAACAAGTTTAACTCGCGTAGATCAACGCCCCCCAATAGCACCCGCCCCGTCCGCGGATCAAGATGTCGCTGCAGAAGGTCTATCAATGTTGATTTGCCGACACCGGAACCGCCGCTCAATGCAACTTTCAATCCGTAAGGAATTCGCGCATTGATGCCGCGTAACGTACTCAAACGACCGGGATGGCTGAAATGCACATCGTCGAAACGCAAATCGCCTTGAGCCGGTATCGGCTTGGGGATAGTTGGACTAACAACAGTAGGCTCCTCACCGCGCAGCTCCATGACGCGTCCGAGGCTGACCGTCATCCGTTGTATGGCGACGTATAGACCCAGCAAACTCTGGACCGGCCCTACTGCCATTCCCAAGTATGTGGAAAATGCTATCAGAGCACCCAGCTGCCATGTCCCCTGAACAACCCAATAGCCCCCCGCCAGGAAGGCGCAGGCGCGGGCCAATGAAGTTAGCGTGCCGGGTACGGCCTGGGTAAAGAACTCAGTAACCTGCAGGCGCAGCAATTGATGCATGTAGCCCTGCCCCAAGGCCTCTAGGCGGCGAGATTCTTTTTGCTGCTGGCCAGCTGCCTGAATGAACTTCATTACTGGCAGCGTCTCGACCATAAACGAAGACACATCTGCGGAACGCTCGCGCAGTTGCCGTACATCACGCTCAACCTTTCGCCGCATCCAGCGCAACCAAAGGATGTCGAGGGGAATCAGCACCAATACCAGCAATGACAGCTTCCACGATAGGGTCAGTAACATCGACACCGCGCAGATCAGCCCGACCACACTCGATACAGCTGAGAACAATGAGTCTACGGCGAAGCGCTGAATCTCGGCGACATCGCCATCGAGCCGTGACATCAAATCACCGATGCGCCGCTGGGTATAAAAGCTCGGAGACAAGGTCTGCAGGTGTCGATAAAGATCGTCACGTAACGAGAACAAAATCCGTCCAGACAAGCGCGTGTGCAGGTAACGATTGATTCCCGAAAGAGCCGTACCCAATAGGCCGGCAAAGATCATCAGGCAAGCGATTTTTACCAGCGCTGGAAAGTCGCGTGCCAGCAGTCCATCGTCGATTAGAAGTTTGGTTAACCATGGCTGTAACAACACCAAAAGGGAGGCACAAATTGACAAGCCAAGCAGCCCGATGATTGCCAGCCGATGCGGACGTACGAAGCCGTACAGCCAACGCAATGCCGCCAACAACGAATCTGGGTGTTCGCTGTCGATCACTCTGAGAATCAAGCGCCGCATCGAACGGCTTCGCCTAGCACAACACAAATATTATTTTTGATCATGGTACAAAAAGCCCCGCGCGAATTTCGCATGTAGATCTGCACCATTGCGTCCAGTGCGTATTACGTCGCGTGCAATTTCTGCTCCAACCTAGAAACTCGATAGCGCGGCCGCCCGCTTACTTGCGCTTCTTAGCCCTCCAAAACTTAAATCCAGGTCGCATACCAGACGAGTCGCCTCCGCCCACCCTCAACAAACACTGCCGCTCTGGCTGGCACGCCCCATGCTTATCGAATCGCGTCGACCGCTATCAACACAAGCGGCCCTGAGCGGGGTGACTCATCGAAGGTGCAAAAGCCCAATGGGGCTGCTGTATCAAACAGTCGGTTGGACCGCATGACTACCGCCTGGGAAAACACACGTGTTCAGGATCTGAACACAACTCATGATTGCTCAGCACAGCTGATTGAGTGGCGACCATGACGGTAGAACCTCAATACACATTTATAGGGTGAAAATTGAAAAAAATTATAATCTCTGCCTGCTTGGCTTTTTTTGCTTCCGCGGTGGCCGCTCAAGAGCCCGAAGCCGTGTTCAATCGTAGCTGCATGATGTGCCACAACGGCCAATTACCGGCCGCTCCCAGGAAAGGTGATCAATCCGCCTGGAAGCCTCGCTTGGATAAAGGAATGGACACATTGGTGAAGCACGCTACAGAGGGCTTCGCAGCCATGCCCCCGCGCGGTCTCTGCAAGGACTGCAGTGATGAAGATTACCGAACTGTTATCGTCTGGATGTCCAAGTAACTAAATTTTGTTTCTCAAGAAAACGCCGACTTCAACAAAGCATCAGGTGAAAAAAGGTGGAGTGAATCACTGCACTTTTTGATGTGTTCAGGGCGGGGTACCGCCCTATTTTTCTGAGTTCTGCGCGGCCACGCCCCGTCCGGAGCACGTTCAAGATGGCTTGGCATACCTGCCCTCCGGTCAGCTTGCTTTTGATGGCCTCCTTAATAACACTCTCAACGGCTTCAACTAATTGGCTGTCGCCTTTTTTCGGCCTCTTTTGCTCTGAAGCAGAGCAGCCGACCCAGTGCCTTCATCGTATTTATGAAGCAGCCTATAAAACGTAGTGTTCGAACAATGCACTTTTACAAGCTATCTTTTTATCTATGCATATTTGAATTACGTCATTTCTACGCCAGGCCTATTTAAGCTCCTCAAATTCCACTTCATCGCACCGCGCCCCCCTGTTTTTCATATTTCTCATCAGCTCATCTTGTCAATATTGAGCGCCAACAATAAGCATTGTTTCGCGCCCCCCCACCGGTACATGCTGTGGAGATTCTTTTTGGGCCGAGCGCTATAAACTTTTTATAATAATGAACTTAACTTTTGAAAGAGAGGAAAGCGGCGGTCGCCGAGGGATTTAAAATATTTCCCGCACGGGGGTTCATAAATGTAAAAAAATTCAGAGGCTTAGGTGGTTTTTGACATTTGGAATACCTCTGAATTCAGAAAGTTTGGCAGCACACCAACACATGTTGGACAAGAAGCCATACCGCCGTCCATGACAGTATGGCCAATGACATTGACCGTCGCAGGCTTATTGGTGCTGAACCTGAAACAGCGACGTCACCTGCACCCGCGCCAGCATCGACTCAGCTCCGCCTCCGCGACGCATGCCACGCACCGGGCAGGCGTCGAGGTAGTCCAGGCCCACCGCCAGTTTCAGATGGCGTTCGGGCCGGGTCAGTCGGTTGGTGACGTCGAAGCTGTACCAGCCATCGTCGAGCCAAGCTTCGGCCCAGGCATGACTGGCCAGGTGGTTTTCATCTTCGGTGCACAGATAACCGGAGACGTAACGCGCAGGAATCCCCAGGCTGCGGGCACAGGCCAGGAAAGCGTGGGTGTGGTCCTGACAGACCCCGCCTCCGCCCGCAAAAGCCTCGGCGGCCGTGGTGTCCACGGTGGTCGCGCCCGGGTTGTAGACCATATGGTCGGCCAGGCCATGCATCAAGTCGGTCAGCGCCATCCGGTCACGCCGCCCGCCGCACTGCTGCACGGCGAAGGTATTCAGGGCATCGTCGGCTTTTGTCAGGTGACTGGTGCGCAAAAACGGCAAGGGCGACTGGCTGTCGCGTTCCAGCTCACGGTCCGGGTCGATTTCCACCTGACCATAAGCTGTCAGCACCAAGGCGCCGTGGGGCTCGTCCATCGTCAACACATGCAGGATGTTGCCGTAAGGATCGAACTGGCTGCGCACCAGGCGCGGCAGTTCCAGGTGCCATTCCAGAATGCGCTGGCGGTCGTTGTTCTGTGGTGTCAGACGCAGGAACTGAATGCTGGTGCAGACTTCATCGGCGTAGCTGTAGGTGGTGTCGTGACGTATGGACAGTTTCATACGGCCTCCAGATAGGACTCGTGAACGGTCTGGCCGAGATGGCGAACCTGGGAGATGAAGTCAGTCAGCCACAGGTGCAGACCGAAGCCGAGAATCTCGTCGATACCGGTGTAGCGCAGCCGAGCATTCAACTCGGCGGCCAACCGCTGGGCGGCCCGCCCGTTGCTGCCCGGCAGGCTGGCGAGGATATGGTCCAGTTCCTCGATACAGGCGTGCAACGAACGCGGGACGTCGCTGCGCAACAACAGCATCTCGGAGACCTGCTCGGCGCCCGGCGCATTGCGGTAGATCTCGTTGAACGCCTCGAAGGACGACAAGGCCCGCAGCAAGGCACTCCACTGGTAGTAGCCGCGCGCGGAGTTGTCACTCACCTCCTCCGACTCCTCGCCGAACATTTCGTAGCGTGCATCCAGCAGGCGCAGCGTGTTGTCCGCCCGCTCAAGGAAAGTCCCCAGGCGAATGAAACAGTAGGCATCGTTGCGCATGATGGTGCCCGAGGTCGCCCCGCGGAACAGGTGCGAACGCTCCTTGACCCACTCGCAGAAATGGCTGATGCCATAACGCGCCAGACCATTACTGGCGATGTTGCGCATCTCCAGCCAGGTGGCGTTGATGTTCTCCCACATATCGGCGGTGATGCGTCCGCGCACGGCATGAGCATTGGCCCGCGCGGCTTGCAAACAGCAATAGATACTCCCGGGGTTGGTTTCATCCAGCGCGAAGAAGTGCAGCATGCGCTCGGTGTTGAGCTCACCATAACGCTCGTTGTAATCGTCCAGCGTACCGGCGGCGAGCAGCGACATTGCCAGTTCGGCGCGGCCATCGGTGCGCCCCGCCTGAGGCATCAGCGACAACGAGTAACTGACTTCAAGCATGCGCGCCAGGTTTTCGGCGCGCTCCAGGTAACGGGACATCCAGTAGAGGTCCGAAGCGGTTCTTGAAAGCATGTCTTAGTCCTCCACTACCCAAGTGTCTTTGGTGCCGCCGCCCTGAGACGAGTTCACCACCAGCGAGCCTTCGCGCAATGCCACGCGGGTCAGGCCACCGGGCACCAGACGGGTTTCTCTGCCCGACAGCACAAACGGGCGCAGGTCAATGTGGCGTGGGGCGATGCCGTTTTCGACAAAGGTCGGGCACGTCGACAGGCACAGGGTTGGTTGGGCGATATAAGCTTCGGGGCGTGCCTTGAGGCGCGCGCGGAAGTCTTCGATTTCCGCTGCCGTGGCCGCCGGGCCGACCAGCATGCCGTAGCCACCGGAGCCCTGGGTTTCCTTGACCACCAGCTCAGGCAGATTCGCCAGCACATGGGACAGTTCTTCCGGCTTGCGGCATTGCCAGGTCGGTACGTTCTTGAGGATCGGTTCCTCGGCGAGGTAGAAGCGGATCATGTCGCCGACGTAGGGATAGATCGACTTGTCGTCCGCCACGCCGGTGCCGACGGCGTTCGCGAGCACCACGTTGCCTGAGCGGTAAGCGGCAATCAGGCCCGGTACGCCGAGCATGGAGTCCGGGTTGAACGACAGTGGATCGAGATACGCATCGTCGAGACGGCGGTAAATGACGTCCACCTGTCTGGGGCCTGCGGTGGTGCGCATATAGACGTGATCGTCGCGGACAAACAGATCGGCGCCTTCAACCAGTTCCACGCCCATTTCACGGGCCAGGAACGCATGCTCGAAGTAAGCGCTGTTGAAGCGGCCCGGGGTCAGCACCACGGTGGTGGGATTATCCAGCGGACTGGAGCTCCTCAGGGTGTCCAGCAGCAGGTTCGGGTAGTGATCGATGGGCGCCACACGCTGGGCGGCGAAGAGCTCGGGGAACAAACGCATCATCATCTTGCGGTCTTCAAGCATGTAGCTGACGCCGCTGGGAGTGCGCAGATTGTCTTCCAGTACGTAGTAGCTGCCATCGCCGTCGCGGACCAGATCGACCCCGGCGATGTGGGCGTAGATGCCCCGGTGCAGATTCAGGCCCTGCATGGCGACCTGATAACCCTCGTTGGCCAACACCTGTTCGGCCGGGATGATGCCCTCTTTGAGAATACGTTGCCCGTGGTAGATGTCGTCCAGGAACATGTTCAACGCCTGGACCCGCTGAATGCAGCCACGCTCGACCATTTGCCATTCGCTGGCCTTGATGCTGCGTGGAATGATGTCGAACGGAATCAACCGCTCGGTGCCCTGCTCGTCCCCGTATAAAGTGAAGGTGATGCCGGCTCGGTGGAACAACAGGTCGGCTTCGCGACGACGTTGATCCAGCAACTCCAGAGGTGTGTCCGCCAACCAACGTGCGAACTCCTGGTAATGTGGGCGGCAGCCACCACTCGCATCATACATTTCGTTAAAAAAAGCTCGGGACATACCCTACTCCTTGCCGCGATACAGACGGCATTTTTTTTATAACTTCGCTATTTCAATAAAATCAGGCCTTACGTTGTTTTAGTGAGTACTGTTTCTGTTGAGCACCTCAGTGTGCGTCGTTAACTTCCTGTCTCATTCGGAAACAAATTCCTCATGATTTCGGCAATCGCCTGACGCGTTCCGACGCCAGAGATTTGGCCTTTCCGGTTTGATTTCTGGCGCCCCATTTATAACGCTCCCCCACTACTTTTTTCGTTGAAAACCACACTTGCGGTGGTTTGAAAGTACTTTTGCAAGGGCTGTGCCCAAGTATTGTCACGACCGATAAAAGCCGGAAAAACCCTCAGGCAAGACGCCATGGCGACATTTTGTTTCATCCATGAGACGAAAAACGATAGCCCCACTGAAACGTTTTTTCCAGTTGTAACTTGCACAACTCTGGTTCGTACGAAAATGGTGCATTTGGCAACTGATTTGAGCTTTATGCCCCACAAGCGGGAAATTCCTACTCACTGTTTTTATTCTCCACGTAATACAAGGCGTCCAACGCGGCGCCTCGATAAATACCGATGCACTGTTAATGTTCAATAAAATGCACCCAGAGATGACCCTGAAACGAAAAATGCCAAGCCGTGATGCATAGAGAGGACGGCCCGATACCGAACCTTGCCATCCGTAACCCTGCCCACGATGTCCTTGCGACCAAGTCGATCGATGCCAGATAACGTCGTCCTCGTCGCCAAGGCTGCGATGGGCTTAAAGGTGTCGCCCCTCCTCATCAGTCTACGAACCCGCTAAAACCAAAGCCAAGCAAGCTCGATAACCAACCAAAACTTCTATTTAGTGGTCAAGCCCCAAATCACGTCTAAGATTATTCAGTGTTCTGGTACTACCTCGATACTGAGGAGCGGTGTATGAATAGGCAGTGTTGGCACATACTTAATTACACACTATGCCTTGATACGGAGTTTTCAGTTACTTGGGAGGGTATCCAGTCGTGGACCATTTATTTGACGCGATCATCCTTGGACTGCTGGCATTATTGCCATTGATCAACCCCCCTACGACAGTGGCACTTTTTCTAGCCCTCTCTCAAGGGCTTAATCGAGAACAAAAAAACAAACAGGCATTCCTGACAGCGTTATACGTCTTTATTATCATGACGCTCACCTACTACATAGGTGAATTTATCATGGGGATTTTTAGTATATCCATACCGGGATTGCGGATTGCCGGCGGGGGAATTCTTATAATCATCGGCTCAAGAATGTTATTTCCTCAGCCCCGCCTGCCCTCCTCCTGTGCTGCCGAGGCAGAACGAACCAATTTTGCGTTCATTCCATTGGCCATGCCTAGCACTGCAGGCCCAGGCACGATTGCAATGATTATTAGTGCTTCTGCCACCATTAAAAACAACACAACTTTTCCGTCCTGGGTATTGCTGACAGCGCCGCCATTGATTTTCCTTTCAACCGCTTTGATTCTTTGGGGTTGTTTACGCGCCTCGGATTTAATTATGAAAGCCACTGGAGAGTCTGGAATTGATGCCATCTCGCGCTTGATGGGTTTTTTACTCGTTTGCATGGGCGTTCAGTTCGCCATCAACGGTTCAGTAGAGATCATACAAACCATCATCAACAATAACGCTCAACTCCTCCGCTCTCAGTAGATCCCTCCTTTGAGAGCACCGACAGGCATTGAGCCAGGCAGTTGCTCTCCGACGCACGGTATTAGGTCGCGGAAAAACGGGCCAGATGAGTTGATCCTGATCAATAGTTTGCCGGTTGATCGAGTACACGCTAGTAGATGCGCAACGACGCAACGCCATGGATTGCTTACCGCCAGCGTACTCAGAAGGCAAGGATGAGCCTGCACACGTCAGGATGATCGGTCCCTGCACTTTTGGAGCGCCTTCAATGAAGATTTATGTTGAAAAAGACCCGGCACAGAATTGCTGGTGGGTTCACATGGATCTGTGGATGGCGAGCTTTCGCAGCCTTGATGGAGCCGAGTCTTTTGCCGAGAGATTGAACTCGCGAATCAATGCCCCGCACTCTCTGGAAATGATTACAAATCGTCCTTTATGGTCGGGGACGATTTCTGACAGTCCGCCTCTCGATCCATACGATGGACCTCTCTCGGTGAAGCCTCATTCTCAGGCCTGACACACAAGGCTTTTCGGGGCTGTGAAGAAAAAAAGCCGATTGGCCAATATGTGTCTATACCCAGTATTACCAATGCTTTGAATCAGGCTTTTTTGGAGTGGCCCATAAGGTCTATGTGGTCAGACATCAACGTTTAACCCCTTGCCCGACGACAAGCAATCAAACGCCGGCCCCAGAGTCAATGCGTTGAGCAAATCAAGGAGTTTCCGATGGCCGACTCAAGCAAGAAAATGAGCCTCACGGGGCTCACCACTCTGGTGACAGTGAACATGATGGGGTCGGGCATCATCATGTTGCCGACGAGCATGGCTCAACTGGGGGCCGTCTCATTGTTGTCATGGATCGTCACCGCCATAGGCTCCATGGCCATCGCCTATTGCTTTTCCCAGTGCGGCATCTACTGCCTGCGTCCAGGCGGATTGTCCGCCTACACCGAAGAGGCACACGCCAAATCAGGGTTCTTCGTCTGTTCGTACCTTTACTTCCTTTCGCTGGCCATCGCTAACGTGGCGGTGGCCATCTCAGCAGTGGGATACATGACATCGTTCTTGCCATGGTTGGGAAGTGGCGCCATTCCGTTGTTCATAGGGACGGTCGGCCTGCTCTGGTTGACCACGGTGGCTAACTTCGGTGGCCCCGGCATCACTGGCAAGATCGGTGCGATTACCGTATGGGGTGTAATCATCCCCGTGGCCGGTTTGAGCATCATCGGTTGGTTCTGGTTCAAGCCCGATGTGCTGACGGCCGCCTGGAACCCGAACAACCTGCCAATCTCCGAAGCCATCGGCAAGGCAATTCCCTTGACCCTGTGGGCCTTCCTCGGCATGGAGTCGGCGGCGCAAGCTTCCGATGCGGTAGAAAACCCCAAACGCACCGTGCCGCTGGCCTGCCTGCTCGGCACGCTGGGGGCGGCAGTGATCTATGTGCTGTCGACTACGGTTATTCAGGGCATCATTCCCAATGCCGAACTGGCCAACGCATCGGCCCCTTTCGCCCTCGTCTATGCGCACATGTTCAACCCTGTTGTTGGCAACATCATCATGGCGCTGGCGGTGATGGCCTGTGTTGGTTCGCTGCTGGGTTGGCAATTCACCCTGGCACAAACAGCCAAGACGACGGCTGACCAGGGAATGTTCCCAAAACTCTTCTGCAAGATCAGCGCGCGAGATGCCCCCATTGCCGGCATGCTCGTCTGCGGTGTGGTGCAAACCTTGATGGCGCTGTCGACCATTTCACCCAATGCCAGCGCCCAGTTCGGAAAGCTCGTCAGCCTCGCGGCAGTGACCAACCTGATCCCTTACGTGACGGCGGCCACCGGTCTGCTGGTCATGATGTACAAAGCCAAAGTCAGTGCCGGCATTTACACCCGCAACACGATATTTCTGCTGATCGGCGTGGCCTATTCCTTATACGCCCTGTATGCCTGCGGCAGAGACGCCGTGTTCGGCGGCACCCTCGTCCTTGCATTCGGCTACCTGCTTTATGGCTTCCTCGCCAAGCGTTTCGTCGATGAGTCTCCAATCGTTCAGACCAGGGCCGGCAACCCTTAGCCATTGTCTTCAGGGCTGCACAGACATCTGAATTCGAGGAACCTGGACATGAACGTAAAACTGACTAAAGCCAACAACCTGCTGCTCGTCGGCCTGCTCTCGCTGGTGCCGCTACTGGCCGATGCCAGTACCCTTGAGCGCGTGCGGGCGAACAATAGCTTCACCCTCGGTTACCTTCCGAGCTTCGCGCCCTTTAGTGCCCAGGCAGGCGATAAAGCCAACGGTTATGCCATCGATCTTTGTCTGAAAATCGCCGACAAGGTCAAGACAGAGTTGGGTTTGTCCGGTTTGCAAATACGTTACCAGCCCGTCACAGCCAACGACGAGATGAAAGCCGTCAGCTCGGGGCAGGTCGACATTCTTTGTACGCCGACACCGCCCACACTGGAGCGGCGCAAGGCGGTGAGCTACTCGGTGCCGATCTACACCGCCGGCCTGTCGGCAGTGGTGCGCCGGGAAGCACCGGAAACGTTGCTCAATGTGCTGAACGGAAAAGTAGCCCATACCGGGCCAACATGGCGAGCGACCATCAACCATGGGCTGGTCAACCAAACCTTTGCCGCGACGGCTGGCGGAGTCACTGAGGCGTGGATACGTCAGCAAATGCAATTGCTCGGTGTGGTGGCTACGCTGGTCACGGTCGAGAACACTGACGCAGGCCTTAAACTGGTTGCCGAAGGCAAAGCCGATGTGTTCTTCGCTGAACGCATGATGCTCACGAACCTCCTCAGCACAGATCACTACGCAGGAAAGCTGGTGCTGCTGGAGCGTATTTTCGAGTACGCGCCGACTGCAATGGCGCTGGATCGAGACGATGAAAATTTCCGTTTGCTGGTCGACACCACGCTGAGTGAAATGTACCGATCAGGCGAGATTGAGCAGGCATACGATCATTACCTGGGAGGCGCCAGCGACGCGGCCAGGAAGCTGTTCAAGGTCTATGCGATACCTTAGACACGTGCGGGATCACTTGGGCATACACTGCAATGCAGTAATGGCAAAAATTATATGTTTGCTACCCTTAGGGAGCGGCATCGAAGCTGAGGTCTGTGGCTTGTACAGTCGGTTGTCATCTCCCTGGCATTGATCCACTCATTTCAAGCCTGCCTGATCACATGGGGGGTGCAATGCACATTCCATTATTTTACGCGGTCTCAGCTGCACTGTTTTTGAGTGGAGCTTCCTGCCTGGCGCAGTCGTTGGATGCGACCGCAACCGGGACAGCAAGCGCTGCCGACACAGCGCCCGTCACAGCCGCGGCCAAAGATGCCGTGTTTAACCAGGAACAGCTGGATCAAATGCTGGCGCCCATTGCGCTCTATCCGGACCCACTGCTGGCTCAGGTGCTGATGGCCACCACGTACCCCGGTGAAGTCGCCGAGGCGGCCACCTGGTCAAAAGCACACCCGGACGCCAAGGGCGATGATGCGGTCAAACAAGTGGCGAGCCAGCCCTGGGATCCGAGTGTGCAGGCGCTGGTCGCCTTCCCCCAGGTACTGGCAACGCTGGGACAGGATCCCGTCTGGGTACAACGCCTGGGTGATGCCTTCCTGGCGCAACCCGACGATGTCATGGGGGGCGTGCAACGCTTGCGTCATCAGGCGCAAGCAGCAGGCAACCTGCAGAGCAACCAGTATCAGAACGTGACAGTTCAAGCTGTTACGGCCCCGGCATCCGCCCCCTCGACTTCAGCCCCTGCTCCTGCCCCTGCCAGCAGCACCTCCACCATCATTATTCAGCCTGCCGATCCGCAGGTGGTTTACGTACCCAGCTATAACCCGACGACAACCTACGGCACCTGGCCCTATCCGGCGTCGCCTCCCGTGTACTATCCACCGCCACCGGCCTATTACCCCGGTTCGGCATTGATGGCCGGGCTGGCGTTTGGTACCGGTGTGGCTATCATCGGTTCGTTATGGGGGGAATGTGACTGGGGCAATAACGACATCGACATCGACGTTGATCGCTACAACAACATCAACCACAACAACCAAATCACCCGTAATCAGAACAAATGGCAGCACAACGCCGTGCATCGCGATGGCGTTCCTTATCGAGACACCAAGAGCCGCGAACAGTATGGCCGCCAACTGGACGGTGCCCGTCAGCGTGAGGCCTATCGAGGGGACACCGCCGAGCGAGCGCAGGCTCGTGAAAAAGCCCGTGGTTCAATGGACAAGCACGGTATCGAACGACCTGCCACCAGCAACCGCGAAGCCCGTGATACAGCGCGCAAAGCCCAGTCCGGAACCTCGGCCAGCAATCGGATGCAAGCAGGAACAGACCGAGCGAAGTCGTCCGACAGGAGCCAGGCCGCGGCCAGAAACACTCGGGAGAGTCAGCAGCCCAGGAAACAAACCGCTCAGGTGAATCAGCGTGGGCAAGACAGCTCACAAGCGCGCCAGGGGTTGCAAAAACAACCGTCCGCCAACACGGGCAGTGCCCGCAACAATGCCTTCGCTGGCGCACGCTCACCCTCACAGACCAACGCGCAAGCCAGTCGCGGTCGGGCCAGCCAGACCTACGCCCAGCGCCCCGCTGCCTCGCGACCAACCGGCCATCAGATCAGTCGGCCGTCCAATCCACCCGCGCGTCAAAGGGGGGGCCGTCGTTGAAAAACAATCCTCGAGTGAAGACACTCATGAGCTTGCTTCCTCAAGCCTTGGCGATAGTGGGTAGCTTGGCGTGGTCGTGCACTGTCAACGCACAGCAGGCATTTCCAACGCCAGAAAAAGCCGCTCAAGCGTTCGTCGAAGCACTGGGTACCGAACACGCCGATCAGGCACGCCTGACAGACTTGCTGGGTAATGAATGGCGCAGTTTCATCCCGCGCGAAGGCGTGCAGCGCAGTGATGTGGATGCGTTTCTGGAGCAGTACCGCGAGCAACACCACATTGAAAAGACCGGTGACCAAAAGGCGATCCTGTCAGTTGGCGGTGACAACTGGACACTGCCTATACCCATGATAAAGGGCGCGAATGGTTGGCGCTTCGACCTCAACGCCGGTAGTGCCGAAATCCGTGCACGTCGAATTGGCCGCAACGAACTCACTGCGTTGCAATCGGTGCTGACCTATCATGACGCCCAGATGGACTATGCGTCTTTGGATCGTGACGGTGACGGCGCACTCGAGTATGCGCAGAAAATCTTCAGCACCACCGGCAAGCACGACGGGCTCTATTGGGCGGACGACGATAGCGGTCAGATCAGCCCGTTGGGTCCCGAGTTCGGTAAAGCCATTGCGGGCGAAGACTGGCATGGTTACCACTTCCGCATCCTTGATGGCCAAGGTCCTTCGGCACCCGGTGGCGCCTACAGCTACCACATCGGTGACAAGATGAGCCGAGGCTTTGCACTGATTGCCTGGCCGGCGAAATACAATGACACGGGGGTGATGAGTTTTATGATCAGTCACGAAGGACAGGTGTTCGAAAAAGACTTGGGGCCAGGAGGTGACAAAGTAGCGCAGTCGATGAAGCGCTTTGATCCAGATGACAGTTGGAAGGTGGTTTCCGTAGATCGAGAATAGCCAGACTTACCTGGCCACCTCAAGTCAAATGGGCATCGGCACAACATAGTTGCCAAATGCAGGGCTCATAAAGCTACTTCAGAGCCCTTTAAATGGCTGGTGTCCTTGATGACGCTTCACCTCCCCCGCTACGGCAATCACACCGTACTCACGCTAACAACACGTGCCGTGCGGATAAACAACGCATGCACCTTGTCCCAGAAATTCCCCCCCAGTACGAAAAAGCTGCCGATCAACATGGCATCGCCCAGCGCCTGGACCTGCCAGAGGTTCGGTCTCAATCCCGGCCACAGCGTGTCCACATAGGGTTCGAGAAATGATGAGATCAGCGGCAGGCAAAACATCACCAGGCCAATTCGATGGCGTGCCGGGCCTACTTCCAGATCCGCCGGTGCGAGCGTGGAGACGTAGCCAAACACGCTGCGCTTGAGTTGCTGGAAGCCGGACTTGCCCATGACGGCAATGGCGAGGATCAACATGATCTTGTTACTGATAAACAGGATGCCGGTCAGCGCCGCAATTTTTGGGCCGGGCACATCCGCGGCGGCGGCGAGTGGCACCAACAGCCAGGATCCCAGTATCAAACAGATAATCACGATGCCCAGTTTGAAGCGCCAACCGGCAGAGTTGGGTGCAGTGTCGTCCTGGGGGCTGCTCATGTTTTTCGTACCCTCCTTTTTAGGCTCGAATGAAAAGATTTCAGAAGCGTAGCCGTTGGTTGATCCCGCTATTTGATGAAGGCTTGCAAATCAGTGCTCAGCTTGTCGATCGCCACTTTGAAATCCTTGGTGGTGATCTTTTGGCTGGTGTTGGACAGCGTACTGCCAAAGACTTTGCGCACCACTTTGGCCACCGTCTGATTGTTACTGGCATCGATAAACTCTGCCTCGATGAACAGTGTGGTCTCTTGATCGCGATGGCCGCTGGCAGCAGAAACACCCCCGACGACGGCGGCGACCGGCACCACTTCATACCATTTCATACCTTCGTTTTCGGCATTCACCCCGGTGATCGCCGCGCGCATGATCAAGGTTTTTGAACCTGGGGGCGCTGATTTTGCGCTCGACACAACCTTATATTTCTGGCCCAGAACGCTTTTGGTCTTGCTGGTCATGTAGCTCTGCAATTCCTCCAGGGTTTGTCGGTTAACCCGCTCGTTGGGTTGTGGCGCCGGGTAGAGCTCAAGCTTGTTGAAGGCCACGGTGTTATAGGCATTCGGATTCCACGACGGGCTCACCCAGCGCATGGCTGTTTCGCCGCTGGTGGTGGTGACCTGCTGCAAATTGTTGTAGTTGGAAAGGAAGCCGGAATACTGCTCACGCTCAGTGACCTTAGAAGTGCAGCCTCCGACCAGCAAGCTGGCCAGCGCAGCGCCTATAAACAGTTTTCGGGACAGGTTCATAATGGTGTGTGCTCCTTGGATCAAGCCGATTTTTAGCAAGGCATCAGAAACGCAGGTCATGTTTCCGGTCGCGGTTTGAGTCCACGCATTGTCGAACTAACAAAAAGTTCGTATGCCTGACGATATCGTGACCTTGTTCAGAGCATAGGCGGCTCCGGCGACAATGCACCAGAATTCGCCCATGGGCACGGTGAAAGCGCCGGTGTCGCCTCCATTTAACCCATTAGCCCCATGCAGTAAGGGTCATAAGGAAACTTGCGCGCCTGGAACAACTAAAGATAAAAAGTCTAAACATATAGCCAATCGCACTACCGATCGCCATCGGTAATAGCCATTTCATCTACGTTTTTCAATGGGTTAGTTCGATTTTCTCATTAAGTAATTAAAATTTGCCAAACCGAAAAAACATACTAGCGTCAATCTACGTACTTGTTTTTCGTGTCTTTCAAGGCTGGTCTCGGCAGCTTGTCTGGGCGAATCGTTTATGGCGACTTTATCGCCAAGGAATAAGTATGACTTGAACAAAATTGGTTATTGCATAGCTAACGAAATTAATTTCGTTATCCCCTCTATTGGATTGGAGTCATGCAATGTCTGAATCCCCCGGAAAACTGAAACTCGGCGCGCTCGTGGCATTAGTGGTCGGTTCAATGATTGGTGGCGGGATCTTCTCTTTGCCCCAGAACATGGCCGCCAGTGCTGATGTCGGTGCTGTTCTTATTGGTTGGGCAATCACCGCAGTGGGCATGTTGACCCTCGCTTTCGTCTTTCAAACCCTGGCCAATCGCAAGCCTGAACTGGATGGCGGTGTTTATGCCTACGCCAAGGCCGGTTTCGGCGACTACATGGGTTTTTCGTCGGCCTGGGGATACTGGATCAGTGCCTGGCTGGGCAACGTGGGTTATTTCGTTCTGCTGTTCAGCACCCTCGGTTACTTCTTTCCGATCTTCGGCGAAGGCAACACCGTGGCCGCCGTCATCGGCGCCTCGCTGCTGCTCTGGGCGGTGCACTTTCTGGTTTTACGGGGAATCAAGGAAGCGGCGTTCATCAACCTGGTGACCACCATCGCCAAGGTTGTACCGCTGCTGCTGTTCGTGTTGATCACCTTGTTCGCGTTCAAACTGGAGATCTTCACCGCCGACATCTGGGGCCTGAAAAATCCGGACCTGGGCAGCGTGATGAACCAGGTGCGCAAGATGATGCTGGTCACCGTGTGGGTGTTCATCGGCATCGAAGGCGCGAGCATCTTCTCGGCCCGTGCCGAAGTCCGCAGCGACGTGGGTAAAGCCACGGTCATCGGTTTCATCACCGTGCTGTTGTTCCTGGTGCTGGTCAACGTGCTGTCCCTGGGGATCATGACCCAACCTGCGCTGGCAAAACTGCAGAACCCGTCGATGGCCGCGGTGCTCGAACACGTGGTCGGTCACTGGGGCGCGGTGCTGATCAGCGTCGGCCTGATCATTTCCTTGCTCGGGGCGTTGCTGTCATGGGTGTTGCTGTGCGCGGAGATCATGTTCGCCGCCGCCAAGGACCACACCATGCCGGCGTTTTTGCGCCGTGAAAACGCCAACCTCGTACCGGCCAACGCGCTGTGGCTGACCAACGCGATGGTGCAGCTGTTTCTGATCATCACGCTGTTTTCGGCCAGCACTTACCTGTCGCTGATCTACCTCGCCACCTCGATGATTCTGGTGCCGTACCTGTGGTCGGCAGCCTATGCCCTGCTGCTGGCAGTGCGCGGCGAGAGCTACGAAGGCTTCGCAGCCGAACGGCGCAAGGATCTGATCATCGGCGCCATCGCCCTGGCCTACGCGGTCTGGCTGCTGTACGCCGGCGGCGTCAAGTACCTGCTGCTCTCCGCCCTGCTGTATGCCCCCGGTGTGATCCTCTTCGCCAAGGCCAAGCGTGAAGTCGACAAACCGGTTTTCACCAATGTCGAGAAGCTGATTTTCGTCGTCGTCGTCGTGGGTGCCCTGGTGGCGGCCTACGGGCTGTATGCCGGCTTCCTGACCCTGTGACCCCTCACTCGGAGAATTACTGCAATGACCACCGAAAAAGTTAAGTACGGCGTCCATTCCGAAGCCGGCAAACTGCGCAAAGTCATGGTTTGCTCCCCCGGCCTGGCCCACCAGCGGCTGACCCCGAACAACTGCGATGAACTGCTGTTCGACGATGTGCTGTGGGTCGCCCAGGCCAAACGCGACCACTTCGACTTCGTCACCAAAATGCGCGAACGCAACGTCGACGTGCTGGAAATGCACAACCTGCTGACCGATATCGTCGCCATCCCTGAAGCGCTGGACTGGATTCTGCAACGCAAGATCACCGCCAACTCGGTCGGCCTGGGCCTGGTCAATGAGGTGAGTTCCTGGCTGCGCAGCCTGGAGCCACGCAAGACTGCCGAATTCCTGATCGGCGGGGTTTCCGCCGACGACCTGCCGGACAGTTTCGGTGGCAAGACCATCCAAATGTTCCGCGATTTTCTCGGCCACTCCAGCTTCATACTGCCGCCGCTGCCCAACACCCAGTTCACCCGCGACACCACCTGCTGGATCTACGGCGGCGTGACCCTGAACCCGATGTACTGGCCGGCGCGCCGCCAGGAAACCCTGCTGACCACCGCCATCTACAAGTTCCACCCGCAGTTCACCAACGCCGACTTTCAGATCTGGTACGGCGACCCCGACCAGGATCACGGCAGCGCCACCCTTGAGGGTGGCGACGTGATGCCGATCGGTAACAGTGTGGTGTTGATCGGCATGGGCGAGCGCTCGTCCCGCCAGGCCATCGGCCAATTGGCGGTCAACCTGTTCAAGAACAAAGCGGTGGAACGGGTCATTGTTGCCGGCCTGCCGAAATCCCGTGCCGCGATGCACCTGGACACCGTGTTCAGCTTCTGCGACCGCGACCTGGTGACCATTTTCCCCGAAGTGGTGAACCAGATCGTCGCCTTCACCCTGCGCCCTGACGAAAGCAAACCGGGTGGTATCGACATCCGCCGCGAAGAAACCCACTTCCTTGATGCCGTGGCCAAGGCTCTCAACCTCAAGGCGCTGCGCGTCGTCGAAACCGGTGGCAACGCTTTCGCCGCCGAGCGCGAGCAATGGGACGATGGCAATAACGTGGTGGCCATGGAACCGGGCGTGGTCATCGGTTACGACCGCAATACCTACACCAACACCTTGCTGCGCAAGGCCGGCGTGGAAGTCATCACCATCACGGCCGGCGAACTTGGTCGTGGGCGTGGCGGCGGCCATTGCATGACTTGCCCGATCATTCGCGACCCCATCGATTATTGATTTGCTCATCCCGGCCTGTGTTCATCGAGCACAGGCCTCAGGACAACCGACATTCAAGGGAGACCCGACATGGCCTTTAATATTCACAACCGTAATTTGCTGAGCCTTGAGCACCACACCGCGCGCGAATTGCGTTATCTGCTGGACCTGTCCCGCGACCTCAAGCGCGCCAAATACACCGGTACCGAGCAGCAACACCTCAAAGGCAACAACATCGCGCTGATCTTCGAAAAAACCTCGACCCGCACCCGGTGCGCCTTCGAAGTTGCAGCCTATGACCAGGGCGCCAACGTCACCTACATCGACCCGGGCTCTTCACAAATAGGCCATAAGGAAAGCATGAAGGACACCGCCCGCGTCCTCGGGCGCATGTACGACGCCATCGAGTACCGTGGCTTCAAGCAGGAAATCGTCGAAGAACTGGCCAAGTACGCCGGCGTACCGGTGTTCAACGGACTGACGGATGAGTATCACCCGACACAAATGATCGCCGATGTACTGACGATGCGTGAGAACAGCGATAAACCGCTGCACGACATCAGCTACGCCTACCTGGGCGACGCCCGCAATAACATGGGCAACTCGCTGCTGCTGATCGGCGCAAAACTCGGCATGGACGTGCGCATCTGCGCGCCAAAAGCCCTGTGGCCGGCAGATGATCTGGTGGCTCGCTGTAAAAAATATGCGGAGGAAAGCGGTGCTCGCATCACACTGACCGAAGACCCCAAGGCTGCCGTCAAAGGCGTGGACTTCATCCACACCGATGTCTGGGTGTCGATGGGTGAGCCCGTTGAAGCCTGGGCCGAACGCATCAAACAGTTGCTGCCGTACCAGGTCAACGCGGAACTGATGAAAGCCACCGGCAACCCGCGAACCAAGTTCATGCACTGCCTGCCGGCGTTCCACAACAGCGATACCAAGATCGGCAAACAGATCGCCGAGCAGTATCCAAACCTGAGCAACGGTATCGAAGTGACCGATGACGTGTTCGAGTCGCCAGCCTGCATCGCCTTCGAGCAAGCGGAAAACCGCATGCACACCATCAAGGCGATTCTGGTGTCGACCCTGGCTGATTTGTAAAACGACGCAGCTCCCACTGACGCACACGGTCAATGTGGGAGCGGGCTTGCTCTCGAAGGCAGTGTGTCAGTCGACATCAATGTTGTCTGTTACACCGTCTTCGCGAGCAAGCCCGCTCCCACACTTGATCCGGTTTTCACAGGGGACCGAGTTGCACGCACCCTCTTTGTTTAGAAGGATCTGCACTATGCGTATCGTCATTGCTCTGGGCGGTAAC